>JAGGZV010000077.1 GCA_021161835.1 Thermotogae bacterium | reverse complement strand
CTCAGGAGATAGCTGCAACGGTCAGCGAATTCGCTGAACGTCTCAACGGTGCCATATCCAGGCTTGGCGAAATGGTGGGGAAAATGGAGGAGTTGAGCAGGGTGTCTGAACAATTGAATGTCAGCGCTTCCGATGCTCTTTCAAGGGTTGAAATGCTCACCGATACCATCGAACACAGCAAAGCTCGGGTGGAGTTCGTTGCCGATACGGCGATCAAAATAGGTAACAAGGTTGAAGCAAGCGTGCAAAAGATGGAGTCTTTGAACGAGATCACGCATACTGTTTCGAATTTCGTCGAGAACATTCGTGACATTGCCGAACAAACGAATCTTCTGGCGTTGAATGCGGCTATAGAAGCAGCACGAGCTGGTGATGCAGGTAAAGGATTCGCAGTTGTAGCAGAAGAGGTCAGGCGTCTTGCCGAAGAGTCTGCACGAATAGCTACGAGTGTTCAAGAGTCCATATCCAGGGTGAATGAAAACGTTCGCGATGCCGTAGAAACGACGTTGGCGAATCTCGAGGATGTCTCCGGGATAGTGAAGGATGTGGAAGAGGTTAGAAAGCAGATGGATGAAATAGTTTCGAGTGTTTCCGAGACCACCTCCACTATACGGGAGTTTGCCAACTTTGCCTTGAAAGAAGGAATGGAAATGAGGGAAATATCGAAACATGCTGGAGAAATAGGAGAGGAATTCGAAAGCATGCTGGACGATGTGAGTGTGCTCAAAAGTGCAGTGCAGGATTCTTCCAGGGTGATGGAAGAACTTTCGAAGAGCGCCGAAAAATTGGCAGAACTGGCAAGGAAGCTCGATTCGCTCACCAGGGAATATAAGTTGTGAACAGGCAACGATGAAAAATCATGAAAACCTGTGAAAACAGAAGGTAATCATGATTAATCGATTCTCATCTTATATATACAAGTATAATCGTCTCTTATGGTATTTGACTTTTATGATTTGTCGTGATAGAGTTTATATAGATACCATAAAACAGTATATACAAACGATTCTGAATAGCAGAATATTCAAAGCTCGCAGGGAAACAATTGTATATACGAGTTTAGATGCATGTGTCAACGGTGAGGAGGTGATGAATTGTGGTGAAGCGACTTTTCGTCATTTTCCTTGTTGGTGTATCACTCGTTCTGGTATTCTCGCTGATAGGATGTTATTCTGGCCAGATTCAAGAAGAAGATAGTGCCGTTAGTTACATGGGTGTTTCAAACATTGATAGAAACAATCATATCAAACTGGAAGCTGGCAGTGGAACGGGAAAGCCCTGGTTTTTCAACCTTCATCCAGAGGATATAAATTACGATATCGTCCAGGCGGATGCGGCTTTTGACAGAATAATAGAACTCGGTGGAAGAGGCGTGAGAACTGATGTGTGCTGGTACGATGTGGAACCGTCAAGGGATGTCTACGATGCTTCTATGGTAAGTTTCTATAAAGAATTCTTCGCTCATGCAGTTGCCAAAGGTCTCTCCTGTATGGCCATACTGGGTGGATGGGGCAGAACACCAGACTGGGCTCAGTCACTGTACGATAGTGATCCCCAGGCTTTCTGCGACGAATTCCTGGAGTTCTGTCAGTATGTGGCTTCACAGGTAGGTGACAATGTTGTTTACTACCAGATATGGAACGAGGCCAATCATCCTTCCGATGGTATTGACAGCGCGAACGACTGGGTGGTCATGTGGTACGGAGGAAAGGGTGTGAAGAACGCCGATCCCACTTCCATAAGATTCGTCAACGTTTTCTGCAACGTTACCGGCTGGACGGATACCGTGGAAAGCTGGTTCAACAACCTGGCGAATTATGAAACTGTCATCGATGGACTGGGTATAGATCATTACCCCGGTACATGGGCGGCGGGCGATGGCTCGGACTGGTACCCTCTGGACTGGTTGTTCGATTTCATGGATAGGTACGGCAAGAAGGGTGCGATATGTGAGACTGGCTACTCATCCTGGGCCTGGCTTCAAGCGGATGAGTATGACCAGGAAAACTGGGTTCACACCGCTTTGCCCATAATAAGCAGTAAAATAGCTGGTTATGCTGGTAAGGACAACTTCCTGTTCTGTAATTTCTATGAGTTGCAAGATGCGAACACCGATGGAGGTCCAAATCCCGAATATCATTTCGGCATATATCACACCGATTGGACGAAGAAACTGGCATGGGATGATTTACAGAGTGAAATTTCCACATTTTAATATTTCCCAATCAGGAGGGATGATAGCATGAAGAGGCTTGCCGCTTGGTTGATCCGTACGGTTCTGGTTACAGCACTGTTGATAGTGGGCGTTTCCTTGCTCGCGCAGAAAACCACGGTGGTGATCTGGCAACCTGAAGCCTACGGTCTCGAAGCCGTCGAAACGATCGTGGAGAAGCTCACGGGTGTGGATTTGAAGATCCAGGAATTTCCCTATGGCGACCTGCGTTCCAAGTTGCAGACAACTCTTCTGGCCCAGGATCCCGATGTTGCACCGGATATCATAATGGTCGATTCCATCTGGCTTGGCGAGTTCGTTGAAGGAGGTTTCCTTGCCGATCTAACAGATGTTGTGGCTCCCATAGCCAAAGATTGGTTCTGGGCGTTCCGTGAAGGTTCGCAGTGGCCTCCCGCGAGTGGAAGGTACTACGGCCTGTGGTACGACACCGATGTGCGTGTGACGTTCTACTGGCCCGATCTTCTGCAGGAAGCGGGTGTCAATCCAGGAGATTTGTTGTACTGGGATACCTTCATCGAGGCCTGCAAGAGATTGAAGGCAGTTCTGTCCAAGAAAGGTATCGGTGCATGCTGGCTGGATATGGCTGGAAGCTGGGCACCCGATTTTGAATTCTTCCCGTATCTGTGGCAGGAAGGTGGCGAAATACTGGTCGAGAAGAATGGAAAATTTGTACCTGCTTTCAACAGCGAAGCGGGTGTGAAGGCTCTCAAATTCCTGGTGGATCGTGTCAAAGGTGGTATCGATCCACAGACGGAAACTTTCTGGGGAGATGACTTCGCGCAGCGAAAATGGGCGGTTTATCCACATGGAAACTGGGCGGCCAGCGAAAGTCGATTCCCCGGCACCACACCTCAGGAGCGTCAGCAGAAGATAGCCGTTCTCCCACTGCCTGTTTCTGAACCCGGTAAAACGCCGGTGACGCTCGCCGGTGGCTGGATCATGACCATACCAGCGGTGATAAAAGACAAGGCGCCTGAACGTTACAAAACTGCTGTAAAAGTGTTACTAACATTCCTGCGCGCAGATGTGATGACTGAATACTACGCTGCTCTTGCCCGTATACCTGTCCGTGCAAGTGTCGACAAGGCCAAGCTCGCGGAGTCTATCGAATTCTTCGACTTCTATCTCAAGATGGCGTCGGTTGCCCGCGTAAGACCCGCCATCCCGCAGTGGTCGCAGGTTGCTGACGCTATCTTCCAGGCAATAAGTGCGGCCGTCTTCCAGGGTGTGGATCCGAAGAGAGCTCTCGATCAGGCTGCAGCACAGGTGCAGCAGATTCTGGGGCGGTGATAGCGAGATGACAAGCGGCACCGGCTTTGAAGCGGGGAAAGGGCTCCGTGCGGGAGCCCTTTCCTTAACAAAAAGTGTTTTCAGGAAGGAGCATCTGGTTCCATATCTGTTCGTGTTACCACTGATGGTGTTGCTTTTTTCCGTCACCATATTTCCTTTTCTATGGAATGTGTGGATAAGCTTGCACGATGCCCGAACGACGAACATACTGCGTGAAGTTCCGTTCGTAGGATTGAGGAATTATCTACAGCTTTTCAAGGATCCCATGTTCTACCACTCTCTGCATGTGTCGCTCTATTTTGTCGTTGGTTCCATAGCCGGTCAATTCGCTCTGGGATTAACCCTGGCGTTGATATTTAATCATTACAAACGCGTGGCTTATTTTTTAAGACCCCTTTTCGTTATCCCATGGTTTTTGTCCGCCATAATAATCGGTTACAGCTGGATATGGATGTATAACTACAATTTTGGCTTGATAAACACTGTATTACGTGCTTTTGGGTTGCAACCCATTCGCTGGTTGAACGATATCACGATGGCCGTTTGGGCGCTGGTGATAGCGAATATCTGGCGGGGAACCCCTTTCACCATGCTTTTCCTGGAGGCTGCGTTGAAGAACATCCCCAACGAGCTTTATGAAGCTGCTCGTGTGGATGGAGCATCCAGCTGGCAGACTTTCCGTTATGTAACGTTGCAATTGCTGCGTCCCGCTCTCGCCATCAATCTGATACTCGTGACAATGTGGACTTTCAATCTTTTCGACACCATTCTCGTCATGACGCAGGGTGGACCAGCCAATGCCACTCTTACCACTGCAATGTACATGTACAACAACGCATTTCGCTATGGTCTCTTCGGGTATGGAGCTGCTATCACATTGGTGATGCTGCTAATCAACGCGGGACTGGCCATCGTATACTTTCGGACCATCGGGAGGGAGACCACGTGATGAAAGGCAAGCGAAGAAAGCTATTCCTGAATATCCTGGTGTATGCATTTCTGGGGTTGTATACATTGTTCACGCTGGTGCCAGTGTACTGGGTTTTCACCACTTCAGTGAAATCTTCGAAAGAGGTGGTTTCTTTTCCTCCTTCGCTGATGCCGAGATCGTTCTCACTGGAACACTATTATTTTGTGTTCACAAAGACGAAATTGGGAAAAGGTATAGTGAACAGCCTCATAATATCCGGTTTAACGACCTTCATAGCCCTTGTGGTAGCAAGTCTTGCGGGTTACGCCTTTTCGCGCTTTAAATTCAGAGGCAAGGAGGTAATTCTGGGCAGTGTGCTGGGATTGTACCTTATACCACCTCTGATAAATGTGATACCTCTGTTCCTGCTGTTCAACAAGTTTGGCTTGCTGAACACGTACTGGGGATTGGTGCTTGCATACCAGGCAATGGTTCTTCCTCTGGTCACCTTTCTATTGCGTAACTATTTCGATGGAATTCCAGTGGAAATAGAGGAAGCAGCGCTCATAGATGGATGTACACGCCTCGGTGTTCTGTGGCGTGTAACGCTACCACTGGCTCTTCCAGGTTTGTCCACAGCAGCCATTTTTTCTTTCATCTTATCATGGAACGAATTCGTTCTGGCTTTGAATTTCCTGTTTAAAGAGGATTTGAAGACTGTGCAGTTGGTGATAATGGAATTCGTCAAGCTTTACCGTATAGATTGGGGTGCCTTGACCGCTGCGATGGTTATCGGCATGATTCCTGTGCTTGTTTTCCTGGTGATCGCGCAGCGCTATTTGATCGCTGGATTACTGGGAGGAGCCACCAAATATTGAACTCGTGTGCGTGAACAAAATCATGGATGGAGGCGGAAGAGATGAAGGACGAGAAGAAGCGCGTTCACGTGTTGACTCATACACACTGGGACAGGGAATGGTATCTACCTTTCGAATTTTTCAGGGAAAGATTGGTGAAACTCATCGATGATCTGCTACAGATTATGGCGAAGGATCCCGGATATCGTTTCAGTTTAGACGGGCAAACCATAGTTCTGGAAGATTACGAGGAGGTAGGTAAAAATCTCGAGGACCTGTTGAGTTTGATAAGAAAAGGAAGAATTCAGGTTGGGCCCTGGTATGTGCTTCCCGACGAGTTTTTGATAAGCGGTGAATCCTGGATAAGGAATTACCTTTACAGCGAGAGTCTATCGAGGCGTTATCGGATACCTCTTATGAAAGTGGCTTACCTGCCAGATATGTTCGGGCACAACGCCTACATGCCTACGATTTTGAAGGGTCTTGGCATGAAATGGGCTGTTATGTGGAGAGGCGTTGGTGACTCGAACGTGCCAACGTTCATCTGGAGATCGCCGCATGGTGATGAAGTCAAGGTGTATCATCTGATCAACGGATACGGTAACGCTGCGCACTTTGGCAGGGGTAGGGAATATCTGAAAAGACGATTGATTGAGGAAGCGGAGAACCTTTCCAGATCTCATGGGGAAAATGATATTCTGCTCATGAATGGTACGGATCACGAATTTCCTGTTTCGTACATAACGGAGTTGCTGAAAGAGATAAGTGATGGGAAATTCGAGTTCATGCAGTCGGACCTGGAGAATTATGTGAGCTCTCTAGCAGAGCCTGAGAAGATCTTCGAGGGAGAACTCAGGTGTCCACGAAAGGAACCCATTTTGAAGGATGTAACATCGACCAGGATTTCTGGAAAGCAGATGCACTTTGAAGCGGAGTTACTGTACAGACATTACGTTGAACCGCTTGCCGCTCTGGTGAAGTTTAAGGGTATGGAGACGATAAGCGATGAGATATGGTACGGATGGAAGTTGATATTACAATCTCAACCACACGATAGTATATGTGGTTGTGTGACAGACGAGGTGTACGAATCGGTGATCGACAGATTCAGAAGGGCGATCAACCACGGTAAGATGCTTTGCAGCAAGTACATGACCATGCTGGCAGGAAATCCTATTTCGGATTTTGGGCTCCTGGTTTTCAATCCCCTAGAAAGAGCGCGAAAGGATGTGGTTGAAGCAGTTGTGTATTTACCTGAAGGTGAATGGAAGATTGAAGGTGCTGAGAAGTCATATCTAGAGCCTTTAAACGAATTGTCATCTTCGAAAGAAGCGTTGACACACAAGTTTCTGGTGGAACCATTTGTAAACGGTGTCCTGTCCGAAGATTTAAAACCGTACAGATGCCTCTTCTTTGCTGAACTGCCAGCTCTATCCTTCAAAACTTTCAGGATAGTTCCTGGAAATCATGGTTCTGATGATCCAGAAAAACGCAGTTTTGCAGAGTTGAAAAACAATGGAAGTCTGAGGATAAAGTGGAAAGGAAAAACTTATGATAATTTCTGTCATTTGAAAGATGTGGACGATGGAGGGGACGAATACAATTATTCACCTGTGTGCGAGGAGGTTCACACTTCTCTCTCCATCGAAGCCGATGTGAAAGAGGTTGTTTCAACGTCGTGGATAGAACGTAAGAGAGCTGATTTTGTTCTGCGATTGCCGGAGTCTCTCTCTGCGGATAGAAGGAGAAGATCTTCCAATTTGGTGGATATTCCTGTAACTGTGGAATACACATTTCACAGGGCCACTCCACATGTGGACGTAAAAATCGAGCTGGAAAACCGTGCCAGGGATCACAGGTTAACTGTGGTTTTTCCCGTAAATGATGTAAAGAAAATATTCACGGATGGATACTTTGGTTTGGTAGAGCACGAGATAAAGGAATACAGAGAGGATTACAAAGATTGGTTTGAGAAACCTGCGAACACCTTTGCAATGCTCTCGATAGTGACGGTGCCCGAAGAATCCTTCACGATCGTCACGCGAGGCTTGCATGAAGTGCATGTGACGGAAGAAGGAATAGAATTGACACTGTTGAGGTGTGTGGAGTGGCTTTCAAGAGACGATTTGAAAACGCGAAAAGAGCACGCTGGCCCCATGATCTTCACACCTGGTGCACAGGAGTTGGGAAAACACACCTTCAAATTTTCGATCGTCTTTCATGAAAAATGGAGTGTTGAAGAAGTGTATAGAGCTATGCGTGAAGTGCTCGTGACTCCCATGGTTTATCAGGGATATTTTGATGTTTCAGAGATTCGGTCGCCTTTCACGATAAAACGAGGTTTCATGAGTGCTATGAAACCATCGGAGGATGGCAAGGGTGTGATATTGCGTGTCTTTGAACCTGGTGGAGGAACTCCAGAGGTTTCTTTCACGTGTAAAAAGAGAGAGGTGAACATGGCCGAAAAGGATTTGAACGAAAACGAAGAAGTCAAGAGTGTGAGAACCTGGAAGTTGGAGTCGGGTGTGCTAGAATTCGATTGAGTCACGCGAGAGGGCGGTGATGAATGATTCGTCCCAAGCCTCCTTATCAGGTTATAGTGGACTATCTCAAGGAGCAGGTGCTGACTTCATATTCGCCTGGCGACAGGATACCATCGGAGAACGAGCTGGCGAAGATGTTCAACGTCAGCAGATTGACAGCTCGTAAAGCCATAGAAAAGCTTGTGAATGAGAGGCTGCTGGTAAGGGTGCAGGGTATAGGCACCTTCGTGTCGGATGTGAGCAAATATCAGGAAAATGCTCCAAAATACGTTGGGATATTGATACAGAATAAATTCGATGAACGTGGCTGGTCTCTGGTGGCAGGTATAGAGAGAACTCTGGAGGAATTCCGACTCAGAGCCATGATGGTTGACCTCGACTGGACCAATCCCAAGCAGATTTCCAAGCGAATAAAATCGTTGCTGAAACAGGATGTCGTCGGGTTCATCATCTCACCCAACGATGTGTTGTTGAGCAGCAAGGTGTTCGATGATCTGATGAAAACGGGGTTTCCCATGGTTTTTGTTGACAGAAGTGTCGAGGGTTTGAAGGTGGTAACGGTTGAATCCAGCAACTATCAAGGAGGTTTGCTCCTTGGAAGACATTTGAGAAAAAATCACGATGTACATCGTGCAGTGTTCGTGACCGAAGAACCTTTGAGTTTAACCAGCGTTCGAGAAAGATACGAGGGTTTCAGGCAGGGATTGAAGGGACAGGTGGAAGCGGTAAGGTTGAAGGAAGGGCTGAAGAGTTTCGAAAAGGTCATAACCATGGTGAAAAAGGATGGGATCGACGCCATATTTTTCTGTCACGATCTCCTTGCGGTGCATGGAGTGACGGTTCTTTTGCGCGAAGGCTTGAAGATACCGGAGGATATCAGAATAGTCGGTTTCGACGATAGGGAAGTCGCAAAATACGTGTATCCCACTCTAACCACGATAAAGCAGGATTTTGAGGCGCTTGGTGAAGGTGCCGCCCTGATGTTGGTGAAGCTTTTGAAGAAAGAGAACGTCCCCGAAAGAGAGCAGGTGCCTGTACGGCTTGTTGTCAGAGGCTCCTGCGGTTGTTTGAAAGAATGATATGTAATATTATATCCGTTTAACCCCATCGGCTGAATCCACTTGAAGAAGTTGTGGAGTTACTTTGAAACGTGCCAGATAGTCTTTCATCAGATCTGTGAAGAGTTCTTCCAGGGGTGTGCTGGAAAGTACCAGTATTCCTCCTCCAAATCCACCACCGAAGATACGGGCTCCAAGGACCGTTGATCTACGTTCAAGCCATCCGACGATGTAATCGGCTTCTCTACACGAGACTTCGTAAAGATCGCGTAAACTTCTGTGTGATGCGTACAGGAGTTCACCAAGTTTTTCCACATTTCCCTCTCTCAGCGCTTCAACTGTCTGAAGAACTCTCTCGTTTTCTTCCAGTACGTGTCTGGCGCGTTTCCTCAGGGCATCCGGGAGTTGTTCCAGTTCACTCATGAATACCTCTCGAAAACTTCCTTTGCTCAATATCCTCAGGATCTCTTCACACTCTTCTCTTCTGCGATTGTATTCGGACGAGCGCAGCGATCTACGAACACCTGTGTCTATCACGTAAAAACGTGCACCGTTCAGATTGAGAGGGACATATTCGTACTCGAGCGTGGCCGTATCCAGGAAAAGAGCAAACCCTTTCCTGGAAAAAGCTACACTGAACTGGTCCATTACTCCACACCTGGTGCCCACGAACTCGTTTTCTGCTCTGTGGCACAGATGTACCATTTCCTTTTTCGTTACCGGAAGGTTCAGTAACTCTCTTATTCCCCAAGCCACGGCGAGTTCCAGAGCAGCTGAACTGGAAAATCCAGCTCCCACGGGTACATCGGAGCGTACTTCGATCCTCAATGGTGGGATCTCGAATTTCTCGTTCAGAATTTTTACAACTCCCACCACATAGTCGGCCCAGGTGTACGTTTTGCCAGGTTTTTCCAGTGTGATGGTGTCTCTGAATTTTTCGGAATATATTTCCCAATTTTTTGAACTCTTTGAGATTCGCACATGCACATATTTGTTTATGGCAAAGGGAAGCACGAAACCATCGTTGTAGTCGGTGTGTTCGCCGATTATGTTCACCCTGCCCGGAGCGATCACTTCGACCATCATTGTTTCACCTCCCTGAGCTCTTTTGCTGCTTCTTCGGGTAGCTTGGGATTTATGAATGACCAGGTGCCCGTTTCCACACTGGCCATCCATTTCATTCGTTTGGCATCGCGTTTAGGAGGTGCGAATTCCACATGGAAGTGAAAGAAAGAAGAGACATCTCGCCAGTTCACCGGAGACTGGAAGAACATCATCATGTAAGGAAAGGGTTGTTTGAACAGCATGTCGTATCTTGATGTCACATCCTTCAGGATGAAAGCAAATTCCCTTTCTTCCTTTTCATCGAATTTCAGAATGTTGTCCACATGACGCTTGGGATAGACATGTACTTCGTAAGGAAAACGAGCATAAAAGGGAACAATCGCTATGAAAGAATCGTTTTCAACCACAACACGTTGTCCGTTTTTTTCGTTTTTCACGATTTCGCATACCACGCATCCACCAAACTCCAGATAAGCTTTTTCCAGCGACATCACTTTTGCCTGGATCCTTTTGGGTATGAAGGGGAAGGCATATATCTGACCGTGAGGATGATCGAGTGTTGCTCCAACTTCCCTACCGCGGTTTTCGAAAATGAATATGTAACGTATGAATTTGTATCTGGCCAGTGATACGGTTCTATCCTTCCACATTTTGACGAGTTTGTGCAGCTGTTCTATGGGCATTTCAGCTAGACTCGACTCATGTTCCCTGGTGTACACCACCACTTCACATATACCTCTGGCTGGCGATTTTCTGAACAGTGGTGATTCGCTGGAAACCTCTGGTGGTTCACGCCTCAGTGCGGGGAATCTATTTTCGAAACTCACCAGATCATACTCGTCTGACAATTCAGGACCACCAGGGCACAGTGGGCACACACCTTCAGGAACGGTGGGCCTGCTCTGCCTCGTCGCAGATACCATTACCCATTCGTCTGTAAGGGGATTGTATCTGAGTTCCATATTTTCACCCCACCTTCCCGTAATAATGGAAATGCCTGCCGTCTTTCCTGACCACAGTACGATGTGGGAGGGAATCGCTGGACACTTTCACCCTCGCATCTTTTTTT
>JAGGZV010000052.1 GCA_021161835.1 Thermotogae bacterium | reverse complement strand
TCATAACACAGAAAGTACTTCCCCCGACCTTCCTATCATGAATCGTATAATCGTACCAACTTTCATCAAAATCCACTGGTACCCCTCTTTTGCGAAAATTGTGGATAAATATTTCTGCTATTGTACATGCATAATGCTTTATTGGATGTCTACCCTTTTCCACAAATCCGAATTCGACAACAGGCGTTTGGTTCCCCAATAAAACCGTACCCCCTCCTCCCATTCTTCTCACTATCGGTATTTCCTTTGCCAACACATCCGGCTTCACATCCCGCACTGAAGAAAATCTTCCCAGAACAATTATTGGGAAGGAGGGTAACCAGACTTTTCCCGAAAAACTTTCCCCACTCTCCAGATCCTTCAAAATATCCCGATCGAATGGTCCTATGCCGTTAAAAAAGGTCTTCTCCTGGGTCTGGATAAGGTGCGGCCAGAACACGGCGGAATTCTTCCTCCACAAAATTTATAATCTCTTTTTCCACATCTTCAACTACTTTCGCAGGAATTCGACTCCTGCATTTTTCCAAAGGATCATTCGCATGCCAGAAATCTTCCCACTCTTTTACAACATACTCTCGTCTGTCACTTTTAGAATGCCCGCAAAATCGGTAAGTTTCAAATTCAACGAACACTGGATACCTTTCTTTTCTCACCCTTTCATAAATCTTTTTGAAAAATCCATAAACCTCAACAACATCGAGTGCTTTTAGATAGTGGTATTCCAATCCGAAACCCTTTACTCTCTCATCAAATTTTCCAGAGGTAAAATTTTCGGTGATGGTGCTCATGGCGTAACAGTTATTTTCTAGAACGAAAATATTCGGAGTTTTGTAAACACCTGCTAAATTTAAGGCTTCCATCACATACCCTTCGTTCATTCCACCATCGCCGAGGAAACTTATTACTACTCCTTCCTCGCCCTTCAATTTCTTTGCCATTCCCAATCCAACGGCTACTGGTATCATGCCGCCGGTTATCCCATTGGTATAAAAATTCCCATAGTGCAGGTGTTGACTGCCACCCTTTCCTCGCACAATCCCCGTTTTTTTACCCATGAGTTCCGAAATGAGTTCAAACACTTTACCCGTGAGAGCAAGGAAATGACCGTGACTTCTATGCGTACCTGTTACGTAATCTCTGGATAAATCCACATTTTCCAGTACTCCCACAGCGACTGCTTCCTGTCCTATACACCCATGTGTTGTACCACGGAGTTTTCCCAACCTGAACATTTCCTCCACTTTAGCTTCAAAAACCCGTATGAGAAACATCTTTTTGTACAATCTAATGTATAAGGTTCTATCTACATCCATGGAATGCAGGGTTACACCTCCTGTGACAGCATCCGCAGGGTTTCCTCAAATATTCTGTCAACCGTGGGTAATACATGATTTTCAAGGGGCTCGGCTGCAGGTATGTTGAACGGTCTGGCACCCACTCTCCTTACCTCCAGATTCGCCATCAATCTGAGATCCAGAGCAACCTGAGATCCCCAACCAAAATGAGACCAACCTTCCTCAACCACAAGAACCCTTTTGGATTCCACCAGTTGAACGATGAGGTTTACATCATAATCCGAGATATCCGTTAAAGCTATTATTTCTGAAGTTATATCCTCCTCAAAAAGCAATTTTCTTTGAACATCACGTAAAATCTGTACCATCCCACCATACGTGATGAACGAAATCTCGCTTGATTCGTTAAGCACTTTCAACTTTGAAACAGGAAATGTCGCGTCATAAATACTCAATGTGAACACTTCATCAACTACACCACTCTCCAGGATTTCTCTACCATAGTCCAACTTGTTTTCAATGAGAACAACGGGTTTGCCCAGATACAAACTTCGCCTGAGCACCTCTCCAGGATCCGATAAAATGTTGGGAGCTACCACCTTTATGCCGGGAATCCCCATAAATATCCTTTCCAGACTTTGGGAATGCGTGGCACCATATCCCCTATATCCACCCGATGGAGTTCTCAAAACAAGATGTAGTTTTTTTCCATATATGTCCCAGAATTTCGAGGCATGATTTATCAGCTGATCCACAACCAGGGCAATGAAATCCCCGAACATTATTTCAACAATAGGCTTCAAACCTGCCAACGCCATACCTATTGCCATTCCGGTGAACGCCTGTTCCGACATAGGTGTTTGAATCAGTCTTTCCGGAAATTTTTTGGATAATCCTTTAGTTACTTTAAATGCTCCGCCGTATGGTTCAGATATATCTTCCCCTATGATGTAAACGGAGTCATCTTCCTCCAAAAGGTGATGTAGTGTATTTCTCAGAGCTTCTATGTACTTCAAGATCTTCCCCCCATTCCCTTATACAGGTTATATCCCGTTAGATTATAGAACTCAAATCAGTAGAATGCTGTTGGTAAAACTCCACTCACTGCATTATTCCATATCATCTTTGAAAGTTCCTCTTACTCATCCAAATGCAAGCAATTTTTCAATAATTTCTCAACTTTTCAGCACTTTGTCTATTTCCGCCATAATTTCGTTGTCCAGTTTCTCTTTGAACTGAAGAGCTTTCAAGTTTTCCACCAATTGTTCAGGATTACTGACACCCAGTATCACACTGCTGACGTTATCATTTTTCAAGCACCATGCTATGGCCAGCTGGTTCATGCTCGCGCCAAGTGTATCAGCTATCGTTTGAAGTTTTCTCAGCCTGGCAAACGTTTTTTCACTCAGTATACCCTGTTCTTCAAAATGTTTCCTGAGATGGGGGAAGCGGGCCAATCTCGAACCTTCAGGTATACCATTGTTGTACTTGCCCGTCAGTATACCACCAGCCAGCGGACCGAAAGTGGTAAGACCTATACCGTACTTTTTGCAAATAGGATCGTATTCTTTTTCCACCTTTTCTCTCATCAACATGCTGTACGATGGCTGTTCCACGATGGGAGGCATGCAACCCAGTTCTTTACAAACCCTGTGTGCTTCCTCAAGTTCTCGGGCACTCCACATTGAAGTGCCCCAGTACAGAGCCAAACCATTTCTCAATATATAATCGATAGCAAACACCACTTCCTCCATAGGAACTTCCGGATCGGGACGATGGCAATAAAGTATATCCACATAACTCAATTGCAGGCGCTTCAAAGAATTCCACGTACCTTCTATCAGATGCTTTTTCGAAAGCC
>JAGGZV010000030.1 GCA_021161835.1 Thermotogae bacterium | reverse complement strand
GGTCGTACGAGGTGATAATAGAGAAATACTACCCGCGTGAAAGGGTATTTCTCGGGGTTTTCCCGGTGAACATGAGGTATGCCGGACCGCGGGAAGCCATATTCCACGCCATATGTCGCAAAAACTATGGTTGTACGCATTTCATAGTGGGAAGAGATCATGCCGGTGTTGGAAATTATTATGGGACATACGAAGCCCAGGAAATTTTCGATCAGTTCGAGCCGGAAGAAATAGGTATAGTACCTCTCAAGTTCGAACACGCCTTTTACTGCAAAAAATGTGGTAATATGGCGACTTCCAAAACCTGCCCCCATGGAAAGGAAGATCACGTGTTCCTGAGTGGTACCAAGGTGCGTGAGATGCTGTCCAACGGTGTGATGCCTCCACCAGAATTCACCAGGCCGGAAGTGGCCAGCCTGTTGATGGAATACTACATGTCAGCGAAGGAAGGTGAGTGAGTTGTCGAAGGTAGCTGTCATAGGCCTGGATTGCGCAGATCCGATACTGGTGTTCCAGGAGTTCTGGGAAGATCTGCCCAATTTGAGGCGCCTCATCAAAGCGCGTGGGAAGATGAAATCAACCATTCCACCGATAACGGTACCGGCCTGGATGTCCATGATGACAGGCAAGGATCCCGGGACTCTCGGCATATATGGTTTCCGTAACAGAAAGGATTACAGTTACGATTCTCTGTTTTTTGCCAATTCTCGACTCTTGAAACATCCGACAGTGTGGGATTTATTGAGTGAAAAAGGGTTGCGGTCCATTGTACTTGGTGTTCCCATGACTTATCCTCCGAAACCGTTGAATGGTTGTATGGTCACGAGTTTCCTCACTCCCAGTATAGAATCTGACTACACCTATCCGAAACCGCTGAAGCACAGGATAGCCGAGTGGGTTGGCGAGTACATGCTGGATGTTCCCAACTTCCGCACCAACGATAAAGAACGTTTGCTGAAGGATATTTATGAGATGACACGAAAACGTTTTAAAGTCGCCCGACATCTCGTCGTGGAAGAAGATTGGGATTTCTTCATGATGGTGGAGATGGGCCCTGATAGAATACATCATGGTTTCTGGGCTTACCATGATGTAGGACATCCCAAACATGATCCCACCAGTCCCTACAGGAACGCCATACGCGAGTATTACATGTACCTCGACGAAGAGATAGGTAAGCTCGTGGAGCTCTTCCCCTCGAACACGAAGATCGTATTCGTATCCGATCATGGAGTGCAGCGAATGGATGGAGGTATAGCTGTAAACGACTGGCTCATAGAGAAGGGGTATCTGGTATTGAAGGAAGAACCTTCAACACCAACCAGAATAGGTGAACTCATAAAGGCTGGAAAGATCGATTGGAGCAAAACCAGGGCGTGGGGCGAGGGAGGCTATTATGGCAGGATATTCATCAACGTTGAAGACAGGGAACCCGAAGGCGTTGTACCGAAGGAAGAGTATGAGAGTTTCCGGAATCAGCTGATCGCCGAGTTAACATCGATAACGGATGAACATGGAAGGAACATAGGTACGGTAGTGTACAAACCGGAAGAAATATACAGGGAAGTCAGAAACATCCCTCCTGATTTGATCGTATATTTCGGTAACCTTTCCTGGAGGTCGATAGGCAGCGTGGGCAACGAAACCATATGGCTTCATGAGAACGACACCGGTCCCGACGATGCGAACCATTCTCAATACGGTATGATCGCATCCAGCGATGATGACGAGCTACCCACGGATATACTGGATTTTCAGAGATACATTCTTTCATTCCTGCTGGAGCGGTGAAGGAGTTTGAAGATGTATCTAGATCTGCACGTACACTCCAGATGCTCTGATGGCACTTTCAGTGCCAGTGAATTGGTTGCCATGGCGCGCGAACTGAGACTGGAATTTCTCTCGATAACGGACCACGACTCCGTGGGATGTCAGGAGACAGCCGTCAGAGCCGCTGAAAAGATGGGTGTGCGCTACATCACAGGTGTGGAAATAAGCTGTGAATTTGCTACCATGATGGACATCCTGGGATACGGGATAGACCCTTCTCATGCCGAATTAAAAGGTACGCTTGAAACACTCGTGGAATACAGGAATCGTAGAAATTTCATCATAATTGAAAGATTGCGAGACCTGGGTTTGGATATCTCACTCGACGAAGTGCTGGAAGAAGCCGGTGGTGATGTCGTGGGGAGACCCCACTTCGCGCGGGTTCTTCTGAAGAAAGGATACGTTGGAACAATCCAGGAAGCGTTCGATAAATACCTGGCGAAAGGTGCGAAGGCCTTCGTGGATAAGAAGAGGCTCAAGATGTATGAAGCGATATCTCTTATCAAAAAAGCAGGTGGTATCCCCGTGCTGGCCCACCCAGGATTGATGAAATTGAATTTTTCGGAGCTCGATGATCTTCTCTCAAAACTCAAAGAGCACGGACTCATGGGGTTGGAATGTTTCTACTCGAAACACTCAACTGAGGAAACGACTGTCTACCTGGAACTTGCCAGAAAACACGGTCTTTACATTTCGGCGGGCAGTGATTTTCATGGAAACAACAAGCCCGATGTTCCCATGGGAATGGAGATACCGCTGGAAAGATTCAGTGGACGTTTTATACTTGATCTACTGTGATTGCTCTTCTTGACATTCTACAAATGTTTTAGGGGTTTTGTACCGTTTCAGATCGTCGGGCGTCAGGGCGAGGAGTTTCAGGAATACATAGTTATACATCAACAGATTGATCGAATAAGAAGCGAGTGTGCCCAGGAACACGTTTACAGGTTTTTCAATGGAAAATTCTCTGCTTTTCGAGAGAATTAGAACAAATGCGGCGATTGCCGTGCCCATAAGCAGGGATGATAAGAAGGAAAGCGGTTTAAACACCAGCTCTGCCAAACCAAGATCTATCAGTATTATTAACATCGTTTGAAGGAGTGCAGCTATCCTGTTTTTAATGAGCAATTCGTACATGGATCCCAGAAACCACCTCTTTCTTTGCTTGAACATATGCCGAAACGATTCGGGTACGTGTTCATGTACAACGGCGTCCGTACAGTATACCAGTTTAAATCCTTCCTTCTTTATACTTGCGGTCATCTGCTCGTCTTCGCTCACCGTATATGAGCGAAGGGGCGGGATCTTCTCAAGAACCTTCCTGCGTATTAAGAATCCGCAGCCAAATGATCTACCTGGCAGAAAATATTTCATGAGTATGTTGGTGAAAAGCAATTCATTTCCTGCTATGAAGGTACAAATGTTTTTATGCGTGTTGTACGCATCTATGGCAGTTTGTACACCCGCGACGCTGGAATCTGCAAAGGGTTTCAAAGCTTTTTCCAGATAGTCTGGATCCACGAGATTGTCCGCATCCAGGATCAAAATTATATCACCTTGTGCGATCTTTACACCTTCGTTTACAGCCTTCGCTTTGCCATGTTCGGGATGTTCGGAGGGGATGTGAACAACCTTGAAGTTTTTGTGTTTTGAGGAAAATTCGTCCGCTATGATCCCTGTTCTGTCGTTTGATCCATCGTCTATCACGATCACCTCGTAATTTCCATAGTTCAATTCCGTAAGGCGTTTCAAAGTATGAAATATGACTTTCTCCTCATCCCTGACTGGTATAAGGATCGAAACTCTATGCTCATTTTTTCTTTCTCCGGATAAGTTGGATTTGCCCTGAACATCGGAATCATCACAACGATAACAGATGGAAACAAAAGCAGGAAGAAGTTCACCCCATGCATCAGTGGAAAAATAGCCTGGTAAATGAGAAAAGCCAAAACAAATGAAAATATGAGAGTGCCCAGCATCATGAATCGAACCCTGCGAACGAGGTTATTTGCCATTTATGAAAACCTCCTTCTGTTCTGGAACGATGTTTGGGGGAATGGATCCCTTCAAAGCAGCTATGACGTTTTCCGCCACCATGATGGCCATTCTGGTTCGCGTTTCAATCGTTGCGGAGCCTATATGTGGGAGTAACACCACGTTGTCCAGCTCTGATAAACCCGGGGTCAGCATGGGTTCGTGTTCATAAACATCCAGACCCGCTCCCGCTATTCTACCTTCTTTTAGGAATTCGTACAGCTTTCGTTCATTCACAACAGCACCGCGAGAAGTGTTTATTAGAAAAGCTGAGGGTTTCATAAGGGAAAGCAGCTTCTCATCCACCAGATGGTATGTTTCTGGAGTAAGAGGGGTGTGTATGGACACTATGTCTGCTTCTCTGAACAGGACCTCCAGATCGACATACTGGGCATTGTATTTTCTTTCTATCTCCTCTGGTAGCCTTTTTCTGTTGTGGTAGATGATCTTCATTCCGAATCCAAGAGCCCGCCTCGCGACAGCCTGCCCTATTCTACCCATCCCCAGGATTCCCAGAATTTTACCGTATATATCGTATCCCAGGAAAAGCTCGGGTTTCCATCCTTCGAATTTTCCTTGTCTTGTGAATCTGTCGGCTTCAACCACCCGCCTCACCACGGCCAGTATCAACGCCCATGCTATATCTGCGGTAGCTTCCGTGAGTACACCAGGTGTATGTGTCACGTATATATTCTTTCTGGTGGCATATTCAACATCGATGTTGTTGTACCCCACGGCGTAGTTGGCTATTATTTTCAACCTTTTGCCTGCATCTATGAACTCTCTGTCCACCTGATCTCTGAGCTGCGTTACCACCGCATCGGCATCGGTTATTTTCGACATCAGCTCTTCTCTCGTGAGAAATCCTGGTCCTTCGTGTACATCCACAAGAAAGTGTTTTTTCAGCAGCTCGATACCTGGATCCGGTATTTTGTAGGTTATCAATACTTTCAAATCCCTTCACCCCGCTTTTCAATTCACGATATCGGTTGTTATCCAACCATCATTATACATGGATGTTATAATGTGGGAAAATATACAGCTGAGCAACGGAAGGAGGGGGTTGATGTGATACTTCCCAAATATGCGTACTTCAAAGGCAAAATCGTTCCTTATTCAGAGGCAAAGGTGGGTGTCATGACCCACGCTTTGAACTATGGAACGGCTGTCTTTGGGGGAATAAGGGCTTACTGGAATGAAGAAGAAGAACAATTATACATATTCCGACCCTATGATCACTACAGAAGATTTCTCAACTCAGCGAAATTACTGTGCATGGAATTGGGCCACACACCTGAAAGTCTCACAGAGGTGACCAAAGAACTGCTCAGGGCAGAGGGACACAGATGCGATGTATACATCCGTCCTCTGGCCTACAAGGCTGATGAAACCATAGGTGTGCGTCTGCACGACTTGACGGATGAGGTAACCATATTTTCCATACCGTTCGATCGTTACGTTTCCAACGATACCGATGCGCACGTTACCGTATCCAGCTGGAGACGAATAGATGACAATACCATACCTGCACGTGGGAAGATAAGCGGAGCATATGTGAACTCTGCTCTCATAAAGACGGATGCCGTGCGCGCCGGGTTCGATGAAGCGCTTGTCCTCACTCAGGAAGGTCATGTATCTGAGGGGAGCGCGGAAAATGTATTCATTGTGCGTGATGGTGTTTTGATAACACCTCCCGTTACTGAGAACATACTCGAAGGTATAACGCGACGAAGTGTAATGGAACTCGCCCGTGAGGAGCTGGGTATACCTGTTGTGGAAAGACCCATAGACAGAACGGAGATATACATATGCGATGAACTTTTCCTAACGGGTACGGCAGCTCAAATAACTGCTGTAACCCGTGTGGATCACAGGCCTGTGGGAAATGGAAAGATGGGACCCATAACTTCGAAATTGCGTGAACTTTTCGAGAAAGTTGTGAGGGGCAAGATGCCAAAGTATCGTCACTGGAATATTCCTGTTTATATGTGATTTCATTGCGTGTTTCTTAACCCTGTACCAGGCGTGTTTCTCTGTCACGCGAAACTTCAAGCAATTTGGTATGAAAGTAACGATTGTGGTGGAGTTTTATAAACTCCTATTAAGGTGTGTACACATTTTTCCGTTCAACGAGTTTATCGGATCTGCGGATATTGTTCAAGTGCAGTATCTGGATTTTGAAGCAATTCTGACAAACTGCCCTTTGATGTGCTGCTGTCTAGTTTCATCCGACCTGTACATTTCATGAAGTGTAAATTGTGTCGTGAGATTTGTAGTAAGGTAGCGCAGGAGTTTGCCTGAATTTCCGGCTATGATACACTAGGTGTGAGCCACTCCTTGAAGCGAGGAGGTTAAGACATTAATGGAGCGGAAGTTACGGTATGCAGTGGCAGTTTCGGTGTCAATCTGCTTGATAGGAGTAGCATTGCCTTTCGAATTTTCTCTGGAATATATTCAAAATGTGATAGGTGGTTTGTCGAACTCTTTTGATATAAAGTTGGAACATCGAACTAAGGATTTCTTTTTCATTGGAGAGTTATTAGTTAGTAACGATGGAAAATACAAGTCCCCTTTTTCCCCTTCGTATTACGGCGGTTACTACTTTCTTATGAAAAATGGCGGTGTAGGTTTCAATCTGGGGGAATTGAAAGCGCAATTCGGACGATTTGAGCACAGAGATATGGTGGATACTCCCTACTCTCTGTTCATCTCATCCTCCGGTTTACCTACCCTGATATCCGATATATGCTATGAAGATGATCGCTTCATATACGAG
>JAGGZV010000044.1 GCA_021161835.1 Thermotogae bacterium | reverse complement strand
CCGCGATCGTAGTAAACAGGTCTTTTCATCACGCAGTGAAGATCTATAAAACCAACGTGCATATCCTGCCTTTTTACAGATTGCAAACCTTCATAAGGGAAATATTCGCATGATCGTTTATATAGTGGAGCGCTGACTGGAAAGCAATCTTTCAACAAAGACCCTGTGGTTTGAAGTGGATACTCTTTTACGCGCCAGAAGAACGGCCCCCAGGCATGGAGGAAGAGGTGCCTTTCTTATTTCAGCATCCGCATACTCCTTTCTCAGCAGCCGCTGAAAGATTGAGAATACGAATTCGTTTTTCTCCAGAACACTTCCACTGTAAGAAATGAGAGGCTGACACATCCCCAGCTTTTCCACCGCCGTTTTCACGGATATGAATATCTCGCGAGCAGCATTTTCCAGTATCTTAATAGCTGATGGATCACCCAGCGTAGCAGCTTCATGAGCCACAGGTGCAACGGAAGCTATCTTGGACCGTCTGTCTCCCTCACCGTACACCCATTTTATGAGATCGGCCTGGTTCTCGAATCCCAGCCTGCGAAAGAGCAGACCTTTCAAAACGGTGGGTGGTTTCCTTCCATCGAGTTGTTTTGTCACTTCTCGTATAGTTTCCAAGCCTATGTAATAAGCACTTCCTTCATCTCCTATGATACTTCCCCACCCACTCACACGCGTTTCACGACCTTCGAATCTACCGTAAACTATGAGACCCGTACCTGCGACAACATGAACCCCGTTTTCGCAAAGCGTTCCAGCAGCCCAGCCCACAACAACATCGTTGACGATGAGATCTGCACGTATTCCCAGCTCGGAGCGTATGAGATTCGAAAGGGTTTCTTCCAGCCCTTCCGCCTCACCAACAGCGGGGAGCCCGAAACACGATACCACCTCATCTGTTTTGATCGATTTTAAAAGCCTGAAGATGGCCGATCTCAGACTCGCCCTTACAACATCCTCACCATTTTCCAGTAGATTGGAAGGGCCACCCCTCCCGTACCCCAATATCTCCCCTTTTTCACTCACAAGCACCGCCTGTGTTTTTGTTCCTCCACCATCTACTCCGAGAAAGTACACCTGTTCATTCACCCTTTCAAACTTCCGGTGGTCAATCCTTTCACTATGTAACGTTGTACGGAAAGGAACAACACCACAGGAATCGCCGTGGACATCAGTATGGCCGCCATCATCTCATTCCAGCGTACAGAACTTCTGCTGAAGAACTGATACAATCCCTGGGTTATGGGCATCAGCTGGTCGGTTTTTATCAGGACAAGCGCGAGTATGAACTGTTGACTCCATCCCGTAATAAAGGCATATATGAAAACGGCTATCACAGCGGGACTTATCATTGGAAGAATAATCCTGTATATCGCCGAGTAAACCGAACAACCATCGATAAACGAAGCTTCCTCTATATCTTTAGGAATGGTCTGCATGTACGAAGTTACCAACCATGTGGATAGTGGAATGGTGAATATGGAACCCGAGAGTATGACCGAAAGATAGGTATTTATCAACCCGAAACGCTTCATAATCACATAAATGGGGATCAAGAGCATTATGGGTGCAAACATGTTGGCGTATATTATGAACACCATCAGGGGTCTGCGCAACCTGAATTCGAATCTCGCCAGCGCATAACCTGCAGGTATGGCGATACACAGAGAAATCACGCTGACCCCCAGACCGTACAGGAAACTGTTCAGAAGATACCGGGGAAGACGCGGTACCAGCTGGAAAGCATGAACGAAATTGCGAAAAGAAACCTTCTCGGGAATGAGAGGCATGGGCGATATCCACGGTAAATCGGAGGGTCGAAGCGCCGTTATCAGCATCTGATATATGGGAAGCAAAAGGAATATCATGGCAGCTACCGCGAGAATCTGGTAAATTATTCCCTTGAGTCTTCGTTTTGTCGACATCTTCATATCTCAACACCTCTTCTCAGGGTCCTTATGTAGAACACCGAGATCACAGTTACCAGCGTAACCTGAGCCATGGTCATAGCCGAAGCTTTGCCTATACCTCCGAATCTCGTGAGCAGGAAGGCAACGTTGTATATAGCGACAGGTAACGTCTCGGTGGCCCTTATGGGACCACCCCTGGTGAGAACCCATATGATGTCAAAGGAATTGAATGTCCAGACCAACGAAAGCAGGCTGGTGGTGAGAATAACGGGTTTCAACAAAGGCAACGTGATCCGAACGAATTTCGTCCAATCGCTGGCTCCATCAACAGTCGCAGCTTCATAAAGATCATCGGGTATGGACTGGAGCCCCGAAAGAAACATTATTATCATGAATGGTAAACCCACCCATGCATCCACCACCATTGTAGTCAGGAAAGCCGATTTTGCTGTGGTTAGAAAGGTAACGGGTTTATCCACGATGTGAAGCTTGAGAAGGATGGAATTCACCAATCCGAACTGACTGTTCAGGGTCCATGCCCACATCATGGAAGACATGGCCCAGGGTATGGCCCATGGAATGATGACAAGCGTTCTGTAAATCCGTCGGCCAGCCAGAAACTGACTGTTTAAAAGAATCGCCACCGCTATACCCAGCACCACTTTTATGCCCACCGATCCACCAACCCACAGGAGCGACCGGCTCAGGGCAGCCACGAAGTAAGACCATCTTGGATCGAAGACCTTGAAATTGAAAAGCCAGCGAAAGTTTTCCAGTCCTACATAGACCCTGAAAGTTGGATTCAAAAAACTCGCCTTATAAAAAGAACTTTCCACTACCTTGTAGAGGGGATACAGCATGAAGATCGAAAATGCCAGTAATAACGGTAGTATCAATATGTACGGTGTTCTCCTTCGCGACGTTATCACCCTCTTTACCTCCCCCAATTTCGTTTTTCGAAGGAAAAGGGAGGGGATGTACCCCTCCCATGAAACTCATTTCTGCAGTATCTTTATGATCCTTGCCGCCTGGCTGAGAGCGGTCTTCGCATCGCCCTGTCCAAGAAGGACACTCTGGATAGCATCCAGAAGCACTTCCTGTGTACCTTCCCAATCTTTGACACCGGCGGATTGCGGATAACCGTACTTTATAGCTTCTATATAAGGCTTCCAGTACCACTTCTGGAATTCTGGCAGATCTTTCTCTTTAACCATTGGAGGTACGAAACCAAGCTTTAGATCCCACTCAGCCTGCTTTTCGAAACTGGTCATGTAGTTCATGAACTTCAGAGCCAGATCTTTCTTCTTGGTCTGAGAGGAAATGGCTATACAATCGGTGACTATGACGGTGGAATAGCGCTTCACAGAATCGGGACCACCGGGTATGAGGAAGAAGCCAACATCCACACCCTTTTCAATCGCCTTGAGAGCGTTGTGTACGTGATCTATGTACATGCCGACTTTGCCAGTTTCGAAGAGCTTTATGAGGTCTTCCCTAGTCCACTCGATTATGCCGGGTTGTGCATAGCTGGAAAGTTCCTTGTAGAACTCAAGGGCTCTGACGGCGTTGGGTTTATCGATGACCACGTTACCCTTTTCGTCCACTATTCTTCCATCGTTCGCATAGAGATACTGTAAGAACTGTGTGACCGTTGACACGAAGCGCTTACCGGCCATGGCTATACCGTATATACCTTTGGTGGGGTTGTGAATCTTCTTGGCTGCCTCCAGAAGTTCATCCCAGGTTGTGGGTATCTTCACACCGTTTTCTTCAAAAAGCTTCTTGTTGTAGATGAACACCTTCGTTGACATGGCTCTGACTACACCGTACACGTGACCGTTGTAAGTAACGGTATCCCATACCATATCGTAATACAGCTCTCTCTTTTCCGGTGTTATGTACTCATCCAGGGGTATTATGGCCCCCATGTCGGCGAGTACAGGTATCCACCTGGAAGCAATGTACATTACATCAGGTGCAGCTCCTGCACCGATGGACGTTATGATCTTGTTCCACAGCTCTGCCCAGCCCACGAATTCCATCTCAATCTTGACCCCCGGATTGTCCTTCTCGAATTCTCTGGCTATCGCTTCCTGATCCTCAATGGTGTAACCGCCACCAATGGGCATCAAAACCTTCAAAACTTCTTCGGCCATCGCCACACCCATCAGAAATACCGCCATCACAGTAACAACACACAGAAGTTTTCTCATTCCACCAACACCTCCCATCCACGGAATTGTTGAAGTTTCTTAATCCGCCAGCTTAACAACTTTCGTAAGATTACGCGGTCTCTCCACATCCACCCCCTTTCTCAGAGCCGTATCGAGGGCAAGGATCTGCCCAAATATCACCCTTAAAAAGGCATCCTGAGGAACATTGTTACCCACAAAAATGTGCGACCCTTCACAACCTATGGTCAGCACCTTTGCACCGAACGTTTCCAGCTCTTCGCAGAGTCTCCTTTCTTCTTCGCTACCACTTGTGTACACCACGGCTGCGACTCCTTTCTCCATTAAAGCTTTTGGACCATGTCTGTACTCGTAGGTGGAATATGCCTCCACCTTGGACAGGGACATTTCTTCAAGTTTGAGAGCGCTTTCACGAGCGATACCTTCGTACACCCCTGTACCCAGGAAAACATAGAGATCTGAAAGTTCCATGTTCCACCGCTTCACCCATTCACGGAAGGTACCGACGGTACTCTCGAGCCCATCCAGCAACTTCTCATAAACGCCTAGAGATCTGGAAACCAGCCTATCCACCATGATTTCCAGGGTGAGTAACATGGAAGTGAACGATTTCGTCATGACGATAGATTCTTCCGAAAGTGGTACAACCACACTCTCATCACACATCTTTGCCAGCGAACTGGAAGATTCCAGGGTTATACCCACGGTTCTGATACCCCGTTCCTGGAACCTTTCTCCTGCTCTGAGCACTTCGCTGGACTCTCCAGAACGGGAAATCAGAACAGCAGCTCTTCTCATATCCCGTTGTCCTATATTTTCGGGACTTTCGAATGCCACCTCTCCACCCGGAAGCGCCTTCGACTCGATACCCGTACGAAGTGTGAAATAGCGGGAGGCAGCCAGGGCAAGATAATAGGACGAACCGCAACCCACGAAATAGACGATATCGGAACTCCTTAAAATATTCTCCAGATCGTTCATCGCAAAGCTTCTGGAAAATTCAAGAACTTTTGGCAATTCCTCGATCTGATCGTATATCTCCCTTTCGACTTTCGTCACATTTTCCCTCCTTCAAACAACGTTGAGGTCAGGATAATGCTCTTTCAATTTCTTCACACTTTCCATGCTTGGATCATCAACTACCAGGTAATCCACCCTTTCCAGCTTACAAACCCTGTAAGGTGCAACTATTCCAATCTTCGAATGATCAGCGAGAACCATTAACCTGGATGAAACCTCCATAGCTTTAATAGCCACGCTGGCTTCCTCGAAATCGTAGAAGGTTATACCTTCCTTTCCATCGACACCGTTGACACCGAAGATGAAGAGATCAGCCTTCAATCCCTCAAAGAGTTTGAGGGTGTAACCACCCACACATTCGAAGGAGTTTTCACGAACCATTCCACCGGAATGTATTAACTTGAAAGGTTTACCAAGATTTATGATCGCCCAGGCTGTCGTAATGGAATTCGTGACGATGGTGAGATCATGAAACGGTGTATTTTTCAAAGCTTGAGCCATATAAAACACGGTAGTTCCCCCACTCATCACGATCACCATACCATCTTCCAGCAAGGAAACCGCTTTACGAGCCACTCGTAGCTTTTCTTCCTTGTTCTCCTCGAGCTTGAAAAAGAAAGGGATGTCTATGCGGAAATTTCTGAGGCTGGCCCCTCCCCTCTTTCTCTCCACCAGACCCTGATTTTCCAGGAAATTCAAATCTCTTCGTGCCGTTATTTCGGAAACGTCCAATCTTTCACAAATCTCTTTGATGCTTATGTAACCTTTCTCCTTCAATATTCTCATTATCTCGTTCAAGCGCTTCTCTCTAACCATTTGAACTCCTCCCATCTCCTTCAATTCTTACTCCATAAAGTACTTACAGATCATTTTAGGTAACATGTTACACAACACACAAAAACAAAATCCATGAAAATCTCTCAAATGGCAAAAAATCAGGGGGCGACACACGAGCAAAGAAAGGATTCCATATCCATCCCTCTCCCTACAGGGATCGTGGAACGATCAGATGTTTTCGAAGAAACTCCGCAGGACAAGTATCCTCTCTTTTCAGCACCCACCACCACGACACCCTCATTTTTCAGTATCAGAATTAATCGAAATCGATCACATTTCAATCTCATATTTTATGATATCATATAAAATGTGATTGATCAAATTTCAACGAATACGATTATCGGTCATGTGGAAAGATTATGAGCGATCAGGCAACATTATTCACAATTATGAATTCATCCTTTTCGGGAGGTGGGTGAATGCGCATGCAACCAGGCAAATTCAGAGGATTTCAGCGAATATCTAAAGAAGATGGCGTCTTTCGGATACTGGCGCTCGATCAACGAAACTCGCTCAAGAAGATGCTGATGAATCTCTTCAATACAGAGAACGAAAAGCTCATGACCAACGTCAAGAAAAGTATATTGAAGACTCTTTCACCGCATGTCAGTGCTGTACTCGTGGATGGTGAGTACGCCTTTCCCTCCATGTTACCTCTTATCCCTCCACAAACGGGAGTGATACTCTCGCTGGAGAAAAGTGGGTACATCGATGAAGGAAAAGGACGTTTGAACGTGCTGTACAGGGAAGATGGAGTGGAATACGCCAGGAAAAGTGGTGCAGATGCTGTTAAACTGTTGATATACTGGAGCACGGAAGCACACGATGAAGTTAAAAAACACCAGATGAAGCTGGTTAAAGAAGTGGGGATGCGGGCAAAGGAACAGGACATACTTTTCATACTTGAAATACTGACGTATGGAAAACGAAAGGGCAGAGATGAGGAAATTCTGGAAGCTGTGGAAACTTTCAGTGGTGAAGAATACTGTGTGGATATCTTCAAGATAGAACCTTTCAAAGAATTGAAAGACGGTACCAAGGTGAAGGAAAGTACATCGGGTAAACCCTGGGTTATACTGAGTGGAGGAATGGACGTGATCGAATTTGAAAGAATACTTTCGAAGAACGTGGAACTGGGAGCTTCAGGTTTCCTGGCCGGCAGGGTGATATGGAAAAACTCCGTCCGTTACGCTGATACCACCGAAAAACTGGAAAAGTTTCTATGTACGGAAGGAACAAGAAACCTGCGGATTCTCGCCAGAAGTGTGCACACCGCTCTGCCATGGTATTCGTGCGAGTACTTTGGTGGTTATGAGAGCGTGGAAATCAACTCCTGATTATGACGTGATGCTTGAGAAGTTCCATTATGTGTACAGCCGGGATCATGGCATAGCGCGGGAAGTACTCGTTGAAATCTTCCTCGGCTTTTTCATCGCATAGATCCACAACTATCTTGAGCACTCCAAATTCCACGCCATTGGCAGTTGCAACCTTTGCAACGGCCGCTGAATCCATATCGAGCGCTACGGCATCGGTGTTCTCGGCTACCCATTTCCTGAGTTTCAGGTCACTGACCAGCTTGTCACCCGTGGCCAGAATGCCGATATACACATCAGGCGCCTGATTTATTATTCGCTCCGACAGCGCGACACTGGATTTGAAACGCTTCATCCTGTGAGTGGGGTAAACATCGTACTCCACCACTTCGGTGGCCAATACCAGATCTCCTACTTTCAGCTTATCCGAAACACCACCACATGCACCCACGTGGATCACCATCCCGGGATGGAATTTATCTATGAAAGCCTGGGTTACCATGGCGGCTTCCACTTTACCCACGAATCCGCTGGTTACCACAACCTCATTGTGACCCACCACACCACGTACATACCGGCGTTCCAGAAGATTACCAACCTCAAGTTTCATGATACTTTCGAAAAAAGGTTGAACCTCCGCATCGAAGACACCGGTTATGAGTATCACGCTCTCGCCTCCTCAACTCTTCCGAGAATTAGTGCTCCTATCCCCAGGAGTATCATGAGCATTAAGACACCACTTCTCGGATTACCAGTGACCTGAGCCATGAAACCGTAAAGAGCAGGCCCGGCAACGGTGGCGAATTTGCTGAATACACTGAAGAAACCATAGAACTCAGCCTTTTTCTCTCCTGGGATCATCTTTCCGAAGAAGGATCTGCTGAGCGCCTGTATTCCGCCTTGCGAGGTTCCCACAAGTACTGCAAGTACCCAGAATTCCCAGGGTCTTTTCAGGAAATAACCCCAGGTCATTATGAAGGCATAGATCGCGATAGCAATGTACAAAGCCAATTTGGTCGTTCTGGATGCGGCCAGTTTTCCATAGATAATGGAAAAGGGAAAGGCTATGAACTGGGTAAGAAGTAGTGCACCCATCAGATGTTCGTTGGGTACGCCCACGTCTTTACCGTAAACTACCGCCATCTTTATTATCGTTCCCACAGCATCTATATAGAACCAATAAGCGAGGAGGAAGATGAAAGCATTCTTGTATCTTTTGAGCTCACGCAGGGTAGAAAACACCCTACGAAAGCCCTCTTTTACAGGGTTGACTGCTGTTTCAAGGTTTTCTCCTCTTCTTTTTTCCTTTATGTACATGAAGAAAGGAATGGTGAAAACGAACCACCAGATTCCCACGCTGACGAAGGCCATACGCATACCATCCACAGCGGATGAAAGCCCAAAAAGGCCCGGTTTGAGAACCATGAGAATGTTCAATATAAACAACAATCCTCCTCCTACATACCCGTAAGCGAATCCGAGTGCTGACAACCAGTCCATTCGCCCGGGACCGGCGACATCGATCAGGAATGAATCGTAGAAAACGTTGGCCGACGCAAAAGCCACGTTCGCAACAACATATATTAACGCACACAGCAAGAACTCACCAGTATCTACGAAGAAAAGCAGAGAAGTGAACAACGCACCCGTTACAACGAAAAAGGACATGAAACGTTTTCGGCCGTGCATGTAATCGGCAACGGCACCGAGAATGGGAGCAAGGATCACGGCGATGACCATCGCTATGGATTGCGTGTATCCCCAGTACCCTGTGGCTTTGACAGCTTCCAGACCCTTTGCGGCCACGTCTTTGAAGAATATCGGAAGTAGCGTTGCCTGGACCGTCATGGAAAAAGCGGAATTGGCCCAATCGTACAGAGCCCAGCTGAACTCCTCCCTGTTCTTCGCCCCTAGCATTGTATCCCTCCTAATCGGCCAGTTTCACACCCACCGCCCTGACAGGTTCACCATCTTCCAGCTGGTACCAACCTTCAACGAGATCATATGATTGAAAAACGTCCAGAACACGTTCATACTCCTGCTTTGATAATCTTCTGGCAATTTCGGGATATTCCCTCGCCCTGTTGACAGGATTGTACTGTCCCATAACGGCAACAGGAACGGAAGTGGATAATTCTTCCGCTATGAAACGGGCAACCTTCTCAGAACCCGAAAGATCACCGGGTAGCACAAGATGTCTCACTATCAATCCTCTGAACACACCACTTGCATACCTTTTGAACGCGCCAACCTGTCTGTACATCTCACGCAAAGCGGCTGTAGCCACTTCCCAGTAATCTTTCACACCGGATAGACGCAACGCAACCTCATCGTCTGAATACTTCAGATCGGCAAGATAGACATCCACGATACCATCGAGCAGGTTGAGGACCTCCACTGATTCGTAGGAACTTGTATTGTAAACGATCGGCAACTTGAACCCTTTTGTAATCGCAATCCCAAGAGCCTCCACGATAAAAGGAAGATGGGGGGTTGGTGTCACAAGATCAAGGCATGTGGCATCGAGTTCCTGCAATTTCAAAAAATAATCTGCCAGTTCTTCAACACTTATATTTTTTCCGATATTCTTCTGGCTGAATGCGAAGTTCTGACAGTACACACATCTCATGTTGCATCCACAGAAAAAAACGGCACCCGCTCCATTTTTCTCCACAAGTGGAGGTTCTTCACCGTAATGAAGTACCACATTCGATATACGGGGAACATCTCTTTGAAGGCAAAATCCGGATTCTTTCGTTCTGTCAACACCGCACCTCCTCGGACATAGTCCGCATCCAGTCAGATGCTCTTTGAAAATCTTTCCAACACGATCGATCTTTTCAAAATTTTCCAGATAAAAGGGAAAAATCATTCCACATCCCGGGGTTCGTACACTATATTGACCCCAAGGCCGCGAAATTTTTCTATAACCTTTTCATAACCACGGAATATGTGCTCGATATGTGATATGATGGTTTCTCCTTTCGCCATCAAAGCAGCTATTAAAAGGGAAGCTGCAGCTCTCAAATCTGTGGCTTCCACCGGTGCACCCGTCAGTTCTTCTACACCTTCCACCACCGCAACACTGTCTTCTACAACTATTAAAGCACCCATACGATTCAACTCGGGAACGTGCCCAAATCTACTTTTGAAAACGTTCTCTTTTACCAGTGAAACGCCCTTTACAGTCGATAACATTGCCAGAATCTGTGGTTGAAGATCGGTGGGAAAACCCGGGTAGGGATTAACTTCTATTTTAACGGGTCTGTACACATCGCCCGCTTTCACCGTTATACCGTTTTCATTACACGTAAAGTTCACACCCATATGCTCGAAGACTTCAAGGAGTGCTCCCAAATGATTCGAACAGGCGTTCACTACTTCCACTTCGCCGTGGGTGGCCGCTGCAGCGATCAAATACGTCCCCGCCTCTATACGATCGTACATGATAGTATACTCACATCCCTGTAATTCCTCAACTCCTTCCACGGTCAAGGAAGAGGTGCCGGCACCGGTTATTCTCGCACCACAACTATTCAGAAAGTTCTGCAGATCCTCTATTTCAGGTTCCTGAGCAGCGTTATTGATTTGCAGGGTCAACCCTTTCATTCCCGCTGCCGTGGTCATTATGTGTTCTGTAGCACCAACACTGACCTTCGGAAACGAGACAACCACCTCACTTTCATCCACGCGTCCAGGAGCGGTAGCGTGTACCGTACCGTGGGATATGCTCACACTGAATCCCAGCTTTTCGAGACCGTCTATGTGGAAGTTAACGGGTCTCAGGCCTATGGCACATCCCCCGGGTTGGGCAACGCTCGCCTTTCCAACCGAGAGGGTGAGGGGACCAAGAATGTTGAAAGAAGCACGCATCTTACGCACCAGTTCATATGGAACATCCCCCGTACAGCTTCCTTCATTGATTATAAGAAGGGTGTTCTCCCCCTTCCATTCGACCTTGACTCCGATGGAACGCAGAATTTGTATCATGGTGTGAACATCTTCGAGGCGTGGCACGTTGTGCAAAACAGTTATACCCTTTATCAAAGGGATCGATGCCAATATGGGAAGAGCAGCATTCTTCGCACCGCTGATTTCAACTTTTCCCCTCAACGTAACGGGGCCATAGAGAATGAAGGAACCCATTCACAATTCCTCGCCAACACTGGAAAGAAGGGCTTCCAGATTGATGGCGTCTTCCGGATAGTGAACGTGTACCATCTTTATATCCGGTGTACCAAAGCCAAGATCCAGACTCTCAAGTCGATTCTTTATACGCTCCACAACTTTGTCCATAACGTCCTTATCTATCTCAGTCAGTATTACAGCGAAAGTGTCCTTCGATAACCGACCGACCGTATCCAGAGGAACTCTTACACTTTCCTTCAAGCTCTTACCGAACTGCATCGAAAATGTCCTCCATTTATCACCATCACCGACAGCTCTCTCAAGTTCATCGTAGTTCTTTATCTTCACCAGTACGACTCCATAGGGTATACTCTCTTCAAAAGCACGTTGATGAAAATAGGTCAGGAACTTGAGAAAGTAATCTTTGTTGAAGACACGCGTGAGCGGGTCTATCATCTTGCTGGTTCCTATATCACCGACGAAGTCATCATAACTCTTGAGCTCCTGTTTCAACAATTCAGTGTACTGATCCAAAAGCCCTTCCAATTCCCTTTCCCTCTGTTTACACATCTGCAATTCATCCTCGAGTTGCTGGACACGCATTTTCAGCTTCTCCAGCTCATCCAACACCTTCACCCCCATCAGTTGGTTTCCTCCAGGATCACCTCGTAGGTGAGGGGCGCCACCCTTTTCAACATAGCAGCAACAGAACAATACCTCTCCTGTGAAAGAGAAACGGCCTTTTCTATCTTATCTCGTGGCAGATCCTTTCCTTTAAAGATATAACGCAGGTGTATTCTTGTGTACACTTTTGGATGGTCGGAAGCTCTTTCGTACCCGGTTTCCATCTCAAATTGATAATCTTCCACCCGCATCTTCTTCAATATCGACACCACATCCATCCCTGTACATCCCATAAGAGCCACCAGCACCAACTCCATGGGGCGAGGACCACCATCTTCTCCTCCAAATTCCCTGGAAGCGTCCATCACCACTTCGTGCCCTGAAGGGGTGTGAACCCTGAACTTCATGTTCCCAAGCCACTCGGCACCGATCTTTCCCATATGATACCACCTCTTCAAACGCCGTATGCGCTTGCTACGGTCATCAGAAGTTGCTCATCGTCGAGCAACTTACCCGTTCCAAGGGCCACACAGTATTCTGGCTCCGATACGCTGATGGTTTGTAGCCCTGTTTCCTGGGTTATCAACTTGTCGAGCCCTCGAAGCTTGGAGCCTCCTCCCACGAGGTATATCCCCTCGCTCATTATATCGGAAGCTAGCTCAGGAGGCGTTTTTTCGAGCACATTCCTCACACCAATTATCAACATCTTCAGAATCTCATCCAGGGCTTCCAGTACCTCCGTGGAATTCAAAACGATCTTCTTCGGCAAACCCGTCATAACGTCGCGACCTTTCACTTCCATCTCGTAGTCTTCAACGTCCGGATGTGCCTTACCTATCTTTATTTTCACCTCTTCAGCCGTGGATGTACCTATGGACAGTTGAAATCTCTTGCGTACGTATTTGACTATGGCATCATCCATGGCATCACCAGCGAACCTCAAGGATTCACCTATCACGACACCACCCAGGCTTATCACGGCAATATCGGTTGTACCACCACCCACATCTATGATCATACTTCCTTGAGGTCTGACGACGTCCACATTCGCTCCTATGGCCGCTGCTATGGGTTCGTGCACCACGTATACCTTGCTGGCTCCCGCGTTTATAGCCGCTTCGACCACCGCTCTATGTTCCACATTCGTTATCTTGGTAGGGACACCGATCACCATATTGGGTTTGAAAAAGCTGAGACCACTCTTTGTACGCTTTATGAAACTCCTTATGACTTCCTCTATAACGGTGTATTCGGCAATCACACCGTCCTTCATGGGTTTCAAAGCAACTATGTCCTTCGGTGTCTTACCCTTCATTTCTTTGGCCTCATTGCCTATGGCTATTATCTTGCCGGACTTTCTGGAAACGGCCACGTACGATGGTTCGTATATTACCATGCCTTTACCCTTCTGATAAACGAGAAAGGTGGCTGTTCCAAGATCCACCCCTAGGTCTCCTTTTCTCACCTTTTCATCGCTCCCTTCAAAATCTTTTTCACAAGTGAATTCGCGATTTCGTTCTCCTCCCTGGGTATCCACTCCACACTGACATCCTCAAATTCTCTCATCAACGTTCGTACCTCGGCATTCAGGGTGGCAAGTTTCGCGTCCATTACTCTGAAGTCGCCTTTCACCTGGCTCACCACGAGTTTACTGTCAGAATAGAGTTTTATAGTTTTAAAACTTTTGGTCGCACAAAACTCCAGAGCCTTCAAAAGAGCCATATATTCGGCAACATTGTTCGTGGCGTCTCCTATGCACTCCGCATGGAGATACCACAACTTGTTGTCGATGAAAACACAAAAACCTATGGCACTCCTTCCAGGGTTTCCACTACTTCCTCCATCAGCATAAATACGTATGTCTCTCATCTGGCGTGCCTGGCGGGAGTCGAACCCGCAACCTCTGGATCCGGAGTCCAGCGCTCTATCCATTGAGCTACAGGCACACACAAAGATTATAACTCAAGGTACTATCACTACCATGGGTTGCTTTGCGTTGACACTATCACCCTTCTTTACCAGCACCTCTTTGACAACACCGTCACTTTCTGTGATTATATCGCTTTCCATCTTCATGGCTTCCAGAACAGCCACTCTATCTCCTCGTTTAACTCTGCTGCCAGGTGTAACATCAACCTGTACTATGACACCCGGCATGGGAGCATACACCACGTACTCTCCTCCAGAAGGTTTTTCCTCAGCAGTGAGAACCACCTGTGCAGCAGATTCCTTCTCGGCTCCCGAATTATTCGAAGATGGAGAAGAAGTTTCTTCCTTAACAACCGACGAAGGAGTATCGGAAATCACAGATGTTTTCACCGACTGATTTGCCTCCACATTTCCTATTTCCTCCACTTCGACTTCATACTCTTTTCCATCGATCCTGATTTTGAACTTTCGTATCATTCGTTTTCCTCCTTTCTGCTGGAACTACACTCAGATTTTATCAAAATCACAACGGCCACGGTGTACTCTCCATCGTGACTGATCGAAACCATTGGAATGAAATCTCCCAATCGCTCCGGATATTCCAGAATTGGACGACCATTCTCATCGTGCCGGAGAGTCAACTCCTTCGGAGTTACTCCACGAAAACCTGTTCCCAATGCCTTGACAAACGCCTCTTTAACAGCCCATCGGGCAGCCAGAAATTCTCTGATGAGCCTGGGATTTTTCACCTTCTCCATCAAGGTCCGTTCGTGGTCGCTCAGAATCTTTCTTTCAAGATCCCTGTAAAGTCTTTCCGTTCTAACTATGTCTATTCCCACTCCCGCGATTTCCACCGTGATTCCTCCAGAATCAGTTCCACCTTGTCTCCATCGTTCAAAACCTGAACGAAGGAGGCAGGACTACCGTTCACGAGTATTTTGTAGTCCCTTATTCGAGACGAATCTATCGTTTCGTATGCGAGCAGATCCACCACGGTCGGTTCGAACTGCTCAATTTTCATTTCCACCACGTCTCCTTCCTGAAGCACGGCATCTTCGTCGGCAAGTGCACCGTTTATCCGCACGATCCTGCGTGATTTCTTCAATTCCACGGGTCTGCCATTGAAGAAAACCTTCACGCTTTCCTGTGGCTCCTCGTTGTTGAGTAGATCTTTCACCCTGACCTGCTTTTCGATAGCTCTGACATGTATCCTGTGGCCCAACTCTATCTCACGGCCAGGTGGCTCATCCGTCGTATATTCTTCGATGGGAATTTCCACGCTCCTATCGTTGAAGATCACGTTTATAGTATTCACCGGGAGACGTTCCAGTACTTCCTTCACAGTCATACGGGTTTCAAATTCCACTCTATCGGAGTCGTGGATCTCCGTATCCACATCCACCACCCTATCGTTCAACCGAACTTCAGGGTATACTTCATAAACGCGATCATTCTCTACTTCCACGAAAATGGGATCCATAACTTCTCTGATCTTTGGAGGTATCGTCTTTCCAGGAGTGGGAGACCCAACCTCAACTATGTCACCATGTTCGACGGTGCTTCTCAATGATGCTCTTTCTCCGTTTATGAAAACAGGCGCATCTTCACCTTTCATCCCCCTGTGGATATGAATACGACCGTTCACCTCGAATACTATGGAAGGAGAAGGTTTGGCTATGAGATCTTCAACTTTGGCGCCGTTTTGAAGCATAAGATCCATCACCGTTCTCTTGCTACCCATTGGAAGCAGCTGTACCGGCTTGCCGTTCAACGTAACAGTTATGAATATTCCGCCCTGGGATGTATGACCGGCATGAGCTATCGCAAGGGGCGTCACGAATTCCGAACCCTGCAGTTTTCCCGTCCTGTCGTTGACGAAATTCAGGGAGGCAGCATCTCGAAGCGAGATTCTGCTTTCAGGTAGATCAAGATGTCTGGCGAGGAAACTCGTGAAACCGGGAAGTTTCGCACCACCTCCCACCACTATAACAGCTGCAGGGGGAAATCCATTCAGCTCCAGTATCTTCGAACCTATTTCCCTGGCCATTCCATCCATGGCCTCTCTGAGATCTGCCAGCACCCGATGAGGTTCTATCTCGTTTTCGACACCCAAGATGTTTCTAACTTTTACGGGATGGGCGGAATTCAAATTACGCTTGACGAACTCAGCCGTCTGGAAATCCAGTAGATACCGCCTGCATATCTCCTCGGTTATTTCATCGCCAGCACTGGTCACCATCCCATAACCATGAATGGTTCCATCACGGGAGATGGCGATATCACTGGTGCCCGCTCCAACGTCCAGCAGCGCGATGTTGAGCAATCTTAAATCGGGTGGTACCACGGCATTCATCACGGCGATGGGTTCCAGAGTGAAATGCGAAATGCTCAGTCCCACACGTTTCATCGTTGTTACCATGGAATCAACGATCTGCCTTGGTAAAAAAGTCGCCATAACCTTTACCCATAGCCTCTTACCTCTGTGCCCAACAGGATTCTTTATCCATTCACCGTCTATTTTGTGATATAGTACCGAATAACCCACACAGTACATGTCTTCGTTGTTGCCGAGAGCACTTATAGCATCCTTGACGGCCATCATCTCAACGTTTTTGACCTCTTCAAAAGTTATTTCAGGATATTTGGATATGTCAAGCTCGGATTCGCCCACCATGGTTTTCAGGGATCGGCCTGCCAGAGCAACGTCCACTTCGTCAAAAGTTTGACCCGACTCTTCCTCCAGTTTTTTCACAACATCTTCCACCACACTGGCCACTTTTCCAATATCGTGTATGGCTCCATCCAACATGGCTCTTTCTTCGTGCTCCTGCATGTGCATATGATGAACCACCAGTTTTCCATCGTTATACTCTGTCACCAAACCCACCACGGTTCTGGTACCAACGTCTACACTCAGCTTCTTCATCTCGTCGTATCACCCGCCATATACTTCTTCAATTCTTCAGCTGTGAGAGGCGTTACAAGAAAACTCCTCTCGTTTCGATATACAACGTAACCCGGATAGGACCCTTTGGGTTTCTTCACATTCTTCACTTCGGTACAGTCCACATAAACTTTTGTGTCGTTCCTTCCCCGGGAATAATAGGCTGCTATGCGTGCTGCCAGTATCTTAACTTTTTCCGGTATTTCTCTCCCTCCCGCCATGACGATCACGTGACTACCCGGCAATTCCCTGGCGTGACACCACAGATCATTCGGTGAAGCCTTTCGTCTTATCAGATCATTTTCCACGTTGTTCCTGCCCGCCACTATTTTATAACCATCACATTCAAAAACGCGACCGGGAATATTACTGAAAACTTTCTTCTTACCACCCATTTCTTTCGAGACACGAACATCTCCGGATTTCAGGAACCCATGTTGTAACATTTCCTCCTTTAACAATTTTAAATCGTCAACATCTTCCGCCAGCTCCACCATTTCTTTTAACGAGTTAAGATATTCCAGTTTCTTTTCGAGCTCTTCAACACGCCTGGTCGCTATTTCTATCCTGCGTTTCATTTTCGAATACATCTTCATGAATCTTTGAGCATTTTGTATCGGAGTGATAGAAGGATCGAGACGTATCCGGTGTAACGTACCCGTCTCGTAATCTTCCAGGACAACGAACTCACATTTATTTTTCAATCTGTAAGCGTGGGAAAATATGAGCTCTGCATTCTTCCGGAACTTTTCGTATCCCATGGCTTCCCGTATTTCAAGTTCCAGCTTTTCCAGCAACCTCATGATACGCTTGGTTTCCGTGCTCAAAGCAGATAAAAGTCTTCTCTTAAAAATACCGAGCTGCGAAAAGTCTGTTTTCAAACTCATGAATCTGGAAAACGCTCTGAACACCGGTTCCACGTACGACGGGATTTCCCTGATTCTCAGCCTCAAAGGGGCTATGTCAAGCGGGGAAGTGTAGATGTAACAGAGCTCATCGGACGTTATCTCCTCCGCCATATCTTTCATGATACGACACAACTTTTCCAGATGGTGAAGTTTAATCTCTTCTACCGAATCCACATCGGCCCTTCTGAGAATTTCATGCACCAGTGTCCTCGAAAGCCCCTGTACGAATCTTGGCAGACCTTCGTGCAAAGGCAACCTGGATTCCATCAGGATTCGGACCAATTCATCCGTATCGATAGCGAAGAAATCCATTCCCTCGTGCACGTAGCGTTCAAAAGGAGCACCAGGAAGCAGGATGCGGGTTGAATCCGATCTTCTCCTGAGAGCATCCACGACTCTACCGTCCTGCACCAGTATGAGATTGGTGTTTCTTCCCATGAGTTCTACATAGAGTTCGTACTCCACGGGTTCCTGCCTTATACCGACGATAAAAAATTTGAAAACGAAGATCCTATCTGATCCCAGCTGTCGAAACTCGAGCAAACGAGCACCCTTGAGTTTCGAACGCAAAAGTCCCCCCATGGGTGCCAACGTTTCCACCTTCACGGGAGAATCGACCGCTGAGATGAAAGCACATGAAGGATTGAGATACAGGAATACGCATACAGAATCAAAAACCAGGTACAAAGTACTACAATCTGGCATATAAACCTGACGTAGATACCTTGGCTTCATCCTCTGGATGAACGTGAAAGCTTTATGTAACGTTACTCCATCGAGGGGCATGATTAAATGGCCTTCACCTTCTCGAGATCTATCAACGCCAGAAAGTCATCGTTGGACTTCGTCTCTCTGAGCTTGCTGAGTATCACTTTCAAACCTTCTTCCTCCGTCATGCCCGCCAGCATCCTTCTCAGTATCCACACCTTCTTCAATTTATCCTCGCTCAACAACAGTTCTTCTTTTCGAGTACCCGAAAGGGAAAGGTTGACCGCCGGAAAAATCCTCTTGTTTGCCAGATCTCTCGAGAGAACCAGTTCCATGTTACCTGTACCCTTGAATTCCTCGAATATAACTTCATCCATCCTGCTCCCGGTTTCCACCAGAGCTGTGGCTATTACGGTCAAACTGCCTCCTTCCTCTATGTTCCTGGCAGCACCGAAGAAATGCTTGGGTTTGTAGAGGGCAGCCGGATCCACTCCACCGGAAAGCAGTTTCCCGCTGGGAGGAACATGGATATTGTAAGCACGTGCCAGCCTCGTTATACTGTCCAGCAATATCACAACATCGTGACCGAATTCCACAAGCCTTTTGGCATGCTCCAAAGTCATCTCCGCAACCTTTATCTGTTTATCGGCAGGCATATCGAAGGGAGCGGCTATCACCAAAGCGTCCACCGAACGTTTCATATCGGTTACTTCTTCAGGTCTCTCATCTATCAACAGTACTATGCGATATGTGTCTGGATGGTTCATGGCTATACCGTTCGCTATGTCTTTCAACAACCATGTTTTCCCTGCTTTCGGTGGAGCAACGATCAAACCTCTCTGCCCCTTGCCTATGGGAGAAAAGATGTCTATTATCCTGGTGCTGTACGTGTGCTGATCCGTCTCCAATATGTACTGTTCATCCGGATATATCGGTGTGAGATTCTCGAATCCCACCCTTTCTTTAGAGAGTTCCGGTGGTGCGTTGTTGACGGCTTCGATTCGCAACATGGCGTAGTATTTTTCGCCTTCTTTGGGTGGTCTTACCTGCCCGGCAACTATGTCACCGGTCATCAGGTTGAACTTCTTGATCTGCGATTGTGAAACGTATATATCGTTTCCACTTGGAAGGAGGCTGTAATCCAGACTCCTCAGGAAACCGTAACCCTCGGGCATGACTTCCAGCACACCCTGATAGAAGAAATACCCATAGGACTCGGTTTGAGCTTTCAGTATAGCGAAGATCAGATCCTTCTTTCTCATGGTGGAGTAACCGGCTATCTCGTACTTACGTGCAACGGCGTACAATTCTCTGAGTGACATGTTCTGCAAACTATTGATATCGATTTCCACTCCTCTTACTTCATCCTTTTCCCTGTTGTTCTCTGCCAAAACTTTCACCTCCGAAAGATATTCGGGAGGATTGAATTTCGGAAGGGGGACGAATCTCACAAGAATCGATCAGCAATAGAAAGATGACTCCAACACTGTAAAGTATATCACATTTTCACCATTGTGCAAATCCACCATGCTCGGTTCAGCTTTCGCCCTCATAACCTCTAAAAACTATCTCGTCATCTCTGAAAATTATAACCAGTTTCGATATGGGTTTGTTGAAGGAATACTTTTTTGAGAACATTGTAACCTCGACACCGGGATAGGCAGTACCTTTGATCACTATCATGGCATCCTTGGATTCCTGCTCGATCCTATCCTTTATCTTCTTGATTTCCTCCTCGTTCTTCTCAACGGCTTCACGAAGGTTTATGAGAGTTTGTACAGCTTTTGCCAGCGCTTCCTTCTGCTCCTTTGGAAGCTCTCTCTTGGAACGTTCCATCTTTGCTTTGAAAGAACTGATGACACGGTTCAAACGCTCGAGATTTTCCTTATCCAACCTGACCTGCGCTTGAAGCGTCTTCAAACGCTCAACCAATCTCGGATCTGTACCTACCTCTACACGGGTATGAACCGCCATCTCGGAACCGAGATCCGTTGTCACCACTTTCTTGCCTACAACCATGTAACCACCTATTATTGAAGCCTTCTCACCTTCACATATAACCATGCCTCCAGCCTTTATCACGCTGTTCACTATGGAACCCTGCACTATAACGTCCTGCTCGGCTTCGACGTTGGCGTTTTCCAGGAAAGAAGCCTTGATCGTCTTACCTTTGACCAAACCTTTTTCTCTACCCTTGACACCCTTGGTCTCCACGGTACCTTCAAAGGATATAACAGTGGCAGCATCTATAACGTTCTTGATGATTATATCCTCCTTGGCCTTAACGACGAATCCGGGTTTCACCGTTCCGGTTATCTCAACGCTACCCGGAAAATCTATGTTACCCGTTGAATAATCCACGTCTCCATCTATGTACAACTTTTCGTCCACCAGCACGGTATCTTCTATCAATCTCGGTATACCACCCCTGGTAGCAACGGCAACAAGGCCATCCTGGACGAGTTTCACATTTTTACCCACACGTATGTTCATATCTTTACCCGGCTGCGGAGGAACAGGTTCTCCATAAACGTTTATTCCTTCTTTACCTGGAGTAGCAGGATGCTTTATCGCCAGCACATCTCCTTCTTTCACTATCACGAATTTCTTCTTTTGTTTTTGAGCCTCTTCCAGCTGCTCGAGGAAGGGATATTCTATACGTGCATCCACTCCCTTTTCCGGTGGAACACCCATGGCTACAAGGATGGGGGTTTCATAACGCGGTAGAGTTTCCAGCTCCTTTATCTTCTTGTCATCTATACCGTACTTTATACCGAAACTCTTCAACATACGTAATATCTCTTCATATCTGGGAGGTCTCCCATCATCCTTAAGCACCACGAAGGCATTCAATTTATCATTACTCACGCGGATTTGAATACCAGCCATGGAGCACCTTCTCCCTTCACAAATTTCTCCATCGAACTCAAGGCTCTCTTAACGATCACTCCCCGATTCTTCAATCTGCTTTTTCCTTCAAACGGTAATATGCCAAAATTGGGATACAACGGTTTGAGTTCGCCTCGATATTCGATAACAGCTTTAACAAGGGCTCCCAATATGGTCGTCGAGGGTAACGTCACAGGGGACAATCCCAGATACATTCTGTGGATATTTATGGCAGCGTACAAACCCGTAGCTATGGCAGAAACATAACCTTCAAAACCAGCCAGTTGACCCACAATGAATGTCGATGGTTCATCTCTGCATCGAAGGTATATGTCCAGAATCTTGTTGGCTTCAATATATGAGTTTCTGTGCATAACACCGTATCTTGCTATTTCCACTTTCTCCAGTCCCGGTATCAAGCGTAGAACTCTCTTCTGTTCTTTCCATGTCAAACGCGTTTGAAAACCCACCAGGCTGTACAACGATCCTTCCAGATTTTCCCGTCTCAGCTGTACTACGGCATAATGAGTCCTGCCAGTTTCTGGATCTTTCAACCCCACGGGTCTCAGAGGACCAAATCTTAAAGCATCGTACCCGGACCGTGCAATCTCTTCGATGGGTTGACATCTTTGAAACAGATACTTTCTGTCGAAATCTTCCATGGGTACAACTTTGGCATTGACGAGACTTTCCCAGAACGTTCGGTAATCTTCCTCATCCATGGGACAGTTTATGTAGTCACCGCTTCCCTTGCCATATCGATCACCAACAAAGACCTTCGAAAAATCGATGGTTTCAGCATACACAATAGGAGACACTGCGTCGAAAAAATGGAGCAATTTCCCATATTTACCTTCCAGGTATTCCATTAACTTCTCATGTGTGGCTGGTCCTGTAGCCAGTACGCAGATACTCTCTTTTTCTTCTGGCGGTTTCGTAACCACCTCCCTTATTACTTCGATGTTGGGGTGCGAATCTATCATCTGGGATACTCTTTGTGAGAAACACTCTCTATCAACTGCTAAAGCCTTCCCTGCTGGTACTCTGCACTTTTCAGCCACACCCAGAAGAATGGAATTCAAAATGCGTAATTCTGCTTTCAGCGATCCCTCAGCATTCATAAGATCTTCGGATTTCAACGAATTGCTGCATACCAACTCTGCGAATTTGTCGGTTTTGTGTACACCTGTACTTTCCAGGGGTCGCATTTCATGAAGATACACTTTTATTCCCCTGTTTGCAAGTTGTAAAGCCAGTTCCGAACCAGCCAATCCACCTCCAATTACATGAACACTTTTCATCATAATCTTTTCTCCAGATGAAGGAGATTCCCGCTTTCCACTCTTTTATCGAACTCAACACGATCGAACGCCTTGCGCATCAGATATAATCCCAGACCACTTTCCCTGAGCTCATCGAGAGGCCGGGATACGAGTTTGGATTCATCCACTTTAGGACCGAAATCCCTCAACATTATGTGGATTTTCCTCCCGCACTCATTCTCCTCCCATTCCCAGGTGACAACCAGATATCTGGATTTGTCGTACTTGTAGGTGTGCTCGATCACGTTGGCAACGGCTTCATTCAACCCCAACACTATCATCAGTATATCAGCTTCATCGAGTCCTTTGGTCTGCAAAAAAACTTCCAGGGCTTTTCGAGAAACCCTGACGTATTCCGAACTGGCAGGGAAGGACATCGTAACAACCTCACGCAATCTTATTCCTCCCCTGCTTTCTCTTCCTCACTTTTCTGTTGTTGCTGTTGCTGCTGTTGAACCAGTTTCACAAAACTCGATGGCATGATGGTGCTTATAGCGTGTTTATAAATGAGACTCTGCTGACTGCCGTTTTCCAGTAATATCGTGTAGCTGTCAAAGGAGCGTATGATACCTTTGGTTTGGAACCCATTCACCAGATAGACCTTAACTTCGATCTTGTTGATTCTGAGTATGTTTAGAAACCTGTCCTGGAGGTTGAACTTCTCTGCCATATACATTCATCCCCCCATCCTAGAGTTTATTATTGCCGCAAGCTCGGTTACAATCTCTGAGATCTTTTTGCCCGTTAGATTCAGGCGTATTGCATCATTGTATCTTCTGAACCATATGATCTGCCGTCGTGCGAAATGTCTGGTGTTGCGCTTTATAAGGTGTATCATCTCGTCCATTGTTATCTTACCCTCCAGATATTCCACACATTCTCTGTATCCTATGGTTTTCAAAGAATTTAACTCTTTATGGTATCCCATACCTAACAAACTCCTAACTTCATCTATGAAGCCTTTTTTTATCATTAATTCCGTTCTTTGGTTTATTCTATCATAAAGTTCATGCCGATCTCTTTCAAATATTATCAAATAAAATCTTTCATCACCTTCAATGAGTTTTTTCAACTCCGAAATTTTTCGACCGGTGGTAAAGTAAACTTCCAGGGCTCTGATGGTACGCTTCATGTCGTTGGGATGTATTTTTTCCGCAGACTCTGGATCCACTTCTTCAAGCATTCTGCGTAAACTCCCCGGGGATCGTTCTTCGAACTTTCGCAGTTTCGAGCGTATTCTATCGCTTTTAGGGGCGCCTTCGAATATTCCTCTCATTATAACATCCACATACAATCCTGTACCTCCAACCAATAAAGGGAATTTACTTCTACGTAAAATCTCGTCCACCTTTTTCAAAGCATCCATACGATACCTGTAGGCATTGTAATCCTCATCCGGATCCAGGATGTCTATGAGATGATGTGGTACCTCTCTTCTCTCTTCCGGGGATGGTTTAGCCGTACCTATATCCATATAACGATATATCTGACGGGAATCCACGGAAATTATTTCGGCATTCAGCTTTTTGGCAAGTTGAACGCATATCTCCGTTTTTCCAATAGCGGTTGCACCTGCTATTATGGGTATCTTCATTCCTTTCGGACCACCCCGTATATCACCCCACTCCGCGAACTACCCATGACTTTTCTTATACCCAATCGATCCAGTAAATCGTCTTCCATATGACTCTTTATTATAACCTTTTTTCTCGCTACACGTAAGAATTCCTCCAGATCATCAGTATCCACAGAATCGTAAACGGCAACGGGTCTCAAGGGATTCATGGAAGAAGACTCAAAACGAGGATTTTTGAACATGGGATCGCAGTAAACCACATCGAAGAAGCCGTCAGGTACCTTGCTCAAATACTCTCGAAAATCGGCATGTATCACTTCTACCCTTTTCATGGCTTCGTTCACCCACTCTTCCTCATCCCTGTAATGTTTCAAGCCATAACTCACTATCCTGTAAATATGTACTGAAGCCTCCGTTCCTATAACCTTTCCTTCCTTGAGAAATGCGGCCATCAACAGAGCTTCGCTACCCAATCCAAAAGTTGCATCGAAGACGATCTCATTACCTTCGGGTTCCAGCGCTTTTATCAGATAATCCACCAGCCCTTTCTTTATGTTCAGATACCTTATCTTGGCAGCAGATGGATGGAAGAAAAGTCTTTCGCCTCTCACATGCAGGACCAATCTTCCGTTCTTTTCGAGTACGTAAACGCCTTCTACGCGATGGGAACGTTTGAAATCACCTAATCGCCTTCTGGAGACGAAGGGGAGATTGTAAGTATCCGCCAACTTCCTGGCCTCAAACGTGAGCTGTCTGGTCGGCTTGTGTGATGTAGTCACAACGAACATCTTAGAACGTCTCTTCCTCCTGCTGTTTTAGATATTCTTCAAGAACCTCTATATCTTTTCGTAATATTTCCAGCTTCTTTTTCGCCGTTTCATATCTGGAAAGAGCATTGTTATATTCCCTTCGTGCATCCACATAACGATAAAGGGCCACAAGATTGAGGCTCACCATGAAAAGGACTATCAGAATTATGAGTAACCCCGAAATCAATGATTTTTTCTTTTTACGCACTACCATTATCATCTCCTACAATCACCTGGGACCAACCGTGATACTCGTGCTTGTATCATCCCAGCTCACTTCCGCCACATAGCTTTTATCGTCCATCGGATAGGGAAGGTAAACGGTGAATCTCCCATCCTCCGAATAAACTTTTTGTTCCCACCATGTGGAAGTAGCGGGCCATTTCACAACGAAATTGTTCACCGTCACCGTTACAGTAGTGGAAGGAGTCACGCTTTCAGGCAGTAAAGCATCACTCACTTCCGTGGCATCACCCACCACGCAGAACATCGTGGAAGATGAACCACGAAGTAGATTCGCAAGATCCCAGTAGAATTGCATCCTGATATCATCGCGCACCTCATAACCTTCCAGCGGGCTGAGCTGGCCCAACGACAACCTGTGGATCCATCCTTCGATCTTCTTGGGAACGACCAGCTCTCTCGTGGATGTCCCAACCACCGTCACCGTACCGCTGGTTTCCACAATCACAGTCGCTCCAAGCGTAATGGGAGGTAATTCCACAACCTTTAAAGCATCTTCCGCGTTCATAATATCTATTTTTCTGTCAACGATCACAGGCGTTGAATACCCCGATATGAATATGCTTTTGATTCTAACATCAACGTTATACACATCACGTGGAACACTGTACGTTCTCATCCAGAACTCCACCGATACCCTGGAAGGTAGAACACCATTACAACCAAACAACAGTAATACCGATACCAGCACGATGCAACCACGAATAATCCTCTTCATATTGCCCCCTCCTATTTCAACCCTGTTCTGGCTATGCCTCGTATGAAGTACTTTTGCGTGAACAGGAACAGCACTATGACCGGCAACATTGAGAAGGTAGAGGCAGCCATTAATTGATTATACAACGTTCCCACCTCACTGCTGAACGTCTGTAACCCTACCGGAAGGGTTCTGACTTCTGGACTCTTTGTAACTATGAGAACCCAGAGAAAAGCGTTCCAGCTTCCCACAAATTTCAACAAAGCTGCTGTTATCACAACGGGCTTGGAAAGAGGAACCACGACAGTCCAGAGAAACCGCCATTTGGAACAACCGTCAATCTTTGCCGCATCGAAAAGCTCGTCGGGTAGGGTTTTGAAATGTTGCCGCATCAGGAATATGGCGAAGACCTGAACTATCCACGGTACTATGAGAGCATAATAAGTGTCTATCCAGCCGAATTTGGTTAACGTTATGTAATTGGGTACCATCAGAACCTCACCGGGTACCATCATGGTAGCTAGATACACAGTGAACAGCACATCACGTCCAAAGAACGAAAGCTTGGCAAAGGCAAAAGCGGCCATCGCGGCCACGATGACTTCCAGCACCGTTGTAGTCGTGGCAACGAAAACGGTGTTGATGTAGTAACGAGCGAAAGGAGCGGCATGCCAGGCATCCACATAGTTCTGAAAGAAATTCTTGAACACCTCCAACCACGTAAAATTCACCTTCACCTCAAAATGCGTATCGTACATCCAGACACTGTGAAACGATGTGACGACCTCCAAAGTTTCCCTTCCAACATAACGAACTTTTTCCACACCAGGTGGTGCCTTTTCCAGCACCAGCGAGTTGATAACATCACTGAGCAAAATGTTGAAAACTTCCATTTTTTTCATCTGCTCGTGTTTTAGCCTGAGGGCATTCAAAAGCAGATCATCATCATGGGTCAGATGGGAATACTTCTCGAGTTTTCTCAAAATCATGAAGTCCCCAAGTGCTTTCATTCTTTCGATGAATTCTTCCATCGTTTTCGAGGATCCAAGGGCATCCTCCAGAATGCCGGATTCACATCTTTCACTCAGAGTACCGGCAAGGCCATTGAGAATCATCAGAAATACCTGTTTTTCTCCCTCGAACCCGTGTCGTTTCATCAGACGCAACAACTCATCACTCATGACCGCCATGAATTCGTCACGAACATTCTCCACATCCTTTTTTCTGACCAGGTCGAGTAATAGCCCTCTGGTTGCCTCGTCCATGTCAGACTCCCCGATTCTTCTCAAAAGCTCATCTTTTTTCTCTTCATCCGTCTTTATACGCGCGATTATCATTCCATCACCTGGTGCTTCAACCTGTACAGATCTGTACGCTCCCCACACTATCTTGAAGAGCTTTATCACGTTTCGCCAGTTCTCCAGAGGTTGCACGAACCTGCGATGGTAGAACGAAACCACACTTTTCGCAAAGAGTGGTACATTCCCCAGCGTTTCAATTATGCGTCCATGCAAATCGGTAGATATTAACCTTTCCAGCTTCGTGAGTAAACGATCCACTTCCAGCTGGGTTAGGACCCGTTCCAATCCCTTCCTGTAATCGGTCAACTCGAATTTGAAGGACGACAGACTCGATTTAAAGTTTTCAAGAGTGTCGCGGAGTATCCTTCCCACTTCCCCCTTCTCCCACTTTGTCTGAGTCGAATCACCAGATGTAATTCTCAATTTTGGATGATGCAGGAGTTTCGCTTCATAACGCTTCAAAAGATTCAGGATCTTTGTCACGTCCTGTTCCAGCTTCACCGGGAGATATTCGCGCCCCATTATGGGATTCTTGGACGTAAGAAACAGATTCAGGAACCTTTCGAAGAATACCTCGATGTTCGTTACACCACTCATCAACATCGCATACTCTTTCTTCACTTCAGAAGGCAGATTGTTCTCGTATTCGTTTATCTGACTTCTCAAAGTATCCAAATTCGGCAAATCGCTCCCCGGATAATCATATGGTTTCATACGAATGATGAACCTGCCCCTCACGGGTGCATCATCGTCTATTTTCAAAAGAACAACATTTTCGTGAGGCTTGGTGAGCATCAGGGTACTGAGATTCATGAATTCCTCCAGACTCAAAGCGGAAAAATCGATTCCAGCCACTCCCCCAAAGTTCGGTACAACCTTTATTGTCCGCTCTCTCAACACGTTTTTCGTACTCCATGTGGGAGGCCATGTCTCCACCTCATGGGGGAGCTTGAAAGATGTCATCAACATCCAGGCGAACGGCATCAACATCAGTACCGCCCCCGCAACAACTAAAAGGTACACCACCACCTGCGCAAGGACTTTCACCTTTTCACCCCTCGTATTGCACTTTTTTGCGACCTATGCCAAACTGAATCAGTGTCAAAACCAGGATGATTGAGAAAAGAACATATGCGGCAGCACACGCGTATCCCATACGTTGCTGCTGATAAAACGTATCAAATATGAAATACACGATGGTTAAACCGCTGTTGTTGTAGGGACCTGGCAATCCTTCATACAGCACGTAAACTTCTGTGAAAACCTTGAAAGCGGCTATCATGGAAACTATCAATATGAAGAAGGTTGTGGGTGAGAGTAAGGGCCAGGTTATGTACACGAATTTCTGCCACGCGTTTGCACCATCGACTTCTGCAGCTTCATAGTAGAACCTGTCGATGTTTTGTAACCCTGCCAGGAAGATCATGGCATCGTAGCCAACGGTTTTCCAGATTGAAACTATGGCTATGGTGGGAATGGTCCACTTCTCATCCTTGAGCCAGGCTATTTTATCAATGTTGAACCAGGAAAGAAAGTAATTCAGCAACCCGAAATCATCGTTGAAGATCCATTTCCATACCAGCGATATTGCAACCACCGATGTTACGAAAGGCACGAAATAGGACGTTCTGAAAAAAGCACGAAAGATGAGCGGTTTATTGAGAAGCAGGGCTATTCCGAGTGCCAGGAATATCATGGTCGGTGTTGAAAGGACAACATAGTACAGCGTGTTGTATATAGCCTTTATAAAATCAGATTTTTCTTTTGCCACCAGTAGGTAACCCAGCACATCGTGGGTACCACCTGCATACCACCGTAACAGCATGTAGACGAACACAATGAAGAACAGAGTGGAGAATGTGGAGTTCATCATATTTCTCCAGTTATCGGGATATCGACGAACTAGAAACAAAATAAAAAAACTCAGTGATGAAAGAAACAGAAGGAGCAGAATGATACTCATTCTATTCAGGTAAAAACGAGTTGAAACGAAAACCATCAGAGACACCGCGAGAATCCAATATTTCCTCCTTTCAAAATAGAGGCGCACAGAAAAGAGAATCAGTAAACCAAGCGCGAGAAAACTCAACGATAGCAACAGCGAATCCAGGAAATTGAACGGCATTCCTTCTAACCTGAAAAGTTTCGCGTAATTCTCCCAGCCTATGAAAACGGGATTTTTCTGATGCTTGAAATCCCATTTGAAGAAGCTCAGCACCAGCGAGAAACCTATGGGCCAGAAAACGAATATGGACAATACCACAAGGGAAGGGAGCAAAAAGAGGTACGCCTTCAGGCTTTCCACGGCGTACCTGCGGTCGAACGTGAAGCGACGCATCGGTTCACCCCTTCTTGGAAGAGGTTTATATTCCCTTCAAACCTTTGCCTCCCCTGTTTTTCAGAGCATCGAGTCTGTGAAGAAGATCAGGAGAAGCTATGTCTATGCTCTTACCCTGCGTGGATTTCTTCGCGATCTCTTCGATTCTCTTCCTGTAGCTTTCTATAGCTTTCTTTATTTCTTCCACATCACCTTTCAACCATTTCAACATGCTTTCGGTTAGTCTATGTACCTCTTCTTCACCAAAGGTTTCCAGCATACCCGCTTTCTTCATGATCGCCAGTTCGTCCTCCACAGCTTTTTTCCAGTCTTCATCCGTCAACTTCTCCGTGTTGTAGACCACCCTCATCAGTATGTTCACACGCACCTTCAAATCTTCAACGGCCATTTCCATAGCGTCCAAACGCGCCATTATCAGATTGAGCAATTCATCGAGTGTTATCTGCATTTTCTCTCTCCTCCTTCACAAGGATTTTGTAAGCTATTTCAGCAGCCCTGCGTTCTGCCTCTTTTTTCGATCGTCCCCTGGCTCTTGCTATTCTATCACCGTTCACTTCCACCACCACCTCAAAGATCCTCGCATGCGGAGGGCCTTCCACCGACACAACCTTGTAAACTGGCAATACCTTCCATCTGCTCTGCGTTAATTCTTGAAGAGCTGTTTTGTAATCGTGCACAGGTGATTCACGTAAGGCATTTTCGAGGGCATCTTCGAACAGCTTCCAGATGAATCTTTTGGTGCTCTCAAAATCCGTGGAAAGATACACAGCTGCTATAACCGATTCCAAAGCATCCGCCAGAATGGATTTCCTCGATCGTCCTCCGCTCTTCTCCTCACCTTTACCCAGATACATGAGCATACCCAGATTTATCCTGGAAGCCACCTCAGCAAGAGTGTTACCACTGACCACAACTCCCTTCACAGCTGCCATTTCTCCCTCAGCCAGGTTGCAGTTTTTGAAAAGATACTCCGATATGACCAGATTCAACACCGCGTCACCAAGGAATTCTAGTCTTTCATTGGATTCCACATTTTTCCCGCTCTGCCTCAACTCGTTTGCATAAGAAGTGTGTACAAGGGCAGTTCTCAACAACTCAATACCTTCAGGATTCGATACGGTGATTCCATATTCCCCGAGTTTCTCCAGCAGTGTCTTCACCGAATCATCCACCATTTCTCCCTCCAAACACCTTCATAACCGCCTGGGCAAAATCCTTCAATCGGTACACCATTGGAGGTGTCTCCCTTTCCTTCTTTAAACGTGCTGCCTCTTCATAAACCTTCACAAGTTTTCGTGCTGACGCTTCAACACTCCAGTTTTTCTCTACATACTTACGGGCTCTGGATCGGAGTTGACGATGCAGAGTGGAATCTTGTAGAATACTGAGTACCTTTTCTATGAACTCATCCATATTCACCTCATCGAGTAACAGACAACCTTCCCCATCTTCCAGTACATCAGCCACACCCTCTTTGGCCACAGCAACTACCGGTGTACCCGCAGCCAGAGACTCCAGAACTACCAGACCCTGTGTTTCCGTAACTGATGCGAACACGAAAAGATCGGCTTGCCTGTAATAATTGGGCAATTCGTCTCTCTTCATGTATCCTGTCAAAGTCACCCTGTCCGCGAGTCGGTGTTTTGCCACGAATTCCTCCACGCTACTTCTGAGCGGACCATCACCGATGATTATCAGATGAGCATCCAGAAACTTCACGAGTTTCTCGAACATCTCGACTATGAACATCACGTTCTTTTCCTTCGCCACTCTTCCCACGAACAACAGGAGTTTTCTATTCCGGGGGATGTTGTGTTTCGAACGAATATCGTAATCATCTTTTTCGAACGAATCCATGTCTATACCGGTCGCCACAACATGAACGGGAACGTTAACTCCATACGAGTACAGCTCTTCCTTTATAGCCTCCGTGGGAGCTATCACCACATCACATTTGTTGCAGAACCAGGCGCTGAACGTTTTCACGGCCGTTTCAGTCGGTGTGAGAGGAGGAGGGATGTAGTGTCTGTACTTAACCAGAAGGGTATGATAAGTATGAACGTGTGGCACATCCAGTATCTCTGATGCTTTCAATGCTCTAAAACCAATGGAGAAGGGATCGTGACTGTGAATGATATCGATCTGATGCTCCTCCAGAAAATCCAGAATATCCAGAATATTGGGAATAGCTATTCTGTGTTGTTTCTCGAACAAAAAAGGTATACCCGGTACCACCAGTACACTAGGATCGTTTTCAGGTGATACGGGTGCAACGATCACCACCTTGTGCCCCATCTTTTCGAGTTCCCTCTTCATGAGATATATTGATGTCGCAACTCCGTTTACTTGCGGCAGGTAAGTGTCACTGAACATCGCTATGTTCATCTGGGCCTTCCCCCGAATATCGCATATATGACCATTATAGCAACACACCATGCCAGGAAGATTCCGGACGCCATGGAAATACCGAAATCCTTGAGAATCTTTCCCTGGGATGCCATGAGGGAGATGAAAGCAATACCAGTCGTCAACGCCGAAGTGGTTATCGCTTTGAAAGTCCTTGCAATGTGTACATGTGAACCATGTTTACTGGCATGCCAGACATGTACCATTCCATCCACACCTATGCCTATTATCAATGGAGCGGCGAGGACATTTATGAAGGTCACATCTATATCCAGAAATCTCATTATACCAAAATTGGAAAGTATAATGGCGGCGAGCATCAGGATCATGAAGATGGATGGTACTATTTCTCGCGTGCCAAAAGCGATTATCGTGTAAACCAGAGCTGCACTCAAAAGCATTATGCTCATCAACGATGAACGGATTTCGTTGGTGGCATGGTACATGAGGATGGGATAGCCCACGATTTCCACGTTCTGAGTCCGCACCTCTTCTATAAACCGCTTAACCCCATTGTTGGTGTATAGGGATATCGATGGTTTTATCCTGAGTATGTACTTCAGCTTACCTTCCTCTTCGTAGACGAAAAGTCGCCTGTAACTCGATGGCAGATTATCCAATATCGCTTTCATCACATCCACAGGAGAATTGGAACGCATCGAAGCGGCCACGGCATTGAGAACATCCTCAAAAATTCCATATTTTTTCATAATGATGGATATAAACGGATTTCTGAGGTTTTCTCCAAGTATTCTGTAAAGCGTTTTGGCCTTCTCCACGCTGGACACTTCAAGCTGACCACCCACTAGATCGTAGATAGAAGACACATCCCATACCGTTCTCAGTTTCTTCAGATTTTCAACGATATCCGGTAATTCCTTCAAGGAATCGACAAGAACCGGAACTTCGTTCAGGATGTCCCCTCCAAAATGTTTGGATATGAGGTTGGCGTACTTAACGAAAGGAGCAGAACTGGAGCTGAAACCAGGCGGGGTATAGGAAAAATTCATGTAATTTTTAATGCCGAAGTAAGACAAGACGGTGAGCATTACTAAAGCTATCAATATCAACGGCTGGGCACCTCTGGGTATCGCACGCGAGAGCAGGTAATACACCTTTCCACCGGTTCCCATCTTCATATGCTTTTGAAAGAAGGAGCGGAACGCCAGAAGGATGGTTGGTAGAAAGGTAGTCATAACGGTGAAGAAAACCACCATACCTATAGCACTTATGATTCCAAGCTCCCGCAACGCTGGAGACTCAACGGCCAAAAACGTTAGAAAAACGACCACCGTGGTGAAAGCTCCTATGGCCAGAGGTTTCAGAACCGTTTTCATACCATGTTTTATGGCATGTCCAAGATCACGTTTCCTCAAATATTCTTCATGAATGTGGGTGAGTATGTGAATGGCGAAATCTATACCCAATCCCAGCGTTATTGCATTCACGAAGGTTGTAACCATATTCAGGGATTTGAAAATCAGGCTGGCTATACCCAGGGTTATGGCCATCGCCAGCATCATGGCCAGGAATATGACACCTGTGAGATAAACGCTTCCATAAGTGAACAAGAAGAGCAATATGATGGCACAGAGCGATATGAAACTGGTAACGAAGAAATCCCTGTATATTTGTTTCTGACCATCATATGAACTCGCATAGCTTCCGGTGAGACCCCATTCATAGCCTTCGCCGAAAATATCCGCCACCAATCTGCTGGTTGAATACACAACTTTCTGAACATTTTCCATATTGGTGATCTGACCCTTGGGGATTATTGTAACAACTATCAGTTCATTATCCGGCGACACCATGATGTAACCTCTGTTCGACCTTTCCCCGTTTTCCAGAACCGAACGCATTTTATCGAGAAAGTAAAGCGCGTAACCAAAAAGTCTTATGGTGTTGAAGTCAAAGGGATTGAGGGATCTAACCGCTTTCAAAGCCCTATCAACGTTCCAGGATATTTCGTCCAGCTGCGAAGAACTCATGAAGAAGAGACCATAAAATCTCAGAACTTCTGGAGCATCGGTTGTAAGCACCTGTTTGACGAAGTCAGCTTGTTTTAGCCTATCGACTAGCTTGAAGGCTTTCCTCATAGCATCATCCAGGTTGTTGCCGACCTTGATCACTATAACGAGATTGTCTTCTCCTATGGCGTATTTCTGAAATTTCAGATACTTTTCAACCACCGGATCTGTAGGATCCAGGACTTTCGTGAGATCTGGATCCACAGAAATGTGAAGGGCGAAATAACCCATTATCACACCGACGACTATGTATACACCTATCATCCATTTCCATTTGCTCATAACAAAGGATAGAATACTCCTCATTTCCCCATCACCATCATTGAAACCAACAGACTTCGCAGACCTTTAGATACCAACACGAGAAGTGCTGTCTTCATACTAGCGAAATTGCGTGCCACTCTGTACTCCAGGTAAACCGACCAAACGAAAGGAAGCAACACCACCCAGGGTGATGAGAAGAAAAGATAAAGCGGTGGTACGAAGATATAAGGCACAAAAACACCGGGAAAGCACGACACATATCCAAAGTGATCTCTGAAACGGAACATGATCATATTGATACCTGCCGACCCGTAAACATAGAACAGAAATCCCACAAATCCCAGTAACATCAGTTTCCAATCGCGTGCACGTATTTTCAGAACATCATGAAGCGTCACCAGGAAAAGCACGTATATAACGATAATTACAACCATTCCATCGACACGTCTCTTACCTTCAAGTTTACGGGGACTGAATATGGCATCGAAGATCAGGGTCACCATTCTCATCTCCTCAAATAGCTCACGGGTACTTCCATGAATCCCAGCTCCTGACACAGCTTTCTAACTTTATCTATGACTCTACTGCTCACCAACAGTATGGTGTATTCTCCTCTCTCGGCTACTGCAAAAAGGTGATTCAACAATCCCTGGGTTACAAGATCAACACGAAAATCGTAACCCTTTTCAGCACCTGTGACCACCGAAAAGCAGGGCTTGTAAACCACCGCGATGTTACCGAAATCAGCTTGCTCTTCGACGGCTATAACCTGTCCCATGGTGCGTATACTCCGGGTTTCGATTTTCGGAGAAACGTTGGTTTTTATGGCAACATATGCGTAAAGATCATAGAAAAAATCACGCGTGGGAGCTATGAGAACTGTTTTACCGTTGTACTCGCGCACCAGAGCAGTTGAAAATCCTCTTTTTCTGTACAGACCGTATATCCGCCCATAGAACCCCACATTTCTGACAATTTCCATGAACTCATATGTTTCCTTGAAATACGGATTAGTCCAGGAAAACGATGGAGCACTCTCCTGTATGAGTACTTCCGTGTACTCCCTGGGTGTAAAATATCGGAGACATACCACGGAAAAGACAAGGGCAACGGCGGCCAGAATAAGCCCCACAGTGATGGTATTCAGGGTTTCACCTCCAGCGCGTGTATCTTCTCCTCCAGAACTTCAACAGCTTTTACAAGATATGGATCCTTGCGCCACTCCACATGCATCTTGGTGATCGTCAATTCTGCACTGGGGATCTGCGTGGTGATGGTGGATTCCACAGTGATCTGCGGTTTCACACCTTTCATGTGTATATCCTCACCTGACGGGGTGAAGTAATGCGCTATAGGTAACCACAGCTCACCACCATTGTAGAGAGGAAAGACCCTTTGCACAGCAGCCTTGCCATAAGTCGTTGTCCCTACAACAGTGGCGATGTTGTTATCACGAAGAGCGGCGGTTACTATTTCAGAAGCCGATGCGCTGCCCTTGTTGACGACAACGACCATGGGAAGGTTGGGATATTCGTTTCCGTAACTCCTGTACACGTCAACTATACCTCTTGAACCTTTTACCCTAACTATCACACCTTCGTCCACAAAGAAACTGGCCACCTCTATAGCCACGTCGAGCAAACCACCCGGGTTATCCCGGAGATCCAGTATCAAACCTTTCACACCCGTATCATAGACGGTGTTCAACACCTTTCTCAATTCATCGGGTGTGGGGCGGCTGAAACGTGTCAAACGTATGTAACCCACACGTCCTTGCTTCGTTTCCAGAAAGTCGTAATGCACCGTTTTGAGTTCGATGCGCTCCCTGACAATTGTAAAAACGAGCGGTTCATCCACACCCTCTCTCAGCACCTCTATGGTCACCGGTTCACCCGGTGTTCCCCTGAGATTCTGAATTGCCTCCCAATATCCCATGGTACTGACAGGTGTTCCATCTATGGTGATGATCAGATCTCCAGCCTGCAAACCGGCTTTCATGGCGGGTGACCCCACCATGGGGGAAATCACACGTATGGCTTTGTGCTGAGAATCGTATTCCACCACTATGCCCAGTCCTCCGTACTGAGCTTCCGTATCTATACGACTCTCTTCAGCTTCTTCAGGTGAAAAGTACCATGCAAAGGGATCATCCAACCCCTCCAACAATCCTTCTATGGCTCCTTCCAGAAGCTTATCGTGATCTATGGATTCCTTACCATAGTATTCGTTCTCTACATACATCAACGCCTGGAAAAACGGTCTGAAGTAGTCAAGAATATCTTCGGTTTTTTTCGAACCAAGCAGCAGAGAGATACCCACTATGGCCACCAGTAACCCCACAACCGTCAGAACCTTCTTAAAGGTACGGGATCGTGTCTTCACGCTTTCACCTCACATACAGCCATATTATGTACACACTCCCGGCTATCAGGGATGGTATACACACCCGTGCTGCTTCTTTAACATAGCGCATGAAGGGATACTCCTTACCCGTTTGTTTCGCCAGGAGATTCAAACCCACGAGATTTTGAAGAGCACCCAACGGGCTCAAACTTGAACCCAGGTTGGCACCTATGGCGTAAGCCCACCACAGATTCACATCAAAACCCGTGGATATCAACTTCTGGATGATGGGTGCAAATATCAACGTCGCTGGTACGGCACTCAAAAGTGGTACAACCATGGCCGAAAGCCATACCATGATGAGGAACATGATCAGCTGATGTTCCACAAGAGGTTCGAAGATTCCCGCTATGAAATTTATCACTCCTACATGTTCCAAAGCATATGATATCATGTATAGACCACCGTAGAAGAAGAGCGTGTCCCAGTCTATATCCTCCGCTATGCTCTCGAAACTCCTCTTTGAAAGTACCAGGAGCACGACAGCACCCAGCATGGCCATCACAGACAATTCCACCTCTATGACTTTGTGCAGAGCGAATCCCACCAGTACTGCCATAAAAACATACAGAGTTTTCATCAGAAGTGATCTATCGGTTATCGCTCGCGAAGCTTCCATCTCCGAAAGGATTTTCATCTTGTCGGCTACATCCCTGGAAGATGGCAGGGATCTCTTCATGATGAGAAGAGTTATGACAAAGGCAACAATGGCTATGGGCCCCATGGTAACAAGGAATTGACCGAAACTCAAACCGCTGGTGGAACCCAGCACAATGTTGAGAGGACTGCCTATCAGAGTGCTCATACCGCCTATGTTGTCTATAAATATGGCCAGCAGTATCAGAGGAGCGGCGTCCATCCCCAGGTTGTCAGATATGAGGAACAACATAGGTGAAACGAGTATTATGGTTATGAGATTATCGAGAAAGGCCGAAGTCAGCGCCACCAGCACCATCAGCAGGACCGTCATCCTCCAGAATCTGGCTTTGCTCAATTTCACCACTTTTATAGCGCTATACTGGAAGAATCCCGTTTTCCTCATGAAGCTCACCACTATCATCATGCCGAACAACAACCCGAGGGTGTTGAAGTCAACGATATGACTGAGGTTGCTGGGTTCCATACCTTCTATGATTTTGGTCGTGAAGAGTACCAACCCCAGTCCAAACACTATTACAGCTTTGTTGCCCTTACCGAAGATAATGTAATAATACGCAAGCACGGTGATCAATAAAACGAAGGCCAGCTGGTTCAACTGCCGGCTACCTCCTTTCTCCTATAAGCGACCTCTGGATGTCTGGATGCCGCTACCTCATCGAACCTGCTCACGGGTGTGGTCAAAGGGGCCTCCTTCAAATGTTCGGGAGCTCTTTCGGCTTCATCCAGTATCTCGAACATGGCACGTGCAAAAGCATCGAGCGTATCCTTGGTTTCAGTCTCGGTCGGTTCTACCATCATAGCTTCATGCACTATGAGAGGGAAGTAAATTGTGGGAGCGTGGAAACCCTTGTCCAGCAATCTCTTCGCTATATCAAGGGTTTTCACACCCAGATTTTTCGTTAGCCATTCGTTATCCAGAACAAATTCATGCATGCAGGGATGATCGTATTTCAATTTGTATCGCCTGGAAAGTAATGTTTTGAGATAATTCGCATTCAAAACAGCAAGCTGGGATACTCTCTTCAACCCTTCTCCACCCATGCTCAATATGTAAGCGTACGCTTTGAGAAGCACCGTGAAATTCGCGTAAAAACTTCTAACCTTCCCTATGGAGTGTTTGAGATCATAATCCATGCGATAGCGTTCACCATCTTTCACGATAACGGGTACGGGAAGAAACTCCTTGAGAAAGGCTTTCACTCCCACCGGCCCACTACCCGGCCCACCCATGCCATGGGGAGTGGAAAAGGTCTTGTGCAAATTGAGATGGACTATATCGAAACCCATGTCACCGGGGCGGGCATACCCCATTATGGCGTTCAAATTGGCACCATCGTAATACAGCAGAGCACCGGCATCATGTATCATTTCGGAGATCTCGAGTATCTCCTTCTCGAACAAACCCAGTGTGTTGGGATTCGTCAGCATCAAAGCTGCTGTATCACCACCCACATTCTTTCTGAGCTCGTTCAGATCCACCAATCCGTCTTCACCGGACTTTATCTCAACAACTTCGAAACCGGCCATCACAGCAGAGGCAGGATTGGTACCGTGGGCAGAGTCAGGTATCAATACCTTCCTCCTGTTGTTCTCTCCCCTGACCTCGAAGAACTTTCTCACCATCAACATACCGGTGAGTTCTCCGTGTGCTCCTGCAGCAGGTTGAAGTGTGAAAGCATCCATTCCCGTTATCTCGCACAGAACCTCCTGAAGTTCGTACATCAACCTGAGTGCCCCCTGTACGTCCTCCTGACGTTGATATGGATGCAGATGAGTGAAATGAGGAGCCGCCACTATGAACTCGTGAACCTTCGGATTGTACTTCATGGTACAGGATCCAAGCGGATAAAATCCCGTGTCCACAGAATAGTTCAACCTGGACAACCGGATGAAATGTCGCACAACCTGTGGTTCTGTCACTTCAGGCAGGCCAGGTTCTTCTTCAGGACGGATCAGATGGTCTTCCACATCCAGTTCAGACTCAGGAACACCCGACTCGGGTAACTGAACACCCCTTCTTCCCCTCTTCGATTCTTCAAATATCACCATTTTTTATCGCCTCCAGAATGTTCACCAGCTCGTTCATTTCGTCGATGGTGTTCAACTCGGTAACACAGAACAAAGCAACATCATCACCGAATCGCGGATAAAAGTCAACAATGGGCAAGGGGCCCAGAAAACCCTTCTCTCTGAGTTTCTCATCCATATATTTCGTATCCATTTCAAGGCGTATAAGAAACTCATGAAAAAAGGGGGCATTGAATACCAGTTTACCACCCAGGGAAGAGATCAGCTCGCGTGCGAGATAATGTGCACCATCGTGGCATCGCTTTGCCACTTCTTTGAGACCCTTCCGGCCCATAAGGGACATGTACACTGTGGCCATCAACGCACTGTGGGCATGGTTTGTACATATGTTGGATGTGGCTCTATGACGCCGTATGTGTTGTTCACGGGTCTGCAGAATCATCACGTATCCTTCTCTTCCCTTGAGATCCCTGGCTTTACCCACTATCCTGCCCGGCATCTGTCGAACATACTTCATACGTGTAGCAAAAAAGCCAAAGGAAGGACCTCCGAACTGCGGAGGAATACCAAGTGGTTGTCCATCCCCCACCACTATGTCTGCACCCAGATCACCGGGAGCTCGATACAGAGCAAGAGCCAGTGGATTCGCCACCACTATCAGCAACACATCATCGGGGAGGGCAGTACGTATAGCTCTGAGATCCTCGATGACCCCAAAGAAATTGGGATATCCCACCACCAGCGCGGCGGGTTTTTCTCCATCCGTGAAATCCACATCTTTTAAATCGACACGACCCGTGGTTTCATCGAAAGGCATGAGCTCCAGTTCTATCCCCGGTCCCATACAGTAGGTTTTTGCAACTTGAATATATTCAGGATGTACAGACTCAGCCACGTAAGCTTTAAAACGATTCTTCAAACGGGCTGCCATGAGTATGGCCTCCGCCATCGCGGAAGCACCATCGTACATCGAGCTGTTCGCAACCTCCATACCTGTCAGCTCACATATCATGGTTTGAAACTCGAACATGAAAGTCAAAGTGCCCTGCGAAACTTCGGGTTGATAGGGAGTATACGCGGTTAAAAATTCTGTTCTGCTGGCAAGGTTGTACACAACATAGGGTATAAAGTGATTGTAAATACCTGCCCCCCTGAACACACGCAGCTTATCCATGCTGACATTGCTTTCACCAATATTTCTAAAGTAATTCACAAGATTGTACTCATCCATCGGCTTTCCAAGATCCAGACTGGAAATCCTCAAACGTTCGGGTATCATCTGAAACAACTCATCTATGGAATCCACCCCTATGGTTTCCAGCATCTCCTTTATTTCCTCTTCTGTATGTGGCAGGTACCTCAACATATCAACCCTCTTCCTTTTCGCAGAACTCCCTGTATTCGTTCTCGTCCATGGTATCTTCCAGTTCTGACTCATCCTCGAACTTTATTCTGGCTATCCAGCCCTTCCCTTCAGGATCCTCGTTGACCAGTTCGGG
>JAGGZV010000096.1 GCA_021161835.1 Thermotogae bacterium | reverse complement strand
GGGAAGTTAAGCAACTAATACTTGACATTTCGGGTATCCTTGGTGTATAATCAACATCGAAGTGTCCCCCTCCTGTCCCCCTCCCTTGATATAGAGAGATCAGGCGCCGTCTAGGCGCCTGTTTTCATTGGTATGGTTACTTAATATTTCATTCATATTATTCCTTTATACCGAGTTTGGCAAAATAAACGAGTTCAGCTTTTATGAATTCATCTATTTCACCGTCTATAACGGCATCCGCATTGGATGTTTCGTAACCTGTTCTGTGATCTTTCACCATGGTATAGGGATGAAAAACGTAGGATCTTATCTGGCTTCCCCAGGCTATATCTTTAAGCTCACCCTGTATTTTCATCAGTTCCTGTCTTCTTTTTTCCAGTTCCAGTTCATAAAGCCGCGCTTTGAGTATTCTCAGAGCGGTCGCCTTGTTTTGATGCTGTGAACGTTCATTTTGACAGGTAACCACTATACCGGTAGGGATGTGTGTTATCCTCACCGCTGAGTCGGTTCTATTGACATGTTGACCACCGTGTCCTGAGGCACGAAAGGTGTCTATTTTGAGATCTTCCGGTCTTATCTCTATCTCCACATCTTCATCCAGCTCAGGTACAACGTTCACAGAGGCAAAGGAAGTATGACGTCTGTGATTGGCATCGAACGGCGAAATGCGTACCAGTCTGTGAACTCCCTTCTCGAATTTTAGGTAACCATAGGCATAATCACCTATTATCTTTATGGTGGCACTCTTAACTCCTGCTTCTTCTCCTTCCTGATATTCGACCGTTTCAACTGTAAAACCTTTCTTTTCTGCCCATCGCACGTACATTCTCAACAACATCTGTGCCCAATCATGCGATTCTGTTCCCCCTGCGCCCGGATGCACCGAGAGAAAGGCGTTGTTGGCATCGTATTTCCCGGATAAGAGCAAAGAAAGCTCGAATTCCGAAATTCTATCTTCTATTTCCTTAAGCATTTCTTCTACCTGTTCCAGCATTTCGGGATCCTCAGCTAATTCCAGTCCCACATTTACATCCTCAAAAAGGTTTTTCAAGGTTTTGAACTCTTCCAGCTCCTTCCGTAAATTTTGCATCCTGCGTGTCACCTGTGTGGCATCTTTGCTGTTCCAGAAATTTGGATCTGCCATTCTGTTTTCGAGTTCTCTGAGTTCCGCTTCTATTTTTTCAACGTCGAAAACCCTGGCAAGGTCCTGGAATTTTTCTTCCAGTTCTTCAATTCTGGTACGTAGTTCGTACGGTACCATGTAACCACCTCCGAATACTATTTTAACCTTTTCATATGTCGTATGGTAGATAAGTTGTGCAATCCCTTCCTTTCATTTTCGAAGCGTACATGGCTCTGTCTGCACGTTCCACCAGAGAAGTTATGGTGTCTTCGGGGCCTGCCGGTGTGACTCCCGCACTGAGGGTTATACGTTTCCTGTGCACACCAAAATCATGTTTGGATACGATTAAACGTATCCGCTCAGCAGCGTTCACCAGCTTTTCGCTTTCACTCTCTCTGAAGATTATGAGAAATTCCTCTCCTCCAAATCTGAAGATATACTCACCTTTTCTCATAACGCTCTGGATGAGTTTTCCCATATCCTTCAGGATTCTATCTCCCACCATGTGACCGAATTCATCATTTATCTTCTTGAAATGATCGATGTCAAGCATACAGACTCCAAATCCCGGTATCTGCCTCCTTTTCATGGCATTCAATTCCGTTTCGAGGATGATCTCCATGGCCCGTCTGTTGGGTAATCCCGTGAGTTGGTCTTCAAGAGCTACTTTGCTCATCTCTTCCAGTTTTTCGCCCAGTATGTCTTCTATGGACAGATCATTCACTATGGCAAATGCACCCATCACTTTGCCTTCGAAAATTAGTGGAACTGTGAAAAAACGCACACGTATTCTGAAATCCATTCTCGTTTTCACCATGTAATCTTCTGCTACGGGTTTTTGACGTTCCATGGATCGTACCAGCGGGCAGTTTTCTGTACACGCTTTTCTACCATAGGCATCAACACATGCCATACCCGAGTTGAAACACATCTCTCCTTCCACTTTTTCCTTGCTCAATCCTGTCATGGTTTCTATACCCATGTTCCAGAATACGATCTTTCTCTCGTTGTTTACAACAAAGGCACCTGTTGCCAGTTTATCCAGAGATTCAAGAAAATCTCTATCAAACCATTCTTCTACCATGATTGTTCCCTCCTCGTTCAACGAAAATAAAGGTTGGAGCGTTCTGGAAACTTCGAATCTTCTCTTCGATATTTTGCTCTATGGAGGAATTTAACAATCTGATCGTCACACTTTTATAATATCACACGATGATGTGCATTCTCATAATTCATACAGTTCTTTCCTGAAATTGGAAAAGTACGCATGTGAATCTTCGATTTCCTGGTATCTGTATTTCTTTACTTCGTCTGTTTCTATTTCACACCAGATTATTCCTTCAGCTTCTCCGGCATCTTTGAGTATCCTGCCCGATGGATGTACGATACGACTGTACCCATTGAATTCGAAGAATCCCTCTCCTACCTGTGCGCTGGCAACGAGAAAAGTTCCGTTTTCCAGAGCACGCGAGCGTGTCATCACTTCATATATATGACGTCTTTTCTTCGAGAATGCGAACAGTGCAAAGATAATGCTGGCATCCCGGTTCGCAAGAGTGCGTGCTATCTCTGGAAACCCTGTTTCGTAACATATTATGCAACCGAATTTAAGGTTTTGCCATGTGAAAACTTTCAATTCCTTGCCAGGTGTGAAAAGTTCCTTCTCTCTCCTGAAAAGGTGGGTTTTATCGTAGAACAGTGGATCCTCATTGGGTGGAAACACTCCAGCTGAGTTGTAGTAACGATCGCCTACTTTTCTTCCCACACCGGCTATGATCACACAATTATACTCCTTCGCCAGCGCTGACAGCATGGCATTGGTTTCTTCCTGCGCCACTCTTATGGCTTCGAAAATATCGGGATTCCAGCTATATCCTGTATTGAAGAGCTCCGGCAAGACCACGAAGCTACATCCCAAGTTGCCGAGCGTTCTTATGTACTCATCCGCTTTTTCAAGATTTTCCCTGATCTTGCAGGCTTCGAAAAGTGCCTGCACAACCCCTACCTTTATCTTCATATTCCCCCTCCCTCTTCAAATTGTCCAAATAGCGTGCAAGTTGTTCCTGTTTGTACCACATGCCATCCAGTGAACCCCGGGCAGCATAATAACCGAGAACTTTTAAATATCTCTTTCCCAGTTTGCCGGGTGGCATGTTTTCAAACTCACTGCCGGGAAGCGGCATGAAGGTATGGGCATGTATACGAGCGGAATATGATTTTATCAATCGTTCCATGAATCTTATGTTCGCTTCCACATCTTCGTCTGTTTCGAAAGGAAATCCGAAGATCATATCTACATGAGGTGTCAAACCACTTTCTCTTATCATGGCTACGGCCCGTTCCACCGTTTCCACATCGTGTCCTCTTTTTATCTTTTTCAACACCCTGATGCTACCACTCTGCGCTCCTACTATTATGCTCCTGTTATCACAGAATTTCTTAACCAATTCAAGTACATCGGGTGTAACCGACTCCGGTCTGACATCGGAGGGAAAGCTACCAAAGTACAGTTGTTCCACACCAAGTTTTCTCGCCCCTTCCAGGAGCCTCGCAATGGCATCAACGTTGGGATGTATTCCATCGCTGGACGCATAGCCGAAAGCGTTGGGGGAGATGAAGCGTACCAGCTTTTTTCCTCTCTTGATACCTTCTTTTATCCAGTGTAATACATTTTCAACCGGACGGTGACGTACCTTTCTGCCAAAGATGTTAGGTACCTGACAATATGCACATTTGAAAGGACACCCTCTTGTTATCTCTACAGGCATGTACATACCATGGTTTATTGCAAAGGGTGGAAAGTTTTCCAGATCGTACACGGGTTCTCTGAGGATCAGCGCACATTCACCATGCAAAAATTTCAATATCGCCCTTTCACCGTCTCCTATGACAACATGTTTCACACCTTTTTCCAGCAATTCGTGAGGTCTGGCTGAAGGATGTGGTCCCCCGGCCACAATGGTAAACCCGCGTGCTCGCGCATGTGAAATCAGTGGATACGCTCTGTTCAGGTCGAAGCTTGAAAAGCTGAGAGCAAGCACATATTTTCCTGGATCCAGCTTTCCCAGTTCTTCCAGATCGGAGAAGAAAGTGATGGAAGTTTCTGGATAATAGTGCTCCACTGCAGCGACCAGCGCTGTTACACTATATCTGTTGGTCCTGGAAAGATAAAATGCCAGTCCAGGTCCATCCTTCCTCATGTCTTCGCCATTTTCCTCACTATGTCCCCCACATTCTGGAGTATCTTTTCAACCAGACTCTCGTTTTCCGCTTCCACCATGATTCTCACCAGAGGTTCTGTGCCGGAGGGGCGTATTATGATTCTAACTTCGTTGCTTTGCGTGTATGAACGAACTACATCCTTCAATCTCTCGTTTTCGACTATTTCATTTTTGTTCTTTGCCTGGATGTTCAGAAGTTTCTGTGGGAAGGTGGGTATTTCATTCTGAAGATCATCCAGTGTTTTCCGGGCTCGTAGAAGATTTTTCATGGTTTCCAGGGAAGTGATTATCCCATCACCGGTGGTGGTTCTATTGAGAAAGATGATGTGACCCGATTGTTCTCCACCCAGGGTGTACCCTTTTGCCAGCATCCTGTGAAGTACGTACCTATCTCCTACTTTCGTTCTTTCGACAGAAATTCCATGGGTATTCAGGTATTTCTCCATGCCCATGTTACTCATTATGGTGGCTACCACCGTGTTTCCTTTCAATTCACCACCTTTTTTCATTTCCACAGCATTCAAAGCCATTAACTTGTCACCATCCACCAATGTTCCTCTGTTCGATAGCATCAAGCATCTGTCGCTATCTCCATCGAACAATACGCCGAAATCGTATCGACCATTTTCGAGAATTCTTTTCAATCCTTCGGGATTCGTAGAACCACAACCTTCGTTTATGTTGAACCCGTTGGGTTGATCGAAAAAGGCATCGTGTTTTATGCCCAGTTGCTGATAGATCATCTTCGTTATCCTGTAAGCTGCTCCATTCGCTGTATCCACCGCAATACGCACACTCGAAAAATCTGTGTCTTTGTACATGTCGCAGACTCTTTTTACGTACAATTCAACCAACGAGGAGTCGGTTTTCACACGTCCCACAGAACTGCTGGATGAGAAAACGGGGTTTTCCATAAGATTTTCCAGCATCATTTCCTTTTCATCGCTTATCTTGAAACCGCGGTTTATTACCTTTAAACCATTGTACTGAAACGGATTGTGGGAAGCGGATATCATCACACCCGGCACGTTCAGAAGTCTGGTCAACATAGCCAGACCAGGAGTGGTGATAATACCTACCAATCTTGCATTTACACCTCCACTCGCTATACCCGATGCGAGTGCACACTCCAGAAAGTCACAGGATGCTCTGGTGTCTTTTCCTATGAGTATTTCCTTTATCTCGTCTTTGAATTCCTGTGCCAGTGCGTTCCCCAGTTTAAAGGCTATCTCCGCTGTTAGTTCCTCGTTGGCCACTCCTCTTATGCCATCGGTACCGAAAAGCTTCCTCACTTTCTACCACCTCTCAACATCCTGGAATCTCTGATGATCTTGGTTACAGCGTAGAAGACCACGAAGAACTCCAATCTGCCCATGAACATACCCAGCGTTTCTATCCACAGCAATCCCGCTGGAGCATCAGGACGGGTTATTCCTACGGATAACCCCACCGTGCTCAAAGCCGAAGCATACTCGAAAGCTGCGTGTGGCAGATCGTATCCGTACACCATGAGTACGGTAACACCCACCAGGTAGAAGACGAAATAGAAGGAGAATATCATCAGTATTTCTTTCAACAGTCTCGGTCCCAGTTCTATCTTTTTTTCGCCTTTATACAGTTCCACGGAAGCCACGGCGTTACGCGGCATGAAGAATCCCTTCAATTCTCTCCAAATGGCTCTTATCAATGCATATATTCGGAAAAGTTTCAAACCACCAGACGTGGAGTCCATACCGCCACCGAATATCATGAGGAGAGTGAGAAGATACAGTCCGAGATCGTTCCAGTTTGTGAAACTCACCGTGGAAAATCCCGTGCCTGTTAATGCACTCACAGATTGGAATATACCCGTTCTCAGAGGCATATCGGGATACAGGGAAGACGTTGTCCACCTGACCACACCTGGTATGAACAGCAAAAGTATCCCGAGCAGAGTCCAGTGTTCTCCATTCTTCATGAAGATTTTGAACTTTCTGGTCCATATCGTGTAGTGCACACCGAATCCCGTTGTACCGAGTATCATGAGTACCAGCGCGATAATTTCTATGGTCATACTGTTGAAATCACCTATACTTCTCGTTTTGGTGGAAAAACCACCGGTTGCAAGAGCCGTCAGAGAATGGTTGAAGGCATCAAAAAAACTCATTCCAGCCAATTTGAAACTTATGACACCCGCCACGGCGTACGTTACGTATATGGTTATTATCATTTGAGCGGATTTCCTGATGTTGGGTTTTAGGTTGTCCATACGTCCTTCTGCATGGTACAAACCAAATCCCATGGGGCCTATCATCGCTGAAAGCATCATAACGGCAAAACCTGCGCCACCGAGGAATTGGGTTAGACTTCTCCACACCAGTAGCAACCTCGAGATTTTTTCCACTTTCACGACGGTAAGACCTGTGGTGGTCCAGCCGCTGGTGGATTCGAATATGGCCTGGGTGAAGTTCAAAACTCCTGAAAGTAGGTATGGAAGTGCCGATATGAATATACCGATGGTCCATGTGAACAGTACTATTATCGCTCCTTCCTGAATAGTTAAAGGGAGATTCTTGGTTATCCTGAATCCTTTTCTGAAACTCAGTCCCACCAGCAGGGATATACCCGCGGTTTCAGCAAAATAAAGAGCGTTCGGCCATTCTTCGGGGTACGCAAAACAGAATAAGATGGGTATCAAGATCACAACGGGGAAGAACGTGAAGAGAGTACCCACATGGTGGAGAACCACTCTGTAACGCGTTTTTATGACCGCAAGATAATCCATCACACTTCCCCCGTTATCACTTTCAGCACTTCGGATTGTACGCCTGTGTTGCACAGGATTATCAATCTGTCACCTGCTTTCACCACTGTGTCTCCTCTGGGTATTATTATCTCATCATTCCTCACTATGCTTCCCACGATACTGTCATGAGGCATGGGGATGTCCTTCAACTGTTTGGAAACAACGGGGTGGTTTTCCTCGATCGGTATTTCGATTATGCTCAGATCTCGTGATATGGGGAAATAACTCTTTATCTGTTCGGCGAACGTGTAGCGCGTGGCCATGTCCGCTACAACCTCTGTGGGACTTATACAATCTATCCCGAACGCCTCGAATATTTCCCTGTTGTTGGGATCGTTCACAAGTGATACCACCTTTCGCACTTTGAAAGATTCTCTTGCCAGCAGAGATATCACCAGATTATCCTGATCTTTGGGTGTCAACGTAACCACGATATCCTCCGGTAACGGTTCAGCCTGTTCGAGTACGTATCTTTTGCTTCCATCACCATGTATCACCAGCGTTCTCAATTTCTTGCTCAGTTGCTGACAGAACTCCAGATTTTTGTTTATCACAACTACCTTATAGCCTTTCGTTTGAACCATTTTGGCGAAATGGTAAGCCAGCGTTTCGCCACCCACCACTATTATCTTCATTTTTCACTCCTCCAGAAATCGAAATATGCCCTTCATCGTTTCAAAGGTCAGCAGAGTGGGACATACCACCTCTATTCCAAACTCTTTGAACAGTTCGATGTTCTCGGGTTCGTGAACGTACGCAACTACTCTAGGTACCCCGAATATCCTCAGGGCAATTTGAGCAACCATGAAATTGGTGTTATCGTTGGCGGTGAACGCCAGGACCATATCTGCCATGTTCACCTTCGCCTCTTTCAAGCTTTCCATTTCTGTTGCATCACCGTATACGGTGAAGCCTGTAAACTCCGGTGGCAAACGCTCAAAAGCTTCTTCATTCTTGTCCATAACAACAACGCTGTGTCCCTTTTCAGAAAGGTATCCTGCCACTTTGGACCCCAGTCTACCGCAACCAACTACCACGAAATAATAACTCTTGGGCATTCAGCGTTTCCCCTCCTCCAGAGTTTCCAGTCTTTTTCTGCTCGGTTCATACTTTTCGTCGAATATCAAACTGGCACGGTAGAATTTCGAAGCCACCAGGGGATTGGTGTCTTCGATCAACATCCCCATACAGTAGTAGCCTTCTGGTCTTGACGGATAGTTGGAGATGAGTGCTCTTGCGAGATCTTCTGCGGCGGATCTTTTACCCTGTGCAAGATACTTCTGGAAATTTCTGAGAAGTTTGTCAGGCGTGTCTTTCTTTCGAATATTGCTTTCGACCTTGCTCAGAATTTCTTCGGGTGAGAACGGTTTGGAAACGTAATCGGATACACCGGCTTTCATAGCGTTGGCTATGTTCTCGGGGGTTCCGTAGGCTGTAACGACAACTATCGGTACTTTCAAACCCGACTCTCTGAGATTCTTAATGAGTTCTATTACGTCATGGCCGGTGAGCTTCATTTCCGTCAGCACAAGATCGAAATCCTGCGATTCCAGGATTTCTCGCATCTCCCGGTCACTGGCCACTGTGACACATTCATAACCCTGCTTTTCCAGAAGTCGTTTTAAGTTCATGCGCACGTTCTGCTCTTCATCGGCTATGAGAATTCTCACGGTATGGCAACCCTCCCACCTAGATTAATGGTAACCTTTATCCTTTGTTCCTTCGCGTGCCTCCGGGTTTTTAGCTTTGAAAGGGTGGATATTACCAGACTCTCCAATTCTACCGCACTGGCTTTTTTTACATGCACGTCTACACTCCCATCTGCTTTCAATATCAGTATTACTTCCACACTGCCTTCCAGTATCGCCCTATCCATTTTTCTACGATTCAACAACTCCCTATATTTTCTTTCCAGTTCATCTTTTATCTCATAGAAATTGAGAAATTCTTCTGCTTTGAAGACTCCTGTGGGCATTTCGAACTCCACTTTTTTCGAGACAAGCAATCTTTTTCTTGGAACTCTGGTGGGCACTTTGAAATCTTTTCGCGACTCGCCAGTTGGTTGTAGTGTATGCGTGGCTGGAAATTCTTCGAACTTTTTTTCTACAACGAAGTTTGAGGTTTCACCGGTTTCGAACGTTGATTTTTCAAATTTCAATTCCGGTAGTTCATATCCTTTACGTATTGAAGATCTGAACGGAGGAATGGGTTTTTCCAGCTTCACTCCGGTTTTCGAAGGCTCAATTTTCCCGGTTTCAGCGCGTATGGTTGGAGCCGTTTCGGGGTACGTGGTAACGATACGTTGTGTTGTGGAGGGGTTCTTGAACGATATTATGGATAGCTTGACCATCAACGGTTTCTGAGGAATTTCAGGATGTGACGGTAATGGTGATAATAAACCGGTTATGAGAAACAGTATTCCGAATTCGAAGACCGTGGCGGTCAGAAAAGCGGATAACTTTCTCATGCTTCACCCCGCACTTACGGAAAGCTCGATATTGGTTATCTCCAGCGTTCGCAGAAGATCCATCATTCTTACCACATCACCATATGGCGTGTTGGTATCTGCAAGTATGCGCACTCTTTCCACTCCCTCTGTTATCTTGATCATCTGTATGACACCCATGAGATCATCTGGACTGGTGTATTTACCGTTGACGAAGATTTCTCCTTTTGAAGTTATGACAATTGTTAGAACTTTCTCACCATTCTGATATTCCTCACCGGTGTAAGCTTTCGGAAGTTGAACATCTATGATTTTCTCCGTTATAACGAACGTAGTGGTGAGAATCAGAAAGATCAGGAGCAGGAACATTATATCCACAAGGGGAGTGAATTCCACACTGAGATTTTCCAGCAATCCTCTCCGTAAAAATCCTCGATTTCTCACACGCGCGCCCCCTTCTTCAGGGAATCCAGAGTGGTTTTCGCCACATAATGGAAAGCTTCCCGCGCTTCGTTTTCGTATCTTTCCATCATTTCCCACAGTATATTGGAAAGGATGGTGAGCGTAATAGCAGATATGAGCCCTGTTATCGTTGTGTAGAGTGCTTCGGAGATTCCTCCGGCCAGTTGTGCCTGTTCTCGTAATCCACCCACTTCTCGTATTTTCATGAAGATCTTCACCATACCCGTTGTGGTTCCCAGAAAACCAAGCAGGGGTGAGACGGCTGTAGCCGTTCCAAGAAGTCGCATTCCGGCCGATAACCTTGCCACATTATCGTTATAAAGCATGTCCAGGTACTCTGCATCCATTCTTTCACCGGCTTTCAATCTGTCCACGAACTGCACAACAACACGCGAGAAGGGATCGGAGTTTCTGGCGAACCTCTGTTTGAGTACCGAGAGGTCACCCTGTGTGGCAAGGGTTATGGCTCTGCGTCTGAGTGTTTTCAGGTTTGTGCGTATTCTGATGAGATAGAAGAATTTTTCGAAGAATATGAAAAGTCCTATCAAAAACACGACCATTATTATCACGATTATGGGTCCACCCTTTGATACAAAATCCATGAAATTTTCCATCATCCTGCCTCCTCAACGCTGAAGATTTTCAGAATTCCTTCATCCGCACCGAGTACCCCGACTTTTCGGATTGTAGGTGCAGTGAGTATGGCGACGGGATACGTGGGAGCATCGAAAGTTGCGATTATTCTGAGATCTTCATCCAGAACGTGCAAACGATCAGGATCGTGTGTCAGGATCAACAGGTGATCGAAAAACACCTTCATGTCCACCACTTTTCCCTTCACCTTCACCGTTGTGTACTCTTTCATGAGTATCGGTTCAAACACATGTAATTCGTCATCTCCTATTGACGAAACGATTATACTACCTGAAAACTCTACCATGCAGGTTATGAAAAGTGTGGTGCGGGCTTCAACGTTCAGAACGGTTTTACCCAGTCGTGCTATCTTTCCATCATAGAAACCCGCCACGAACGTACCGTACCGTGACTCGAGGATAACCCTCGGTCCTTTCAGATCTCCCCTGTATATTCTTCCGTTTATAACCGCCACGACATCGGAACTTCTCGGTACGCCCGGTATATAATTCTTGTAATTGAGGTAGAAGAAGTCGCCATTCTTCAGGAAACCGAAGAAGGGTGTAGGGGAATAGGTGCGAATGGTTTTCTCTTTCTTCAGAGTTTTCAGGTTCACCACCCATATGTAGGGATATTTGGTGCTGGAAACGTAAAGTTTCCCTTCATGAAGTTTCAAAGCTCCCGGCATGATTCCAACTCTTATGCTTGTGAGTATCCTACCGCGCATATCGTACACTATTATGGAATTGCGCCATGAGTCGGAAACGTATATTCTCTTTCCATCGCTGACAGCCATGACCGGCATTGCCATTCCCTCGGTTATTGTCAATTTCGTTTTACCTGAAAGAAGATCTACCACCCTTACCTTCTTATCGGCCCGTGACACAATGTAAACGTATCGTTCGTGTCGATAACACGTGTACGAACTCTTTCCCACCACAACCGTGGCGAATTCAGTTAGATTGAAAGCGAAAACATTTATTGTTAGCGTCATGACGAGAATTATGATGATCCGTCTCTTCGCCATTATCATCTTGAAAATTATACCGTAACTTTCAGACGATGTGAAAATCACCTGCAGACGAGTGAACGGGTTCAATGGAGCGACAGATCACGGACATTTAGGATTGTGGACGGTGATCGTGGAAAACTTTAAACGGAGGAGGTAGGGATGGAATGACGCGAGGAATGTACATAGCCACCATGGGAATGTTGCTTGATGAAGCCAGATTAAACAATGTGGCCAACAATCTGGCCAACGTGGATACCACGGGTTATAAAAAGGATAGATTGGCTTTCCGTACGTATTTCGATCGTTTTGTATATCGTATCGAGCCCAAACCTGAGAGGGGCAGAAACGAAGTAAAACGCATAGGTAGCCTTGCGATGGCAACTATTCTCGATGAAGTCAGACCCGACATGGCGCAGGGCCCAACTGAATATACTGGAAGGAAGTACGATTTCGCTATAGATGGTGAAGGATTCTTCAAGGTTGGCCAGGGAGGGAACGTGTACTTCACACGCAACGGTCATTTCATTCGCGATGCCATGGGGCGGTTGACCAATTCGGAAGGGTTCTTTTTACTGGATGAAAATGACAACGTGATCGTTGTTCCGAATGGTGCCGAGGTGGCCGACGACGGTACGGTGAGAGCAGCAGATGGTACAGTCCTGGCTCGCATACCCGTGTACACTTTTGCCAATCCCGAACGGTTGACGAAATACGGCTACACATGTTTTTTACCAACTCAGACCAGTGGAGCGCCTGTTTTGGTCCCTCAAAGCAAGCTTCTCGTTGGCTACCTGGAGAAATCGAATGTCAATCCGGTGAAAGAAATGGTGGACATGATATACGCACAGAGGCATTACGATATATCCCAGCGCCTGATAACGACGACGGACACTCTCCTGGAGCGGCTTATAAACGACGTTGGGAGAACGAGATGATGGAGGTGGATCATAGATGATGGTGTCGCTTTATTCTTCAGCTACTGGAATGACAGCTCAGCAGTTCAAACTGGACACTATAAGTAACAACCTTGCGAACGTGGACACCACAGGTTACAAAAGAGTTAGGGCGGAATTCCAGGATCTGGTCTATCAATACGTTAAGAATGCGGGAACCCCAACGGCACAGACTTCACAGCTGCCAACGGGATTGTACGTGGGCCATGGTACCAAGCTTGCTGCCACCACGAGAATATTCACCCTTGGCAATCTTGAGGAGACCGGAAACGCTCTTGACCTTGCAATAACCGGTGATGGATTCTTTCAGGTGCAATTGCAGGATGGGCGTATTGCGTACACACGCGATGGCGCTTTCAAGGTCGACAGTACGGGTCGAATAGTAACAAGTGCGGGTAATCCACTGGTGCCAAACATAGTCATACCTTCCACAGCCGTGGCCATAAATGTTTCACCCGATGGTATTATCAGTGCCGAGATGCAGGATGGAACGGTGGAAACCCTGGGCAGTATTACTCTGGTGCGTTTCGTGAATCCAGCAGGCTTGAAATCCATAGGTGACAATCTCTTCGTTTCCACTCCAGCGTCTGGAGATCCAATCGAGGGAACGCCAAATCAGGATGGTTTCGGTGCTATACAACAAGGGTATCTGGAGAAGTCCAACGTTGATGTGGTGAAAGAAATGGTGGGAATGATAATCGCTCAGAGAGCTTACGATTTGAACGCACGTGCCATACAGACAGCAGACGATATGCTCAGAACGGTCAGCACGCTCAAGAGGTGATGAAGTAACGGTATGAAGCATAGATTCGTAACACTGATTCCCATTGTGGCGTTCCTCATCGCAACCACCACCCTGGGCCTCGTCTTGAGAGGCGAGGCCCAGATTTTCGGTAATGTGATCAAACTCAGTGATCTCACCGACGACCCTGTTCCAAAGGATATGATCATCGCTTACATGCCTCCAACCGTTGATGAATACGTTCTCAATGGTCGGGAAATTGGTGAACGGGTTGCCAGGGCACTTGGAGTGAATGTCTCGTATCCGCCAGAAATAAAGGTAATGCGAGTAATCCCCGAAGGGACGGTTACATCATTGACGTTCACCTTTCGAGATATTCAAAGAAGTGTGGAAAAGGCGGTGGTGGAGTACCTGAGTTCAACCTTGAAAAACCTCAAAGTTCCTGTTCACAGGTTGTTGAAAGTCGATGTTCCAGATTCTTTTGATCTTCCAGAGGATTTCGATGAATTCCATGTAAGGGTGTTGACCAGATTCAGATCGTCTCTGTTTCTACAAATTAGATATCTCAGATCTGGACATACGGTGTTCGTGGACAACGTTAGGGTGAACGCGAATCTACCCGGTAAAGTGGTGGTCATGAGAAGAAACGTCAAGGTGGGGGAAATCCTGACAGCTGAAGATGCCACGTTGACAAGCGTGAATCTTCTGGAACTCGACAGTTATGTCACATCTCCTGAAGAAGTTGTCGGCATGCAGGTCACGAAGTCTTTCAAAGCTCAGGAAATCGTAGATCCGAGATTTCTGCGCTTGCCTCCGCTTGTGAGAAGAGGTCAGATCCTGCAGGCCCTCTACATGGATGATGGAATAGTGATCAGAACTTTCGTACGTGCAATGGAGGATGGTATTGCCGGTCAATATATTCTGACAAGGCATGTTAAAACCGGGCAGATTGTTTACGGGGTTCTGGGCAAGGACAGAGTTCTGCTCGTCCCTCCACCCAGGGAGGTGAGTGAACGATGAGGAAATCGTTCATCTTCATGATCTTCTTCTTGATTTGTGTGTATCTTTACGGGGACAGTTTATGGAATGCCAGAGCAAATGGGCGTTTTAAAGGTTTCATAAAGAATACTGTGGAACTGCACGTAGGTGATGTGGTGTACATCTACGTGTATGAAACGCCAACGATATCTTTGAGCGAGAGCATGGCTAACAAGAAAGGTGGATTGCTCAACGGTATAAACTCTTTCATGAGCAATGTTGCCAATTTCGATCTTTCGAAGTTCATCCCAATAAACAACAATCCTGACACTCCGCGTAAAACCAGCAGCTCTTCTAAACCCAAGGTTGTGGCACAGATAGCAGCGGTGGTCAAGGAGATAGACGAAGCAGGGAACTACGTTATTGAAGGTCGAAAGGAGATAAAAATAGGCAACGATCTGAAAACGCTGGTTATTCAAGGCATAGTGAGGCCGGAAGACGTTCAGAGTGGAAACTATGTGAACAGTTCGCATCTTGCCAACGCCAGGATATGGTACGATGGAGAAATAGTGTTCCAGCAGGATCCGAATGAAGAAACATGGCTTGGATGGATACTTTCAGGACTGGCAAATCTATTTTTCTGACCCATGAGGTGGTGGTACGATGAGAAGAAAGCTCATCTTCATACTCACGATATTTATCATCTCTTCGATGTCGCTGGGTGTTCGCCTGAAAGATATAGCCATGTTCAGAGGGGCGCGGGATAATCAGCTCTTTGGCGTAGGATTGGTGGTGGGACTCAACGGAACAGGAGACAGCGGCAGCGCTCCATCCAGCCTGGTGGTAAACATGCTCAAAAATTTCGGAGTGAACATAGATCTCTCTTCTCTGAAATCCAAGAGCACCGCTCTCGTCATGGTGACGGCCGACATCCCCGCATTTTACAAGGAAGGTATGCGTTTGGATGTCCTGGTTTCGGCGCTCGGTGATGCCAAAAGCCTCGAAGGTGGTGTACTGTTGCAAACACCCCTTTATGGAGCAGATGGAAAAGTTTACGCTGTTGCACAGGGAAACATAAGTATAGGGGGCTCAAACGTGAAACAATCGGTAAACCTGCAATCCAGGTACAAAACAGTTGGATACATTCCATCGGGTGCGATCGTGGAGAAAGAGATACCCACAAAGTTACTGGATGGCAGCAGCGTAACCATACTTCTCAATCATCCGGATATCACCACGGCAGCGAGGGTAGCTGAAGCCATAAACCTGAAATTCGATAGAAAGATAGCGAAGGCAGTAGATCCCGCTTCTATAAAGGTTTTTGTGCCCTCCGCTTTTACAAACGATATAATGACATTCCTTTCGATTGTGGAAAACGTGGATATAGCACCTGATACACCGGCGAAAGTGGTTATAAACGAAAGGACCGGTACGGTTGTCTTCGGCGGCAACATTACTCTGGGCGATTTCACCATGAGTTATGGATCATTCAGCATAAGTGTTTCAAACGGTAGAGTTGATGACAAACCCGCCACGATAGCGAATCTCATATCTGCTTTGAAGGCTCTCGGTGCCACACCTCAGGACATCATAGCGATAGTGGAAGCGCTGGCAGAAAACGGCATATTGCAGGCACAGGTTGTAACAATGTGAGGAGGTGTGAAGGTTGCTTCCACCAGTTTTTTCTCTGAACATATCCTCCAGAAATTACACCCTTCATGATGCAAGCATCGATTTCGTGAGCTCCATCTTTTCAAAAGTTTTTAAGGAGATGTATGAAAGCAGCCGCAGTCAAAACACGCTGATTCCTGAGAGTCCTGCGGAACGATGGTTTAACGAAATGATCCTGGAAGAATACACGCGAAAGGTCGTAAAGTACAATCTGAAACCTCTTGTTAAGCAAATAGAAAAGGCTTTCGGTGCTTCACGAACCGACTTTTCGCAACCTTACGGCCGTTCCATAAGCGACCATCTCAGCAGCGCCACCCATAACGGCTGAAGAAGCGAAACGTACTCCTATAACTGCATCGGCTCCCAGCTTTTCGGCGTTGTTTATCATCCTTTCAAGCGCGATGTTCCTGGCTTCTGCAAGCATCTCGCTGTATCCTTCAATTTCGCCTCCTATGAGTGTTTTCAAACCCGCCGCTATATCTCTTCCCAGATGTTTCGAGCGCACGGTATTACCCATCACTATACCAAGTGTCTCCACTATTTCATATCCTGGGACCTTTTCCACAGTGACCACTATCATTTTCCATCACCCCTTTCAAAAATCCTGATTTTTGAATATCATCCATCCAAGCACCACGAAAAATGCGATGGCTGCTATTGATCCCCATGTATAATTCCATTGCACTTTACCCTCGTAGAACACGTTCTTTCCCATTATATAAGGATAAAGATTCAGCACTTTGAGCTTGCCTAACAATCCAAGGAACGCATCTCCAACAAGCACCATTATCCCGAGAATCATGGGTTTCACTTGATCTTTCGATAGTATGGAAAACAGCAGAAAGAGGGCATAGAAGGTCAATCCACCCGCGGTTACCTGCAGACAATATGCAGGAAGTTTCGAGAGGGAGATATCCCAGCCGAGTATTTTTGTGATCAAAAACGGTAAAATCGTCATCAAGATCAGGATGAACACGAGCATTAAAGCACCTGAAAACACTTTGGAAACGTACACCTCCTTTCTCGTTTTACGCGTCAATAAAAAGTACAGCGTTTTCCTCTCCCTCTCACGTGCGAACAAGGGGAATGAAATGATGAGCGCCACGAAGGGAACGAACTGTCCGAAATTCTTCCCCAGCCATTGCAACCAAAGATAGAAATCGTCTTCCTTCAAACGTTCTGCAAGTTCGGCGAGTCCACTACCCAGCATTTTCCTGAAGATCTTCGGCATACTCTCCTCCACATCTTCCGGAACTCTGGCCACACTCGCTATTGCAAAATCCCTGAACGCAAGGAAGAGAACCATCAACAGCAGCAGGAACAACAATATGGCCGTTGTCCTGACACGCATTTTATAGATCTCATTGATTATCATCCTTCACACCTCCCCGCACGAAGGCCATGAATATATCCTCGAGATTCATGTTCTCCACCTTCACTTCGCCCTGTGCTCTTTCCATTATTTTTCCAATGGTTTCTTCACCTTTCACAACCACGATCTTTTCTTCCCTTGTACTTTTTAGAAGGATGACATCCAGATCTTCTACCTTCACATGTGAAGGAACGGTGACACACTTGAACTTTTCCTTTGCTTCGTCCAGTTCTCCCGTGAAGATTATCCTGCCTTTCAGCATGATGGAAACGGTATCGGTTATTTTCTCAACTTCCGAAAGTATGTGTGAAGTGTAGAGAACGGTCTTTTCACCCGCCATGTCCCTTATCATGTTCAACACGTCCTGGCGTACTATGGGATCCAGCCCCCATGTTGGTTCATCCAGAACATACAGCTCTGCTTCATAAGCAAAAACCAGCGAAAGGTACAGCTGCGTTCTCATACCGTGAGAAAAGGTTGCTATCTTTTCCCTGATTGGAAGTTTGAAATACCCCATGAGCTCCAGGGCTTTTCTGCCATTGAAAACCTTCCCGGACAATCGCTCGCAGAATTTTATCGCTCCGATGGGTGTCAGAAAATCATAGAAGTTTTTCTCTTCTGGTACAAAAGCCACTTTATCCAGCATCTTTTCGACCTTCCTGGAGTTCAAAACTTCGATTTCCCCACTGGTTGGTTTTATCAGGTTCAAGATACACTTCAAAGTGGTTGTTTTCCCGGCTCCGTTGGGGCCAAGCAGTGCGTATATGGAACCCTTTGGTACCCGGAAAGATATGCCTCTGACCGCATGGGTTTTACCATAGAATTTGTGTAACTTTTCAACCTTTACCACCGTCATCCTCATCACACTCCCACATTTTTCTCATAATCTCAATCACCTCTTCCATACTCATGTTCATTTTTTTGAACTTTTCCATGAGTTCCTTCATATCTCTTTTCAACATATCCACTATCATGCTTTTCAAATATTCTCCGTTTCTGGTGACGAAATATCCCAACCCTTTGTGAGCCACTATGAGTCCCTCGTTTTCCAATTCTTTGTAAGCTTTGATCACGGTATTTACATTCACGTTTATATCTCTGGCCAGCTCGCGTACCGACATCAACTGATCACCCGGCTTCAATCTACCCTCCATAATGGCTTCCTTTATGAACTCGATAATCTGTCTGTATATGGGAATACCTGAGTGATAATCCACCTTCAACCACATTCAACATCACCAACTGTATTATAACAGATATAACAGTGAAGGACAAGAACCGGGTGCATTTCACGGATAGAAGGGGGGAGTGGAAAGGAGATGAAAGCCGTGAATTGCCTTTCTTTTCAGTTTATCAATAGGTGGAGCTTTGTATCAAATCACCAAGATTTATTCAATGAAATCCTAGGAATACTTAAAGGTGAAAAAATGATGAATCGTCTAAATCTTAGATCTGACACAGCCGGGGCAGAAAACACGCAAGAATCAAGTACGGAAATTAGTGGAATTCATGGTAATATGGAAATGAAAAGGAAGGTGAAATCATGATTCGTTTCATTGCACGAGCACTGGGCATTGTTACATCCGCCTATTGGGCTATGGCTCTTCTGGGAAGCATTTTTTCAAAGGAACCTTCAACGCCGGAGAGTACAATAGAAGGTCTCGTACTTTGTATACTGGTGTCAGCAACGATAACAGGATTTCTCCTATCCTGGCGTTATCTGAAATTCGGTGCGTTGTTGATGATAGTATCATCAATGGCTTTGAGTACCTTCGCCTATTTTTCTGCCGGCCGTAATAAACTGCTGGCTGTTATGGTATCGGGCGTTCCATTTCTCGTTTCCGGGTTATTGTTGCTCTTATCTGCTCCTTCATGTGAGAAATGAATCCTGGATGCTGCGATATTTT
>JAGGZV010000002.1 GCA_021161835.1 Thermotogae bacterium | reverse complement strand
TATCTATTCTACCTGGATTTTGCCGCCAGTATAAATGAAGAGGTGGGAAAGAACGCAATAAGACATCTCGGTGAGATAGCCACTTTTCTGAGAATATTGGGGTCTTACCCCGCCGATAGGTAACGTTATACATCGATTTCCAGGGAATAATCCACAGGTTGAAATCCCATGGTGATGCATCCAAGGGATATGACATCAACGCAGTCACACAAATATTCACGTATGTTATCTTCGGTTATTCCTCCAGAAAATTCCACGATGATATCCGGTTTAATGGCCTTCAATTCGCATGCCAGTTTTTTTACTCTGGATGGTTCGAAATTGTCCAACATGATGATGTCTGCACCGGCTTTCAATGCTTCCATTGCCGAGTCTTCATCTTCAACTTCTACTTCCACCTTCTTGGTAAAGGAGCATATTTTCCTGACTGTTTCCACGGCTCTGGAAATTGTACCGTAAAGTTTCAGGTGATTATCCTTTATCATGTAGCAATCGGAAAGATTGAATCTGTGCGGATCTCCACCGCCATGTATAACGGCCAGCTTTTGAAGAACACCTAAACCGGGAAAGGTTTTTCGTGTTGCAGCGATCCTCACCCTGCCACCAACGAGGTTGACGATTTTCCTGACTTTCGTTGCCACTCCACTCATTATGGAGAGGACGTTGAGAATGGTTCGTTCCGTGATGAGTACGTCGTATGCCCTTCCATTCAGTTTCGCCAAACGTATGGGTGTTTTGTCTGTCGAGAAAGTTCCATCCGTAAAATATGAGGTAAATGTTATGTTGAAATGCTTCAAAACCTCTTTCACCACATCGATTCCCGAGATCACAACGTTTTGTTGTTTCAAAAGAATATGAGCAGAAACTTCCAGCTCTCTCAGGGGGAAAGATGCAACGTCCACGATATTTTCATCTTCCAGTATGCAGTTAATGAGATGATTCACAATTTTTCTCATCATCTTTCCATCAACTCGAACATTTTGCGAACAGATTTGAAGGCCTTTCTGGCTATTTCCTCATCGATGGTTACTTCATAGACCTCTTCGTTCAAGGATCTGTAAACTTTTTCAAGAGTGTTGAGCTTCATGTTAGAACAAATCGCATGATCCAGAGGATAGAAGATTCTGTCGGGGAAGGTTTTCCTGAGTCTATGTAACATTCCAATTTCCGTTCCCACGACGAATTCACGCGCGTCGGTTGCTGCAGGATACCGAAGCATCTGGCCGGTGCTGCCAACATAGTCTGCCAGTCGTCTCAACTCTTTCGGTACTTCGGGATGAACCATTATTTTTGCTTCTGGATACGACCGTCTGGCATCGAGAGGCGAAGATATCTTGAAATTTTCGTGTACATAACAGTACCCGGTTTCACCGGGTATGGGTATGATGTCTTTTCCCGTTTTTTCAGCTACGTAGGAAGCAAGATTTTTATCAGGTCCAAAGATTACACGCTGACCATCCAGCCGCGCCACGATTTCCACCGCATTTGCGGAAGTGCAAATGACATCGGCAAAAGCTTTACACTCCAATGTGCTGTTTATGTAGAGAACTATTGGGACGCCAGGAAATTCGTTTCTGTAACGTTCAACGATTTCGGGTGTTAAACTGTTTGCCAGAGGACATGTGGCTTCTGGATCGGGTACGATCACCGTTTTATCCGGATTCAGAAGTTTTATGGTTTCAGCCATAAAATCTACGCCGAGAAACAGTATCCTGCTTTTTTCCAGCTGCGTTGCCAGAGTTGCGAGTTGTAATGAATCACCGACATGGTCAGCAATATCCTGAAGTTCCGGCAGTTGATAATTGTGTGCTAATATGACGAAATCTTTGGATTTCTTCAGTTCCATTATTTCTTCAATCATATTTGCGAGCATGGTTTCCATATTTCACACTCCCACCACGAATTTCTCTTTCAATCTTCTGAGAGTAGCCACCGTTGATAGAGCAGCCAGTAAACTCGTTCTTTGATTCTCCAGCGGTTTATTGCGTAAAATGAATTCATATTCCCCCATTCTGGATAGGATTCGAAGGTTGTGTTCGTTGAATTTCAATCCGGGTGAAGCTATTATTTTAACTCGAACTTTCTCGAAAGATTTCGCTGCAAGTGCGAGTGTTACCGCGACATTTATGTTCTTCGGAAATCTTTCTATCGCTTCCAATACACTTCCAGAAAATATCTCTGTTTCTTCTTCTACACTACATCCAAGACTTTGAGGACTCTTGCGGGTGATCAGGTCTATACTTTCTATCCACTTTGAAAGTGCCACCACCACGTCCAGCCCACCTATTGCACCCGATGGTATAAAAACACGACCTTCTGAGGTTTCAAGCAGTTCCATGAACGCGGTAAGAAAATCAATATTTGCAAAAGCACCTGAACTTAGTATCACATAATCTTTACCAGATTTCAAAACTTCTTCGCTGTATTCCTTTACTGCTTCTATGGATGCAGCTTCGACCACACATTCAACGTCATTGGGTATGTTGAAATCTTTCAATATTTTCACAAAGTGATATCTATCTTTCAGATGATTGACATTCATTTTGTCATAGATGTATGCTCTTTCTATGCTCGTTTCCAGTTCTTTCAGGATCGTCCCTGTGATCCTGCCTCCTCCAATGAAAAGAACTCTCATTTCGATCACTTCCTTGCCCAAGTGTGGTGTCGCTTTTATTATACACGTGTCTTTACAGTTGTCAATAGATTCTTGAAAAAAACCGTCACTTATACAATGCAGAAATTCTGAATTGTCAAGTAGAGATTACGCAAGTTGGAAATACCCATATGTTGAAGTACGGTATCGTTTGCAGGGTAACAACATTCAGAATTACCATAACTTTAGCTAATTTGGGTTGAGTTTGTTGATAGTGACAATGTGAAACATTTGACATGTCTGTCCTTTTATCCTATAATGGATATGAGTAGTGGACGTGAATTATTTAACAACTGTAATGGACACAAATTTTCTGGGGAGGGAACATGATGGCCGAAGTGAAGGTAACCATCAACGGTAAAACATACGAGGTTCCCGAGGATTTCACGATTCTGGAGGCATGTCAGCAGGCGGGCGTCTATGTTCCAACGCTCTGTAATCATCCCAGACTTGAACCAACGGGTGCGTGTAGGGTATGTGTGGTTGAGGTTGAGGGTGCTCGTACTCTACAACCCGCTTGTGCAACGAAGGTACAGGATGGTATGGTGATAAGGACCAACACCGAACGAGTGAAAACCGCCGTGCGGTTCAATCTGGCTCTACTGTTATCGAGGCATCCAAACGATTGTATGACTTGCGAAGCCAATGGCAGATGTGAGTTCCAGGATCTGATATACCAGTACAACGTTGAGGATATGTTCCCGAAGTTTCAGCTGGGAGAGCCTGTATACGACGATAGTTCACCATCGATAGTGAGAGATCTTGAAAAGTGTGTGGTGT
>JAGGZV010000094.1 GCA_021161835.1 Thermotogae bacterium | reverse complement strand
AGCTCATACTGGTGGCCGAGATGTTACACGAGTACAAAATAGCCTTGATAGCTCACGAAATAGCCAGAAGGAGAACGGTGAGATTGGTCCTGGTAGCCGGGCCTTCGTCTTCGGGTAAGACGACTTTTGCCAAAAGGCTTTCCCTTCAACTCAAGGCGTTGGGATTGGTGACTGTTCCCATATCTCTCGATGATTACTTTGTGGATAGGGAAAAAACACCGAGGGATGAAAATGGTGAATACGATTTCGAGAGTATAGAAGCTCTGGATCTCGAGCTTTTCAATCATCATTTGAGTAAACTTCTTGCCGGTGAAGAAGTCGAGATACCCAGATTCAATTTCATCGAAGGAAAGCGTGAGTGGGTCGGCAGGAGATTGAAGTTGTCACCAAACGAACTGGTGGTCGTTGAAGGTATACATGGACTGAACGAGAGATTGACGGAGAGCATTCCACGTGAACAGAAATACAAGATATACGTCAGTGCTCTCACCCAGCTGAGTATAGACAACATAAACAGGATACCAACTACCGATACGCGGTTGATTAGGAGATTGGTCAGAGATTACAGATCACGTGGACATTCACCCCTGCAGACGCTCAGGATGTGGTCGAAGGTCAGACGTGGTGAAGAGAAATACATCTTCCCTTATCAAGAAGAAGCGGATGCTTTCTTCAATTCCGCGCTGGTATACGAGCTCGCTGTTCTGAAGATCTTTGCCGATTCCCTGCTGATGCAGGTGGAGCATACCGAAGAGGAATACGCGCAGGCACGTAGATTGATGAAATTTCTGGATTACTTCCTGCCCATAACGCGTCTGGAAACGATACCCCGTACTTCCATAATACGAGAGTTCATAGGAGGGAGCGTGTTCGAGTATTGAAGAGAATACTCGTTATGTGTTTTGTACTTTTGAACGTTTTGTTACTAGGTGTCATATTCAGAATAGGGGCGGAAGAGAGGAATTTCCCGCTGATAAGAAGGGAAGGAGTTTATTATATGGACATCGATTCCATACGTTCGGTGCTTTCGATACTGAGCGATAAATTGAAGACAGAGGATTTTGAGATGGGGAAGTTCGGCCCCATGTATTTTCTCCGATTCAAAGGTACGGTTGTTTCCTTCATGGAAGGAAAGAGTATGCTCAGCGGACCCGATTTCGTTCGTTATCTCTCCGGTCCAATATATGCAAGGAATGGATTGTTGTATGTTCCTGTTTTTGATCTTTTCGACACCCTTCAGATACCGTATAGGTGGCATGATGGCAAGGTGCTGCTCATAACATGTACTTTGAAGAAGATCGCCGTGTTGCCAGACGGACTGGAGATAGTGTACGATGGGGAGGATATCTTCGACGTTCGAGTGATGGGAAAAAGCGTATCGATAAAGTTGAAGGCACCCTGTATGCTCGAAAAGGGTGTTTATGTACCGAGCAATGTGAAAGTAAAAATGGATGAGGAAATTTCTGTAGAAGTTCCATCTCCCGTCAAAGAGTACAACGTTGAAAGGGCACGTGGACTTTTAAGAATACATCTGGAATTCAAGAAGCTCACCTATCGATACGTGGTTTTCAGAGTCGATGGGCGGATTGCAAAGGATGGAAAGCTCAGAAAAATGTTCAAGTTGTATGGACTCGAACCAGTTGAAAGTGTGGTGGATCCCGAACAAACGATCGTGGTGGATTTTCATACCTCCAGCATCAAAACCATTGTTTACGAACCTGAGCCTGTGGAATTGAAAGGCATATCGCACAAGAATGTCGTTATATCGAAAAGGATAGCTGCTTTGATGTCCGAGAAGCTGGGATACACGTATGAGCCTCTTTTTCTGAGTTCCCTGGATCAAAGCACCGTGTCCCTGGCCATATTCGCACCTCTGGAAGATCTTGAAAAAATCGTGGAGGCGATGGGCAAATGCGTGCTGGAGCTGTGATTCTACTGTTGATGCTTAGTGTGACAGCGGTATCGGCGCTGAAGATAACGGTCTTCTACGTTGATGGTAACATGCAACCGCATCCCACGCAGGTCATCGTGTCAGCTGAAGAAAATCCCGTTGTCGTGTTGTTTACATACCTTCAGTCTCCTCCATCCAGATATCTTTCCTTGATGCCAAAGGACTCCGTGAATGCAGTGTATATCGTGTATGATACCATTTATGTGGATTTGAAAAAAGAGAAGTTCAAATACTGGCGATTCGAAGATGCTCGTCTTTTCGTGCATTCCCTCGTTTGCTCGATCTTTCAATCCTTTGAAGGCATACACTGGGTGAAACTGCTCCTGGATGGAGAAGATGGAGTGTTGGGTGGGTGGATAGAAACCACGTACAAGTTCGGTAGGGAGGTGTGGCAATATTGGCCGGTGGAAAAGACGCGATGATAAACAGGTTGCGGAGAATAGAGGGACAGGTTCGAGGGCTTCAGAAGATGATAGAAGAAGATAGGAGCTGTGAAGATGTGCTTATACAGATAAACGCGGTAACGTCTGCCATGCATAAGGTCAAGGAAATCATCCTTAAGGAATACGCGGAGAGATGTGTGCTTGAATATGAGACCACCGGAGATCGTTCAAAACTGGATTCATTGATATCGCTGCTTTCGAAGCACATGGGGGGCAGAAGATGAAGGTAAAAAAAGGAGATGACGTGTTGTTGCTGTTGAAGGATGGTTCCAGCTACCTCATCAAAACAGGAGAAGGCATCAAGATGACGCATAGGGGCAACATAGACCTTTCTGAAGTAGTGGGCAAGGAATACGGGAGTGTGGGAAAGACTTCCACCGGAGAAGAATACTACATCCTGATACCAGGCATAGTGGATTACATCTTCAAGATACGTCGTAAGACCCAGATAGTCTATCCCAAGGATGCTGCCTTTATCATAATGATGCTGGATATAAAGGAGGGAGATAGGGTGATAGATGCGGGGTTGGGCAGTGGGGCATTGTGTATGGCGTTTGCACGTTACGTGGGCTCATGCGGAAAAGTGTACGCGTATGAAAGGAGAGAGGATTTCATAAGGTTGGCAAAAGAGAATCTGAAAAGATTTGGTGTTCTGGAGCGTGTGGAGATAAAACATAGGGATATAAAAGAGGGATTCGACGAGAAGGAAGTAGATGCGGTTATGATAGATGTAAACGATTCCTGGAACTACATTTATCACGCACGCAATTCTCTTAAAGGTGGTGGCAGGATAGGGATAATATGTCCCACGGTGAACCAGGTGGAAAAAGCTCTGGAAACGCTTGAATCTGAGGGATTCATCAATCTACAGGTATGGGAGAATCTTTTCAGGATGTACAAACCTGTGCCCAAGAGATTGAGACCTGTGGACAGGATGGTGGCGCATACGGCGTATCTGGTCTTCGCAACCAAAGTGTCCGTCGAGGAGGGAAAAGATGAGTATGAAGAAGACGGTGAGGGTTAGGTTCGCTCCGAGCCCAACAGGGCATCTACATGTTGGAGGTGCCAGAACTGCTTTGATGAATTACCTTTTTGCGAGACATCACAAAGGAAAGTTCATCCTGAGAATAGAGGACACCGATATTACGCGTTCCTCCAGGGAATCGGAGGAAAAACTTCTTGATGCTCTTCTCTGGCTGGGGTTGGAATGGGACGAAGGTCCGAAGATAGGGGGTCCTTACGGACCATACAGGCAGAGTGAGCGGCTGGAGTTGTATCGTGAATATGCCAGAGAGCTCGTAAAGGAGGGAAAAGCTTATCCCGTTTATGCTTCGCCCGAGGAGATAGATGAGGTGAGAACGAAGCTTTTAGCCGAGGGCAAACCTCCGCATTTTTCTGAAAGCGACTTCGCCAGATTTACGTCTGAGTCCAGGAGAAAGGAATACGAAAGAATGGGGAAGGAACCGGTGATAATGTTCAAGATGCCCCGAAAAGAATACAAACTGATGGATCTCATAAAGGGTGAAATAATCTTCAGAGAAGGTGCTATAGGAGACTTTGTTATATTGCGAAGCAACGGTCTACCCACCTACAACTTCGCATGTGTGATCGATGATCACGACATGGAGATAACACACGTTATACGAGGTGATGATCATCTTTCCAATACTCTGAGACAGCTAGCTATCTACGAAGCGTTTGAATGGACGCCACCGAAGTTCGCGCACGTTTCGATGATACTGGCACCGGATGGAAGTAAGCTGAGTAAAAGGCATGGGGCAACATCCGTAGAAGAGTTCAGAGCCATGGGAATACTTCCTGAAGCCATGGTGAATTACCTGGCACTTCTTGGCTGGTCGCATCCGGAAGGTAAGGAGATCATGAGCCTCGAAGAGATGGTGAAGGTCTTCGATTTGGACAGGGTACATTCGAGTCCTGCTATATTCGATGTGAACAAGTTGAAATGGATGAATGGAGTCTACATGAGAAACGGTGATCTGGACAGGTTAACCAAGCTTGCCATACCTTTCGTGGTCAGCTATGGCTTGCTCGAGCGTAAAGAAGCGGAAGCGAATTTCAAGTGGTTGAAGAAAGCCATCGAGAGCGTTCGAAATTCCGTGGAAACGCTGGCGGAGATTCCCGAAAAACTCGATGTTTATTTCGAGGAGGTGCAACCAGACGAAGAACTGTTCGAGGAGATAAGGAAGAAGAATTTGAAACCCGTCTTTGTTGAAATAAAATATGCTCTTGAGGATCTGCAGAAGTGGGAAGAAAAGGAAATAGTGCGATGCTTTAAAGAAGTTCTAAAGAACTTCAAGGTGCCAAAGAAAGATTTTTATATGACATTGAGACAGTTGTTGACAGGAAGACGGGAAGGTCCGGAACTGGTAAAAGTTATCTACTTGCTTGGGAGAACCAGGGTGCTGGAAAGATTGGCGAGAATCGAAGAACGTTGAGGAGGTGCGGTGTATGCGCGTTGAGACGTTTCTTTTCAAAGGAGAAGGTCCGCAACATACTGAAAAGACCCTGGAGCTGGCCATCGAATGGGCGGACAAGCTAGGTAACAAAAGCATTCTAATATCATCAACCACAGGTGAGAGCGCCAGAAAAGCTCTGGATATGATACCCGATGATTTCAAACTTGTGGTTGTTACACATCACACGGGTTTTCGCACGAAAAACAAAAATGAGTTTTCCGAAGATATAAAGAAGGAGTTGCTGGATAAAGGACATTATGTTCTGACCACCACCCATGCATTTTCAGGTGTCGAGCGTACATTCAGGAAGAAATTCGGCGGGTTGTATCCTCTGGAAATAATGGCACAAACCCTACGAATGTTCTGTGAAGGTGTTAAGGTAGCCGTGGAAATAGCTATAATGGCTGCAGATGCGGGATTGGTGGATGTGGAGCGCTGGATAGTTTCGTGTGGCGGTACCGCAAGAGGTCTGGATACAGGTGTTTTCCTGAAACCAGCTAATTCCAATTCCGTTTTCGATCTGGAAATAGGCGGAATCATCTGTAAGCCTGTGGAGGAAAGTCTACAATTGTGAGAGACAAAATGAGCATGATTCAGGGTTTGGAGCAAAAGCTGAAACTGCATCAGGGTCTGATTCTCAGCCAGGAGATGAGGCTTTATCTGGAGTTGATACAGATGCCTCTGGTTGTGCTGGAAGAGGTTATATATAAAGAAGTCGAGGAAAATCCTCTGGTGGAATTGGTATATGATGACCTTGCTCCTGCATCGAGAGACCCTGAAGATTTCGATATCATACGTTTTGAGAGATTCACGCTCAAAGATTACATGCTCAAGATGGTGGATTATCTTGCTCCAACACAAAAATTGCGGGAGATCGCCGAAGATGTGATCTGGCATCTCGATGATCATGGGCTTTTACCTCTGGACCTCAAAACACTGGCCAAAGAGATAGGGGTAGATGAAAAGCAGCTGGAGGAGGTTTTGCGTTTTCTCAAGAGTGTGGGACCTCCTGGTATCCTTGCCAGAGATGAAAACGAATGTTTCAGAGAGCGTGGGGAATGTACTTATCCATCGAACGGTTTTGATGCCGAGGAAGGAGTGAAGTACGGGAAACCCGATATTGTCCTTACTCTGGATGGTGAAAGGTTGACAGCAATCGTTATGACACCCGAAGTACGGATTGTGGAATACGGTGAAAATGTCCCCAGAACGTCTCAATGGAAGGAAAAAGAAAAGAAAGCCTTGATACTTGTGAATGCTTTGAAAAGACGCAGGGAAACATTGAAGCAGGTAGCGGATATTCTGATAGAGATCAATAGGGATTACTTCCTGAACAGGAAAACCGAACCTTCGTTGATCAAAATAACCGAACTGGCCAAACGTTTGGGGTTCAACAAATCCACGGTGAGCAGGGCCATAAAGGACAAGTATGTGAAATCTCCACGGGGAATGCATGAATTATCCTCTTTCTTTGGTGAAAGAAGCATGAGGATGTTGGCTATGAAGCACATTCTTCACCTCCTGCGTACTGATCCCGACATGACGGATGAACAGATAGCACGTAAGCTCAAAGAGATGGGACTCAAGGTATCGAGGAGAACGGTCAACAAGTACAGGCATGAAATGGGGTTGAAGAAAAAATGAGGCGTGGATACGTGCTCTTGATAGCAGGTGGGGACTCAGTAGATATAGGTGTTGAGGAGTTCAGTGAATATGCTCTGAAGATAGCTGTGGACGCAGGCGCAGAGGTTTTCAAAAAGCTGGGCATCGTTCCGGATATCCTGGTGGGGGATATGGACTCCATAGATCATGAAACGCTGGAATTTTTTAGAAAGAAAGAATGTTCAGTGTGTGAGTATTCCCATGAAAAAGATGAACTGGATCTCGAACTGGCGATTTTGGAAGCCCTGAAAGTGAACCCGGTGGAAATACATGTATATGGTTCCTGGGGTTCGAGGCCCGATCAAACGCTGGCGGCATACAGGTTGCTGAAGCGCTATTCCAATCATAGTATATTACTGATGAACAGAGATTGGGAGGTTTTTTTACTGTCTTCATCGTCTTCCTTCAACGCCTTTCCCGGTCAGATATGGTCGTTTCTGGCGGCCTGTGATGTGGTACGCGGACTTTCACTCAAGGGATTTAAATATCCTCTGAATTCTTACGACCTGCATTTTCATGAGACCTTCACTCTGAGCAATGAAGCCGTGAACAACAAGGTAGAAGTGATCTTTGAATCGGGTGAACTATTTGTTTTCAGGGAGCGTCGATGAAAGTGTACATATACGGCAGGAATCCCGTAATCGAAGCTCTTAAGCAGGATTTTCACCTTGTTAAAAGAATCTACATCTCCAGAAAAAGGAGAGGGTCTTTCGAAGAAATCGAATTCCTGGCATGCAAAAAGGGTGTTCCCGTCCAGGAGACCAGCGAGAGTACACTCAGCGGGATGGCATCCACAGGGAAACATCAGGGTGTGGTGGCCGATGTAGAGTTCGTTTACCGTGAGCTCGAAGAGCTGGAAAATGCACGAGTTATCGTGGTGCTGGATCACATACAGGATCCGCATAATCTTGGAGCCATAGTGAGAACGGCGGCTGCTCTGGGTGTTGATGGAGTGGTGATTCCAAAGGACAGAGCTGTCCACGTGACTCCTGCAGTTGTGAAAGTTTCGGAGGGCAACGTTTTCAAGATCCCCGTGGTGATGGTCGTTAACATATCACGTACCTTAGGGAGATTGAAAGAAAGAGGATTCTGGGTATACGGTGCTGATATGAGGGGAAAAAGTGTGCTGGAAACATGTTTTGTGGAACCCAACGTGATGGTTTTCGGAAATGAGGGGAGAGGTCTGTCGCGTCTGGTAAAGGAAACGTGTGATGAGTTGATCTCCATTCCCATGAAAAAAGGGGTGGAGTCTCTGAATGTATCTGTTAGTGCAGGTATACTCATGTTCGAAGTGTTGAATCCCAGAAATCTTTTTGAAAATAGTTTATAGTATAATCTTCACGCTTTACAGGGGAAAATCCATAGGGTGAGGTGAACGTAAAGTGAAAAGCAGAAGAGTGGTTTATCTGGCACTATTCACAGTTATAAGCATACTGCTAACACGTTTTGCCAGCATAAGGATCGCTATCTTCGGTGTGGAAGGTGTAAGGATAGGAATAGGTAGTTTGGGGATATATATGGCTGCTGTCTTTTTTGGACCTGTGAATGGAGCGATAGTGGGTGCGGTCGCTGATCTTATAGGTTTCTGGTTGAATCCCATGGGGCCATACATGCCGCATTTCACCATCACCAGCGCTCTAAGGGGTTTGATAGCGGGGCTCGTGTTCTTCTATATCTTCAAGCGCAGATGGTCGTTCGGGAAAGGGCTGGTGGTCATAGGAATACCAAAAGTTGTGGTGGGATTATTCCTCGTTCCGTATTTTATTCATCAGCTGTTTGGCGCACCTTTTATGGTACTTTTTATTCCCAGGATAGTTGCATTGCCAGTAACTCTGATCATGACGGTTTCCATACTCGAAGTACTCAACAGATATGTTCCTTTCACCGTCATGGAAGGTGGAACGGAAGCCTGATTTTCCATTAACATAGAATGGGAGGCGCTATCCCATGAGAGGACGAAAAAGGAGAGAAGGTTTCACTCTTGTCGAATTGTTGATTGTTTTGGCCATCATATCGAGTTTGGTTTCCGTGGTAACTCCCACCGCCATAAACGCCATACGTAAAGCCAAGGCAACGCAGGTCGGTGTCAACATGAGAAATCTGAATATCGCTGTGATGCAGTATGTCACATTGAATTCGACAATCCCCTCAACCATAAGCGATCTGGTACCTGGATACGTTTCCAGATGGCCGGGATCGGAATACACCATTGAAACAGTAACTGCGACCAAAATAACTATCTGCTATGATGCGGTGGCCGGTGGGGCGGATCCCATACTCATTCGTCAGGTTTATCCGGCACTGGAGGCTTCGGGTAACAAACTCTGCTTCACGGTCACGTTGTTCGGGCCGTAACCTTCATTGGAGGTGGTTCCGGCGTGAAATTGCAGGTACCCAGGAACGAGCTCGCCACACGCTTATCGGTGGTATCAAAGGTTGTGTCTGCGAAATCCGCGAAGGCAATTTTGCAGGGGATTCTGTTCAACGTTTCGGAGAATACTCTCACCCTTCAAGCTACCGATCTCGAAATATCTTTGGCAACACGTGTGCGTCAGGGCATTATGGAAGGTGAGGGTAAATTCGTTGTCGAAGGAAAGGTTATAGACGAGATAGTAAAGAGTATGCCAGGAGATGAAGTTGTCCTGCAACTCGAGGGTAGCAATCTTGTGGTCTCTTCTATGAGAAGTCGATTTACCCTGCCGACCATGGATCCGGAGGAGTTTCCTGAAATATCGATGGATGTAGCCGGTGAGAAGATGATGCTTTCCACCACGCTCGTTGAAACGATGCTGGACAGAACAGTTTTTTCCGCGGCAAAGGATGAAGTTATGAAAAACCTCAATGGGGTGTACTGGGAATTCGAGGAAGGATATTTCAGGATGGTGACGGCGGATGGTTTCAGGCTGGCACTCGCTGAGGCTGAAAACACCACCGAATTCACCGGTTCTTTCCTGCTTTCTCTGGACAGCATGAAGGATTTTTTGAACGCCATCAAGACGGCTATGTCGGATGATCTGGAAGTGATATACGATGGCAGAAGGGTGGGGTTCGTTTTCGATGGTACTCAGATGATAGTTCGGGTTGTTGAAGCCGAGTTCCCCAATTACAAACAAGTTCTGCCGAAGGAAGTGAGAACGAAAGTACGTGTGAACAGAGATTCTTTCATTTCTGCTTTGAAACGAGTGTCCATAGCCGCAAAATTGGGATCCGAAACGATAAAGCTGGAGGTAGAGGAAGAAACTCTGAGGATCAGTGCGCGTAGCAGCGACCGTGGTGAAGCGATGGAAGAATTGGAAGTGCAGAAAGATGGTGAAGATATAATAATAGGTTTTAACCCTAAATTCTTACTGGAAGCGTGTCAGCACATAGACTCTGAAGAGATAGAATTGAATTTCAGAGATCCGAATAGTCCTTTGCAGATCAATCCCGCGGATGTGGAAGGATATCTATACATTGTGATGCCGATAAGGCTGGTGTGAAATGTGCACGTCTTTGTTGTCAGTGACACACACGGATCTCTGGAAAGGTGGCGAACTTTCACTTCACATCTGAGTTCCGGCGCCAGGATTATACACCTTGGAGATGTGCTCTATCATGGACCCAGAAATCCTCTACCGCCAGGTTATGATCCTGCAACCCTTGCAGAAGAGTTGAAAAAGTATCGTGTGGACTATGTTAGAGGTAATTGCGATGCTGACGTGGATTACATGGTGCTCGAGATCGAGGATATACCCAGGATAATGTTGAAAAGCTATGGGAAGTATCACATATTGTGTATACATGGCGACTCACCGAGTCTGGAAGAAGGCATTGAACTCGCAAGGCGAGAAAACTGGCATGTTCTGATGTATGGTCATACGCACGTTCCGTCAATAACCAGAAAAGGACAATTGTTGGTATTCAATCCCGGAAGTATTGCCTTACCGAAAGGTGGCTATCCTCCCACGTATGGAGAAATCTTCCTTGAGAACGATCGACTGATATTGAGAATCGTGAATCTGGAGAATGGGGAAAAGCTCTTCGAGGAGAGAGTGTGATAGTGGCGAAGGTGATACTCGCTCCGCACGCACGTGCCCTCAAAAGGCATCCCTGGATATTCAAAAACGAAGTTTTGAAAATAGAAGGCTCGCCAGAAGATGGTGATATAGTCGATGTTCTTTCATCCAGAGGATACTTCGTGGGGCGAGGGTATTTCAATTCTTCATCCAAGATTGTGGTGCGTATCCTGACGAGGAAGAAAGAAGAGATAAGCAGAAGTTTCTTTCATTCAAAGATCAAGAGTGCCCTCATGCATCGTTTGAATTACAGATGGAATGATTCGAACGCTTTCAGAGTCGTTTATAGTGAGAGTGACGGCATACCTGGTTTGATAGTGGACAAGTTCGGAGAATACCTCGTTGTTCAATTCAATACCCTGGGTATTGAGAAATTGAAAAGCACTATTGTGGACGTTCTGAGAGAACTTCTTGACCCTGTGGGAATCTACGAGAAGGATGATGAGCCCAGTCGGAAGCGCGAAGGATTGGAAAAATGTGAGGGCTGGATACTCGGAAAGGGACCCGAGTTGATACCTTTCGAACTAAACGGTTTGAATTTCCTATGCGATACCCACGGACAGAAAACGGGATTTTTCCTCGATCAACGAATGAACGCATGGTTTTTATCGCGGTTTCGTTTTGCCAGATTTCTCGATGTATTTTGCTATACGGGAAATTTCACTGTACATTGTCTGGCCAATGGTGGTGGAGAGGCCACCATGGTCGATTACTCGGAAAGGGCTCTGGAAGTGGCTAGGCTTAATTTAAAATCGAACAACATAGACCTCGGTAAAGTTAGGATGATACGGGCCAACGCTTTCGATTACCTTAAGTCCATGCAGGGAGTCAAAGCTTTCGACGCGGTGTTTTTGGACCCTCCTTCGTTGGCCAAGTCCTCGCATTCCCTTGATGCTGCTTTGAGAGGGTACAAAGAGCTGAATCTACGGGCTCTGAAACTTTTGAAGAATGGAGGATTGCTTGCCACTTCCTCGTGCACGCGTATAGTTTCACGAGAGGCGTTTGAAGAAGTTATTCGTTCGGCTGCCAGGGATACCAGGGTTTCTCTGAAGAGAGTATTCACCTCGGGCCAACCTCCCGATCATCCCGAGTGCTTACACGTACCTGAGACTTCATACCTCAAATTCAACGTTTACATGGTGGGAGTGTGATATATCATTGGGGATGTGAAAGTCTATTTTCGCGAATGTACTCATTATGAAAGCGTTCCTGGTCTCCTGAAGGATCTTTTAAACGAATATTCGCATCTTTTCAAACCCGGTGATCGGATACTGGTAAAACCAAATCTTCTTTCACCGAAGGCTCCATCCACCGCAGTGACCACGCATCCTTATATGATAAAGGTGATTCTCGAATTTCTTCTGGATATGGGTGTGAAACCGCTGGTTGGTGACAGCCCTGCTGTGGGAAGCATACAGAAAGTTGCCCGTGTAAGCGGTGTGAAGGACGTGTGTGAGAAACTCAGCGTTCCCATAGTTGAGCTCGACGATCCGCTGGAATTCGATGGCATCATATACAGGAAAATAAGGCTTTCCAGGAAAGTCGTTGAGGTGGATGGTGTTGTCAACGTACCAAAGTTGAAAACTCATTCGCAGATGATACTGACTTTAGCCGTTAAAAACACTTTTGGTTGTATTCCGGGCAAAGAGAAATCGGCATGGCATCTTAGAGCTGGAACAAGTGAAAATTTCGCTGATTTACTGATAGACGTACACCTTCTCGTGAAACCCGTATTGAACGTTCTCGATGGCGTGATAGGAATGGAGGGTAACGGACCATCGAATGGACAGGTGAAACTCTTCGGCCTCATCGCGGTGTCAGAAGATGGTTTTGCTCTGGATCATGCTGTGGTGAGATCATTGGGTATATCGGAAGGATTGATTTACACAGTGAAGCGTTCTCTGGAGAGGGATCTGGTCCCGCCATACATTCTGTACGGTGAGTGGAAGGGGAAAATTTCGCTTCCTTCCACCGTTTCTGTTGTCCCTCTGCCGCGTTCCATAGCCAGATTACTCAGGAGGGTGATAAGGGTTCCCAGAATCGACAGAAGAAGGTGTGTGGGTTGCAGGATCTGTGAAGAAAGGTGCCCCGTTTCTGCTATAGATATCGATACTAGAAAGGTAGATTATGAGAGATGCATAAGATGTTATGTTTGTCATGAGGTGTGTCCCGAGAACGCCATAAATCTGGTGAGAAGGGTGGTATGATGCCTTTCAGGTCGGATTCGTTCTTGTTTGTGGAAGCAGAGGATGTCACAGTATATCCTGAGGACTTACAGTACATTTCGGAAAGAAACTCGTGGTGGACGGATTTCCCGGAAACGGTTGTCTTTATTGCGAAGAGGGATGAAGAGGTTGTTGGCTGGGTGAAACTTTACAACATAAGATGGTTCAACAGAACAGCATACATAACATTTTATCTGTACCCTGAATTCAGGGACAAAGGTATTAGTAAGATGATGTTGAAAGAATTCGTGAATCTCTGTTTTTCCACACTCAATCTCAACAGGTTGACCGCCGAAGTGTATTCTTATAACATTCGTTCTATCAAGGTGCTGGAAGCCCTTGGATTCAAGAATGAAGGATGTTTACGCAAAGCACGGTATTACAACGGTTCCTATCACGACATACTTATCTATGGTTTACTCAGAGAAGAAACCTTCCATCTCAAGGGTTGAAAAATCGGTGAGGGGAAAGCGTACCGGTCGATTCTCCAGAGCCGATTTATATATGGCTAGAACCAATTCAACGGCTTTTTTGCCTTCTTCACCGGATATGTATGGAGGTCGGTTCTCAAGGATCGCTTTGCAGAAATCTTTGTACAGAGGAATGTGCCCTTTTCCATACACCGTTTCTGGATCAGGAAGACTCATAAAGGGATGAGAGTCTTCACCCGGAAACCTCCAGACTTCTATTCTGTTGACTGCCAGTCCACCTATAACCACCGTACCTCTTTCTCCGAAGATGGAGAGACGTTCTTCAAGGTTTTGAGGATATACCGTTGAAGTGGCTTCTATTATCCCTACCGAACCGTTTTTGAACTTCACCACAGCGCTTCCAAAATCTTCTGCTTCTATTTGTGGATGCGAGAAGTTGTTTATGCGTCCATAAACTTCTTCAATTTCTCCTCCGAGCATCCATTGAAGAAGATCTATGCCATGTGTGGATTGGTTCATCAGCACTCCTCCATCCATCGCCCAGGTACCACGCCATGGAGCCATTCTGTAATACTCCTCGTTTCTGTTCCAGCGTACCTGTATAACGCCGTAATTTATCTTCCCAAACGCCCCCGCTTCTATCTTTTTCCGCAGCTCTTGAACGGGAGGATTGAATCTATTCTGGAAGCATACTCCAAGTTTCAGATTCTTTTCCCTGGCCAGTTCTATCAATTCGTTCATGTGCTTCACCGAAAGCGCCATGGGTTTCTCCACGAGTACATGTTTTCCTGCTTCCAGTGCTGCTCTGGTGATTTCATAATGTTTACCACTCTCGGTGGCTACCACCACCACATCTATATCGTAGCGTTGAAGGACTTCCGCGTGTTTGATGCTGATCTCAGGCTTTTTCAATCCTGCTCTTTCCAGAACATTTGAGAAACTCCTGGCTTTTTCTTCCACCAGATCGCATGCTACCACACATTCCAGCAAGGATCTATTTTCTATAATCGCTTCTGAATGGCTCTTGTGTGCTATGCGTCCACATCCGATCATGGCGAATCTGAGTTTGTCCATGCGTCCCGTGCCTCCTTCGCTTTCCGGTCTTTCAAGTTATATGTCTGAAGGTGAACCATTCCAATGATAGCAAGGATATCCCATTACTTTCAACTTTTCACCATAGTGCTTCGTATTATCCGGATGACCAGCAAAAATATGGTATGTTTGAAGTGGTACCTACAAACGTTTCGAGGATACCATAATAAGAAAATCACAAAAATCTTTTGGAAGAACGAGGGTGTAGAATATTTGAGGTGATAAAACTTTCCGATGGGGAGGCGTTGCTATGAGGAAAGTACTGTTCACGATTCTCATCGTGTTGTTATGGGTGTGGGTGCTGGCGGCACATCTCACCTTGCTTCATATCAACGATACTCACGGTCATGCCTGGGCTTTCAGCGAATGGCGCAATCCCAACATAGGTGGTTTCGCTTACATAGCGACGGTGGTGAAAGAGATACGGAAAGAAGTGGAGAGTGCCGGTGGCCACGTCCTCTTCCTGCATGCCGGGGATCTTAATACGGGTGTTCCGGAAAGCGATTTGCTGGATGCCGAACCCGACATCGTGGCACTGGATCTCATGAAACTCGATGCAATGGTTCTGGGCAATCATGAATTCGATAATCCTTTCGATGTTTTGTTGAAACAATCGCGTTTTGCCACCTTTCCCTTCCTGAGCTGTAACTTCGTGGGACCGGATGGCGAGCCCATTTTCAAACCTTACGTGGTAAAGGATTTCGGTGATATCAAAGTGGGGATAATAGGTGTAACAACCGAGGAAACAGCCATACTCGAACCACTGTATCTTGGCGAAAACAAGTTCATAGATGCTGTGGAAGCTGTGAGTCGGTACGTTAAATTGCTGCGCGACAAGGTTGATGTTATAGTGGTTCTCTCACATCTTGGATTCGAAACGTACGGCGAGGAAGGCTACACATCGGATGTGGAACTCGCTCGGAAAGTGAAAGGTATAGATGTAATAATAGGAGGGCATACCCATACCAAAATGGAAAAAGCCGTGGTAGTGAATGGTACAGTGATTGTTCAAGCGTGGGAATGGGGTAAGTACCTGGGAAGGTTGGATCTCGATGTGGAGGATGGGAAGGTACGTAACTGGAGCTGGACTTACATCCCCATAAATCTCAAGAAGTATCTCGGCAAGGATGAGAAAGGTAGATCCATGTACGAGTACGTGGGTGCACCCATAGAACCCGATTTCTTCGTAGATGCAGTACTGGCTACTTACAAGGAAAGAGGTGCGAAGAAGCTGGATCAGCCCATCGGTGAAACCAAGGTGTACCTGGACGGTGAAAGGAGTCATGTAAGGTCCCGTGATACCAACCTCGCTCATTTGATAACCGATGCCATGCGGTGGAAAACCGGGGCGGACATAGCACTTCAGAACGGTGGTGGCATAAGAGCCTCCATAAAACCCGGCAAGATTACCTACAGAGATATACTCACGGTTCTTCCATTCGGTAATACTCTCTACGTCATGGAACTCACCGGCGCGGAGATAATGAAGGTGCTGGAGTATGCAGCTACCATACCCGATGGTAAAGGAGCACATCTGCAGACTTCAGGTTTAACCTGGGTGAACGAGGGTGGTAAACCTGTGGATGTGAAGGTGAACGATGAACCGATAGATCTGAACAAAACTTACGTTGTTGTCACCAACAACTACATGGCAGGCGGAGGAGACGGTTACCTGATGTTGAAGGAATGGTCTGAAAAAGGTTATGATACTGGATTCGTGCTGGCCGATGTGGTCAAGGACTACATCAAAAACCTGGGAGTAATAGAAAGTTACGATGAAACACCACGGTACATAAAAAAGTGAGAGAAGAGTGAGGGGGGCCGAGCCCCCCTCATTTAACCGCTGAAATCTCTGGATGCTGGGAGTGGGAAAATTTGAGGATTTGGAAATCTGTTGACAAACTGGTCGAGGGAGACATAGCCGAGGAGGAGATAGCGCTTGCCGCAGGTAAAGCGGTGGTTCGTGTTGGGGAACGGCTTACAGAAGACAAAATCGGGTTGTTGAAAAGCCTTGGCATAAAATGGCTTCTCGTTGATACCACCCACATCGATGGGGATGTAAAGGGCATACTTCATGAAGACTTCGTGAGTGGTATGAAGCAGGACATCGAGGACATATTCACGAAGGTTGTCGAGGATGGTAAGATAGAGTACTCCAAAGTCGAGGAAAGGGCCAAAACGCTTTCGAAGAATATCATGGACAATTATGGAGATTACATCGTTCCGGTGATGGCGATTCTGAAAAATCTCGATGAATACACGTACACACACGAAGTAAACGTTGCCATTCTCAGTACTCTTATGGGTATAGAACTGGGTTTGAAGGAAGAAACAATACACACTCTGGCCACTTCCGCGTTGATACACGATGTGGGAAAGTTGATGGTACCTCAGGAAATCTTGAATGCCCGTCGCAAGTTGAGCAATCTGGAGTTCACAGAGGTCAAGAAGCATGTGGTATATGGAAAACAGATATGTGAAGAATCGGGATTAAAGGATAGAGCCATACTTGCCGGTATAGAAGAACACCATGAGAAGATGGATGGTACGGGCTACATGAGGGGCTTAAAGAATGGAAGCATAGATCTGTTTGCACGTATAATAGCGGTTGCTGATATATACGATGCCCTGACGAGCGAGCGTCCATACAAACCTGGTTGGACTCCATATAAAGCTTTCAGTTTCATACTTTCCATAGCCGGTAAACATCTTGATCCTCGTGTGGTGAACGGATTGATAAAAGTTATGGGTATGTATCCCGCGGGCACGAGACTGCTTCTTTCCAACGGCAGGGAAGTGGTTGTCGTGGGTATAAAACGTGGATATTATACGAGACCTCTGGTTCAGGACGAGGAGGGTAATGTTATAGACCTTGGGCAGGAAAAGAAGCTGAAAATAGAAAAGGTTCTGGGTTAGAAAACGAGGGAGAGGGGACAACTTTTGGTTTATAATTGTATTGCAGGAGGTGGGACTGTGAGAGCCCTTCTCATAATAGATCTTCAGAACGATTTCGCGAAACCGGGGGGAGCTCTCTATTTCGAAGGTGCGGAAACGATTATCCCTTTTATACTTGGGAAGGTTCTGGAGTATAAGAAAGAGGGTCTTCCCATAATAACCACACAGGATTGGCATCAACAGGACGATCTGGAATTCCAAAGATTTGGAAAGCACTGTGTGGCAGGAAGCGAAGGTGCAGAACTGGTGAAAGAGTTGTTGGTCGAATTACAGGATTATCAGAAGCATTACAGTGTGAAAAAAAGGAGATTCAGCGCTTTCTTCGAGACCAACCTAGATGAATTGCTTAAAGAGCTTGGAATACAGGAGATAGATGTCTGCGGATTGGTGACCAATATATGTGTTCTACACACAGTCGAGGAGTTGTGTAACAGGGATATGGTCGTAAGGGTGTGGGAGAAAGGAGTTAAATCCTACGATACTGAAGAGCACGAGTGGGCTTTGAAACATATGGAAAAAATACTGGGAGCGCAGGTGGTGAAGAATTGAAGAGGCTGGATCCCAGGGTTTTCAAGGTTCCCATAGATAGGATAAGAGCAGGATACTATTCCGATATTTATTTTACGAGATATGTTGAGGTGTTGAAAAAGGACGACAGACATCCATGGGTTCTCTATCAATTTTTCCCGCGCGCTGACGCGGTTATAGTGGGTATAGACGAGGCGTTGGCGATTCTTAGATATGGAACAGGATACTATAGGGATGAAGACAAAGCCAGGGAAATCTTCCAGAGAATACTGGAAACTGAGAGGAAAATGCAGGCCGCGTCCTATGATGTGCGGATGGATGAGCTGATGAAATTGACGAAAGAAAGGTGGGAGCTAAGAAGGAGACTCAACGATCTATGGATCGATAAATGGAACGAAATAAGGGTGAGAGCACTTTACGATGGCGAGGAAGCAAAAGAGAACGAGCTTATAATGACCATAGAAGGCGATCCAACGTACTTTGGTTATCTTGAAACCGTTCTACTCGGAGTCATGGCACGTGCCACCAGTACTGCCACGGCTGTCAGAGAAGTGGTGAAAGCTGCACGTGGAAAACCTATACTGTTCTTCAGCGCACGTTTCGATCATTACTGGGTGCAGGCCACCGATGGTTATGCTGCCTTGAAGGCAGGTGCTTTTGGTGTTTCCACCGATGCCAACGCCGATTATTGGGGTACCGAAAGTCTTGGGACGATTCCCCACGCTCTGATAGCTGCATACGATGGAAGCACGGAAGCCGCGGCTCTGGCATTCGACAGACACATATCCCCACATGTGAAAAGGATCGTGCTCGTCGATTGGGAGAATGACTGCATAGGTACAACCATGAAGGTCATAAAAGCATTCTATGAACACATCATGAGGAAGCCTTTCAAACCTGGTATAACCGATCCATCTCCCATAATAGGTGAAGGTAAGGGGAAAATCTGGGGAGTACGCTTCGATACCTCAGGAAGTCTTCGCGATGTATCGGTGACACCGAAAGACGAATCTTCTTTGGGTGTTTGTCCCGAGCTCGTGTGGCGCGCGAGGCGGGTTTTCGATGAGAATGGATTGAAGGATCTCAAAATAATAGTTTCCGGAGGGTTTGATGCGAGGAAGATAGATCTTTTCGAGAGACTTCAGGTTCCGGTGGATGTTTACGGCGTTGGATCCAGACTTTTGCGAAGAAAGGTGGACATAACTGCAGATATAGTGGAGGTAAACGGAAGACCATGTGCAAAAGTGGGGAGAAGGAAGGGAGATCTTTCCAGATTGAAGGAGGTTCCAAGCGATTACTGGAAAGGAGGGTGAGGGGTAATGGAAAAATACGGTACCTGGACGTTGAAAAAAGGATTCGCTGAAATGTTTAAGCATGGCGTGATAATGGATGTGACCACGGCGGAGCAAGCCAGGATAGCTGAAGAAGCGGGAGCCGTGGCGGTGATGGCTCTGGAGAGGGTACCGGCCGATATAAGGAAGCAGGGTGGAGTGGCCAGAATGGCGAGTGTACAGAAGATAAAGGAAATAATGGACGCTGTGAGTATACCTGTCATGGCCAAGGTGAGGATAGGCCATATCGCTGAAGCCATGATACTCGAAGCTCTCGGTGTCGATTTCATAGATGAATCTGAAGTTCTCACACCGGCCGATGATAAGTATCACATAAACAAGCATGAATTCAAGGTACCCTTCGTTTGTGGAGCCAGAAACCTGGGAGAAGCCCTGAGAAGAATAGCGGAAGGAGCTGCCATGATAAGGACCAAAGGTGAAGCGGGAACAGGCAACATCATTGAAGCTGTGAAACACATGCGTCAGGTCATGGATGAAATCAGAAGGATTCAAAACATGCCCGATGAAGAGCTGGTAACCTATGCGAAAGAAATTGGAGCACCGGTGGAGCTGGTTGCCGAAGTGAAGAGATTGGGAAGGTTACCGGTGGTGAATTTCGCAGCTGGTGGAGTTGCCACTCCAGCTGATGCGGCCTTGATGATGCTGCTTGGAGCTGATGGTGTCTTCGTGGGATCGGGTATATTCAAGTCCAAAGATCCTAGGAAGATGGCGAAAGCAATAGTGGCAGCAGTTATGTACTACGATGATCCAAAAATGCTTGCAAAGATAAGCGAAGATATTGGTGAAGCCATGCCCGGTCAGGACATAGCAGAGCTTGCAGTCAGGATGCAAGAAAGGGGCTGGTAAATTTGAAAATTGGTGTGCTGGGTGTCCAGGGAGACATACGTGAGCACGTGGAAACTCTTCGAAGCATGGGAGTAGATGTTGAGATTGTCAAAAAGTCCGAGCAGCTGGATGAAATCGATGGCCTCATCATACCGGGTGGAGAAAGTACAACCATCTCCAAACTCATGAAATTCGCAGGGTTGTGGGACGTCCTGAAAGATATGGTGAGCAAGGGTTTCCCTGTCTTTGGAACCTGTGCAGGTATGATAGTGCTCTCGAAAAGGGTTACAAACAATCCTTCACAGGAAACCCTTGGGGTCATAGACATAGATGTTGAAAGGAATGCTTACGGCAGGCAGGTAAATAGTTTCGAGGTTGACCTGGAGATCAAGGGTGTGGATGTTCCCATCAGGGGAGTTTTCATAAGAGCACCCAGAATAGTTCGTATGGGGTCTGAAGTTGAAGTACTTGCGGTACACAATGGTACACCTGTGTTTGTGCGTCAGGGGAAGATCATGGTAGCCTCGTTCCATCCGGAACTTTCAGGTTCCAGCCATGTGCACAGAATCTTTTTGGAGACGATGAGGTGATGAAAGGGTGGTTTTCGAAAAAGATCCTACATCGCTCTATCAAATATATCCCACCACCGTTGCCGTGATAGGCGCACGATATGGTGATGAGCTGAACTTCATGGCCGCAGCCTGGCACACCCTTTTGTCTTTCAATCCCCCCATTTTTGGAGTTTCCATATCTCCAAAACGTTATACTCATGATCTTTTGATGAAAAGTGGCGAGTTCACCGCGAGCTTTCTCGGCCATGGGCATGCCGAACTTGTGGAAAAACTCGGGAGAACATCGGGAAGTAAGATCAACAAGGTCCTGGAATATGGGTTGGAACTGTTGGAGCCCAGAGTGGTGAAAGTTCCGGGCATAGGGAATGCGGTGGCTGTATACGAATGCAGGGTTCTGGAAAGCCGATCATATGGTGATCACACCTTCTTCGTGGGCAGAATAGTAGGTCTACATTACGATCCACGAGCCTTCGATGAGGTTGGTAGACCGGCGTATGATCCCGTGCTGTATCTTGGCAAGGATGTTTATGTGAAAATCGATAGATCCAGAACGATCGAATTCGATCCAGAAAAATTCAGAAAATAGGAGGTATTCACCTTGCTGGACAGCATGATGAACTATCTGAAAACCACCGCCATATTCGACTATTCCATCGGAAATCTTGTTATGTTCGTTATAGCAGGAATACTCATCTATTTCGCCGTGGTCAAACATGCTGAGCCTCTTCTTCTCATTCCAATAGCTTTCGGAATCATAATCGGGAACGTGCCTGCCTCAGCTACCGGTATTTTCGAGCCACCACACGATGGATGTCCGGGAGGATTGATGTGGTATATACAACAAGGGTTGCTCAAGGGTGTGTATCCTCCTTTAATATTCCTTGGAATCGGTGCTCTCACCGATTTTTCTTTTCTTCTATCCAATCCCAAGGTTCTTTTTCTCGGTGCTGCTGCTCAGGTGGGTATATTTTTCACTTTCGTTGTGGCGAGTCATCTGGGCTTCAGTGTGACGCAATCGGCTTCCATTGGCATAATAGGAGGAGCGGATGGTCCCACATCCATATTTCTGTCCTCCAAACTCGCACCTGAACTCATATCCATAATAGCCATCGCCGCTTATTCCTATATAGCTTTGATACCCATTATACAGCCCCCCATAATGAAACTGCTCACCACGAAGAAAGAGCGTATGATACGCATGGAACAGTTGCGTCATGTTTCCAAGCTGGAAAGAATCATTTTTCCTGTTGTGGGGACGGTAGTGGTAACTCTTCTGGTACCGAAGGCTTTACCCCTGATAGGTATGCTCATGCTTGGCAATTTGTTGAAAGAATCCGGGGTGGTGAAGAGGTTGGTGGAGGCAGCCTCACGTTACATACTGGATAGTGTGACCATCCTGTTGTGCGTATCCGTCGGATCTATGGCACGTGCCGAAACTTTTTTGACCCCTCAGAGTTTGAAGGTGGTTCTTCTAGGTGCGGTAGCTTTCATGATAGCGACGGCATCGGGTATACTCTTCGCAAAGCTCATGAATCTCTTTGTGAAGAACAAGGTCAATCCTTTGATAGGTGCAGCTGGCGTATCAGCTGTTCCCGATTCGGCGAGAGTTGCCCAGATGGTGGCGCAACAGGATGATCCGACGAATTTCATCTTGATGCACGCCATGGGTCCAAACGTTGCAGGTGTAATAGGTTCCGCCGTGGCAGCCGGGATTTTTCTGGCCATGTTAGGATAGGAACACATGGGGGAAACAAGCAGTGGGGAGGGACGGGAGTGAAGGGAAAGTATCGAGTGAATATAAATTATGATTGGTGTAAAAGATGTGGGATATGTTACTGGGTTTGTCCCACGAAAACCATAATCAGAGGCGAGCTGGACGTTCCAAAAGTAGAAGATCATGATAGGTGTGTCGGATGCCTCATGTGTGAGAATCTGTGTCCGGATTTCGCTGTGGATGTGGTACAGGTTGAGGCGAAAGCGGGTGAGAAGCGATGAGTGAGCGTATCCTTCTGCAGGGCAACGAAGCGTGTGCATTGGGTGCTATAAGGGCTGGATGCAGGTTCTACGCGGGTTATCCTATAACTCCATCTTCGGAAATAGCGGAGGTTATGGCGCGGGAATTACCGAAAATAGGCGGTGTATTCATACAGATGGAAGATGAGCTCGCCAGCGCCGCGGCCATAATAGGAGCATCGCTGGCAGGTGTCAAAGCTATGACCGCCACCAGTGGTCCAGGATTCAGCCTCATGCAGGAAGCCATAGGATACGCCTGCATGGCCGAGACTCCTGTGGTTTTTGTTGATGTGCAGAGGGGAGGTCCCAGCACAGGTTTGCCCACACGTCCCGGTCAAGGAGATATAATGCAGGCACGGTGGGGAACACACGGAGACCACCCCATAATAACCCTTTATCCGTCCACTGTGGAAGAGGTATACGAACTGATAATAGAAGCCTTCAACCTCGCAGAAGAATTCAGGAATCCTGTCATTTTCTTGATGGATGAAGTGCTCGGTCACATCAGGGAGAGTGTTACCCTTCCACCCGATGAGGATATAGAGATAATAAGTAGAAAAAGCGATGAGGAGTTCGAGGAAGCCGAGGAAATTTTCCTTCCTTTTGAAGAACGTGAGAATGTGGAAGTGATACCCCTGGCAAAGATGGGTAAAACCAGGTTTCACGTTACAGGCCTTGTACATGACGAGAGTGGTTTCCCTGTTGGTACTTCGAATATAGCGGGTAAGCTTTTGCGTAGACTGGAAAACAAGATTCGTCTTCATGCTGACAGGATCATAAAGTACGAAGAATTCATGGTCAAAGATGCTGAGATACTGGTGATAGCCTATGGTTCAGTTGCACGTAGTGCTTTGCGTGCCGTTAAGATGGCAAGGCTGGACGACATACCCGTCGGACTTTTCAGGCCGATAACGATATGGCCCTTTCCCTTCAAGCGTTTGAAGGAACTTTCTAAACACATAAGCGGAGTGGTGGTGGCGGAGATGAATCTGGGGCAGGTAGCCCGTGAAGTTTCGAGAGTTTTCAAGAGCAGGCAACATTTCGAATTGGTATCACGCGTGGATGGAGAATTGATTTCACCCTCCGAAATCCTGGATGCGATAACGAAGATGTACGCGGGGATGACAGAATTTTGAGGGGCATGGTCGTAGCCGTAGGGGTTTTCGATGGGGTGCACTTGGGTCACAGAAAGGTTATAGAAGAAGGTTTGCGATTGGCATCCTCTATGGATGCGGAATTGGAAGTTATGTCCTTCGTATATCCCATGGAATATTATGTAGACCGCCATTTTCCGGGATTGATATATCCCCCCACATATAGGCTCAAATTGCTTCAGGAAATCGGAGTTTTTTCCGTGCGATTCATGGATTTGATAGAAATCAAGGGAATAAGTTCCGAAGAATTTATGTACATGCTTAAGGACTTCGGTATCAAGGGAATAGTGGTGGGAAGGAATTTCAGATTCGGACGTGGAGCCGAAGGTAATACAGAAATTCTAAGGTCATTCTGTAAAAAAGAGGGAATCTCTCTGAAACTCGTGGACGAGGTTAAGGTAGATGAATGCAGAGTGAGCAGTACCATTATAAGGAAATGTTTGATTGCCGGCAATATAGAACGTGCGAACTGGTTACTCGGTTCTCCATTTAAATTGATTGGAAGGGTGGTGCGTGGGAGAAGACTGGGAAGCAAACTGGGATTTCCCACCGCCAATCTGGATCGAGGTCACGAAAGACTCGTAATACCGAAGTTCGGAGTTTATCTTGTCAAAACCAGCGTGCATGGTGAAGAAATGTATGGATTGATGAATGTGGGAGTTAGACCAACCATCGATGACGATCTGGACGTAAAGTATGAAGTCTTTCTGCTCAACTACTCGGGGGGAGATTTGTACGATGAAAAACTGGAAATTTCCCTCCTCGCCTTCCTGCGCGAGGAGAGAAAGTATCGCAATTTGGAGGAACTCAAAGAGGCGATAAGAAAAGATGTAGCTGAAGCCCAAAAGCTTATATCCTATCTAATTTAGAATCATAATTCTATGGAATCTCCTGGTTTTATTATGGAGCAATGAAAACCCTTCTCTTCGACATAATCTTTGAATTTATCTGCCCTTGCGCTTATCACAGGCCATGTACCGTAATGCATGGGAACCACCAGCTTGGGTTTGATTAATTCTACCGCCTTCACCGCATCGTTCACATCCATCACATAGTTTCCTCCAATGGGCAGGAGCGCAAGATCCACCTCTTCGTCTTCTAGCAACTTCATTTCGATGCTTAATCCTGTGTCACCTGCATGGTACACTTTCTTACCATCGACCTCAATGAGGAAACCGCATGGATTCCCTCCGTACAGGATTTCACCGTTTTCCAGGATTCCCGAACCATGTAATGCGGGGACCATCTTCACGTTACCGAAATCGAATTTGTACCTCCCACCTATGTGCATGGCATGAACTTTCTCAACACCTTTTCTTGTAAGGTACACGGAAATTTCGAAGTTACATATCACCATGGCCCCATCTCTCTTTGCAAATTCCACCGCATCACCCAGATGATCTCCGTGACCATGGGTGATGAGCACGTGTGTCAACTTGGGTACTTCTTCAAATTTCAGGGGACATGCGGGGTTTTCTCTAACGAACGGATCGATTATCAAACGATAGGTACCCGTTTCCAAGATGAAAGTGGCATGTCCCAAAAAAACTACCTTCAACATCCCACACCTCCTTCAATATAATCACCTGCTCTATTAGTGGCTATCTTCAAGCATTCTTCGAGGGTTCCACCATTGAACATACACGATATAAAGGCTCCATCGAACACATCCCCTGCACCACGAGTCTGCATGATCTTCCTCACTTTTTTCGCTTCCACCTTGATCTTTTTGTTATCGAATATGAGTTCTGCTCCCTCTTCTCCTTTTTTCACCACCACCTTCGTTTTCAAGCCGGAAGATTCAAATTGGAGAAACTGATATTCTTTGATATTCAAAAACAGGAAGTCTACCATGCCGATCAACGAAGAATCGTGTAAACGTTTAATTTGTATACCTCCCGGATCGTAGCTGATGACGCTTCCTTTCGCGATTTTTTTCACGTATTCTAAAGCCTCTGGTTCCAGCGAAGAAAGGTGTATCCACGAACAACTGGAAATATCGTATTTTCCATTTATAAGATTGAAAATAGTGGTTTTATTTGCTCCTCTATGTGTGATGAGCCTTCTGCCGGATGGATCTTCTATCACCACGCATAAACCCGTTAGAAAACTCGAAAGGATCAAGGATTTTTCGAAATTGTGATCGCGAAGTTCCAGTTCCATCAGTTCTCCCATTGGATCCCTGCCTCTTGAGCCAAATAAATGTGCTCTACATCCCCATCTTTCAATTTCCAGTATCGTGTTACAAGCGGTACCACCCGGTTTCATCTGTAAAGTTCGTACTTCTCTATCTTCATCAATCCCGGGTGGAGAATCAATGTGAATCATCAGATCCAGATTGATGTCTCCAATCACACATAATTTGCCTGTCATGTTGCATGAAACCCGGGTGCAGATTTCCCTGCACCCGGTATGAAGGTCACTCAAGTTTTATGGCCGAAGTAGGACACGAATCGGCCGCGTCCTGTACACAGGGTAAATCAGATTCGGCAACCAGCGCGCTTGCTTTACCATCCTCACCAAGTTTGAAAACATCGGGGCATAGGTTTTCACACACCCCGCAACCTATACAGGCATCCTGATCGATAGTGATCTTTGCCATTGATTCAACCACCTCCTGCTCTAGATTGTGAAGAGGGAATCATCTTCATCCTTCAATGATTTTCACATGGAATCTTCGATCCCTAGGTCCATCGAACTCCAGAAAAAATACCCCTCCCCATCGTCCAAGGAGGAGGTTTCCATCTTCCACGATGATAGATGCAGAATTGCCGACAATGGATGATTTTATGTGTGAATCCGCATTGCCTTCGAGATGTCTGTACCCCATTCCCGCCGGTACCAGTTGAGATAGCTTGGCCATAAGGTCTTCCATCACAGCGGGATCATAGCTTTCATTCACCACCACGCCTGCTGTGGTATGGGGCACGTACACAACACATATACCATTTTTCACTCCCGATTCCCTGACTGCATTCCTTACTTCCGAGGTGATTTCAACGGCTTGAACTCTTCTTTTTGTACTGATTTTGTACGTTTTCAGCATGCTTTCCCCCCTAATCGAAAGTGATGTTGGTTATTATCACAACATAGCCGTTATGTTCCTCGCATTCGACTCTGACGTTGTGTTTCGCAACGTTGAAGTATTTCGCCGCCAATTCTCTTACAACGTTTTCCATTTCGCTGACGGAATTCCTGAAGTGCTTTTCATCTATGAAATTGCTTATGGGTACCACCCTTCTTCTGGTGGAAAGCATATTTTCAAGTCTTTCCTTCGCTTCTGTACGGCTACCTTTTTTCTTCCTGCGCCTCATGAAACCAAAGAACATGCTCTCAGCCCCTCGAACCCTTGAAGAGTTTCCTTATCATATCCAGGAACGATCCTCCAGTAACGATCGTATCCGCTTCTATGGGCACAGGTTGTCCCTTCAATCTTTTTGCTATGTTCTCGAAGATCACCGACACATTCTGGTTGCCGTTCAGCACAACTGGCATACCTCTGTTGGTCGCCACCACCATTTCGTCAGTGTCAGGGATTAGCCCCACTATGTTAACTGCCAGTGCTTCTGCTATATCTTCTTTTGTGAGCATTTCCCCACGTTTTACCATCTTGGGTTTTATCCTGTTTATGACCAGCTTCACACTCTGTGCTTCAAATCCAGCATTTTCCAGTAATCCTATTACCCTGTCTGCATCAGAGATTGAAGGTAATTCGGGTGTGGTTATAACTATGGCTTGTTCGGCAGCGGCAATGGCATTTCTGAAACCTCGTTCAATACCTGCAGGGGAGTCTATGATTATATAATCGAAATTTGGGTACAGTTGATGGATTATGCGTTTCATATCTTCCGGCGATATCATCTCCTTGGTGGCTATCTGAGAAGCAGGGAGGAGATGTAAATTCTTCAATATCTTGTGTTTCACCAGCGCTTCTTCGGGTTTGACCCTGTTATTCACAACATCGATTATGGTATAGATTATACGATTTTCGAGACCTAACACCACATCCAGGTTCTTCAGTCCAACATCCGCATCTATAAGACAAACCTTGTCCCCCATTTTGGCGAGAGCACACCCCAAATTCGCTACCAGCGTTGTCTTTCCAACACCACCCTTTCCAGAAGTTACCACGAAAACTTTCTCCAAGTGTATCACCCCTCGAGAAGAGCCCGCAGATTTTTGTAATAGGGCTGCCTAACAATACCTTTTTCAGTGATTATCGCATCCACGAGTTCATTGTCCGTTACATCAAAAGCGGGGTTGAAAACCTTGACTCCATCCGGTGCAACCTTAACCGTATGACAGTGTGTTACTTCATGATGGCTTCTTTCCTCTATAGGTATCTCCGCACCTGTAAATGTGGAAAGATCCACAGTTGATGTGGGAGCCGCCACATAAAAAGGTATACCGTGCTTTTTTGCCAGCACGGCCAGGGAGTAAGTTCCTATCTTGTTGGCTACATCACCGTTTGCCGCGATTCTATCTGCTCCCACTATAACCGCATCTATTTTCTTCGTTTTCATAACCCAGCCTGCCATGTTGTCGCTTATCAGCGTTACATCGATGCCCAATTTCACCAATTCCCAAGCTGTTAATCGTGCTCCCTGAAGATACGGACGTGTTTCATCCACATACACTTTTATTCCGAGACCATTTTCGTGCATATACCTTATCACGCCGAGTGCCGTTCCGTAATCCACAGTTGCCAGCGCTCCAGCATTGCAGTGTGTGATAACAACAGCGTTGTTGGGAAGCAGTTGACTTCCCAATTCTCCGATTCTTTTGTTCTTTTCTATGTCCTCTTCCGCTATCTCGAGTGCTTCCGCTTCCAGTTCTTCCACAAGCCCGTCCATGTTCACATCCAGTGAAAGAAACTTTTTCTCCATTCTCTCCAGAGCCCAGAAGAGATTAACGGCTGTAGGGCGTGTATTGGCAAGTGTTTCCTTTACCTTTTTCATATGTTCGTATAATCCGCCTCCTGTATATCTCATTGCCCCAAGAACATAGCCGAATGCTGCAGCCGCCCCTATAGCAGGCGCACCACGTATCACCATGCTTTTTATGGCACTCGCGACCTCCTCATGAGTACTACATACAACGTACTCCTCAACGTAGGGTAACTTACGCTGATCTATAAGTTTAAGAGAATCGCCTGTCCACTCCATGGACAATGTTTTCAGAGTTCCCAAACCCCTTCACCTCCAGCAAGTATCACCCTATCACTCCACGGAATGTTTTTCTGTGCAACCATATGGATCCAAATTTTTTAATCATATCTTTGTGATATTTTGTTGGGTAACCTTTGTGTTTGGCAAAACCGTAACTTGGGTACAATTCATCCACTGCTTCCATCATTGAATCCCTTACGACTTTCGCTACTATTGAAGCGGCGGCGATAGCGTAACTTTTCTTATCTCCTTCCACTATGTTCATACAGAAAAATGGGAGATGAATATTGCGCCCGTCCACCAATACCAACACTCTGTCTGGATCGAACTTTTCAAAGAGCAGATTCAGCGCTCGCATCATAGCCAATCTCGTTGCACGTAAGATGTTCAATCTATCTATTTCACCAGGCGTTGCCATACCAACTGCAACATCAGAGTTTCCAACGATTCTTTGGAAAAGCTCGAAACGCTTTTCAGGTGACAAGCTTTTTGAATCATCAACCCCCTCAATGATAACACGAGGATAAAGCGCACAAGCTACCACCGGTCCTGCCAGTGGTCCCCTACCTGCTTCATCGACACCCACAATCTTGCATTCTGTAATTTTTGAGAGTACTTCATCTATCAATTTTCTGTTTCTCCCTCCTCTTCTTCTACATCTATTCCCAATACATGATCACGAGCCTTTACAAGCAATATGTGAAGATCTTCATCATCTATTTCTTCGCTCTTTTCAAGATTTTCCACTATCTCATCGAATGACATCTTCAACTTTTCCAGATCTTCGGGTCCGACCTCCTCTCCTGTCTCGGGTTTTTCCGATATTTCATTCAATTTATCGTCCAGTATATCCAGTGCTTCCTGGAAAAGGTAGAGCATTTTCTCACCCTGTTCCTGCCATTCCTGTTCTTCCGCACCTTCCGTTTTGCTTTCGGTTATGTCAACTCCAGCCGTTTCCTTCTCTTCTAACATTTCTTCCGCCACTTCTTTTGCTTCTGCGGTTTTTTCTTCTACTTCTTCTACCTTTTCTTGCGTTTCCATGCTTTCCACGTCGGAAAGCAGTTCTCTTACATCCTCGAGATCCGTTTTCAGGATTTCCCCCACATCGATTTCTTCTATTATTCCACCTTCATTGGAAAGTATCGGTCCTTGCTCAATAGCGGTTTCCTGAGCTTCTGCAGTTTCCATCTGTGATGTTTGTCGGGCGGGGACGAGTGCTTCCGCGATCACAGGTCCACGCAATTTCAAAAGAATCAGAAATACCAGAAAGAATCCTCCCACACCTATGAGTGGTGTGAGTAAAAACAGAATGGTTAGAAAATTGGTTTCTCGTTTTGTTCCCTCCGTTGAAGTGGTGCCTGCATGTGTGGTTTCAACTTTTTCACGGAAGGATGGCAGCTCCTCCACCTTCTTGTTTTTCATCGTTTCCAGCAATTCTCGAGCAAGGGGAGACTCCGGGAAAAGTTGAAGATAGGTTCTGGCCTTTGCGTAATCACCAATATAATATGCACTGACACCAATGTACAGTTTTATCTCGGGAGCATAGGACTCCATTTCGGGCAGAATTACCAGTGCTTCCTCAAAAAGTTTGAGGGCACGCTCGAATTCTCCACTTTGATATGCTGCAAGTCCTTCATTGTACAGCCTGAAAGCCATATTCAGGCGCTCATCACTGGCCTGGGAAAAGAGCAAGATAGGAATGAAGGAAAGCACAAGAAACATTATCAACGTATTGAAAACCCTTCCAACCAAAATCTTCCACCTTCTTCGTAGGATATCAACATCTCTTTATAGCCCATCCCTATTTTCCCTTTTTTGATTATCTGATAAAATTCTATCCTCTTTTTATTGATATAGTCGAACCCCCCAAGAGTATTCTCGCCAACTGCAAGGACAAAATCACCGAATCTCATGAGTCTCTTCGATCCCAGCTCGCCGTACGCCACTACCTGTGCAGAATAAGAGTACAGATCGAACACGCCGATTATATAATCTTTGAACAGCACGAAAAGATCCCTACCAACGCGTACAACATCTATGGGTCTTATGAGAGCTCCCTCTTTCATCTTCAATCTCTTCATCATCATGCTTGTGTTCAATGTCCACTTCTTCTTGAAAGTTTCAATATCGTAGCTCGATACAGAGCTTTCCGTTATCAAGAACACTTCCGCTCTTTCTCCGCGCAAGCGAGCATAGGTGGATGTCACAGTGGAGGAATATCTTATTTCATTGCGTTTCACAAAGTAGAGTAATAATCTGCCCTCTACATCAACGAGCATGATACCTCTGCCATCTGTTCTGTACCATGCATCCAGAACATTACCGGTGAAGGTGGGCAAAGGCCATGAATCAACTATCTTCCCTCTTCTCAGCACTTCTACCCTTTCATTCGTTACTACTATCATGCTATCATTGTAGAAGTTGTGAGCTACCACCTCTCCATCTAGGATCCTCGTCCACTTCTTGGGAGGATTACACACGTATACCCCATTGTGTACCACAAGATAATACCATCCATCCGCGGAACCGTAAGGTTCACCCAGATCAGGTGTGCTCAATTTCCAGGTCGACTTCAGAATTCTTCCTTTTTTCAGTTCAGGTAAAAGATACTTTTTCCAGGGCTCTATCCTTGGTTTTTCTTCTTTTCTCTTCACCACTTTTGTTTCCACAAATTCATCGGTTTTGAATTCCGGTACCTTTGGAAGTTTTATACCCTCGTTGAGAAAATCCTTTATAGCGTTCAGCACATCTCCTTTGAGATAGAGTTCTGTAAAGGAGTAGGGAAACATCAGATTCTTGCTTTCTTCCATTAGAGCGCTTTTTACGCTAACGAAACCATCTCCTTCTCCATCTGTCAATTCGGGATAAAATTTCTCGAGTTCCGTCCCTTTTATACCCGTTTCTATGGGTGGCGTTGATCCGGCTATACACAGGTATCTTATATCTTTTCGAACGTTGAACGATTCCAGCTTTCGTATGCTCAAACCGGTGGGCAGGATTTCTCGCCAGTAGGTGTTCACCTTTTCGAACGTGGAGAGTATGTGGGTGGTTATGAAAGATATTGCCACCCTGCTACCTCCCATTGCTTCAGCTATGATATCGGGAGGCTTACCGTATAGAGTGGAAAAATACAGAGGGTTCGTTACGTTGGTGCCTGTGTTGGGAGTACTTACCAGTACAACACTTCTGACATTTTTGATTCTGGGATTACTCTCCAGAGCGTATCGTACTATCAACCCACCTATGTCATGAGCTATTATATCGAAGGTGTACCTATTCAAACGTTCCAATTCTTCAGCCAGTCTTCTCGCTTCAAAATCTATGTAGGTTGGTACAGGTGAAGTCTGCTGATGTCTTTCAAAAGCTCTCATGTAATTACGTGGTTTGGTTGACAGTAGAGGATACTTGTAGACCCAGATGGGTCTGTCAGGGAAGAGCATTTCCCATATGTTGCTACCACCAGGATTTTCAGGCGTGAAGGTGTTGGGAATGGTTCCCACGAAATTCTGGTCAATACCTGGAACAATCAGGATCGAGGGCTTTAAGGTAGGTGGTTTGTCCACCAGGAGTCTTATACCGAAATCTGCGTACTCTGGTTTTTTGAAAGAGATACCCACCACGAACGAAGCATGAAATACAGTTCCTTCCAGGTATTTGACTCCACCCTTTTCGACCACTTCGCAACCATATAGTGTGCCAACCACATGAGGTTCGTTTAACGTAACGTAGCGCAACGTAAAGTGTACAAATTCATCACCGGGATACAACTGCGGGTCCAGTCGATATCTGATTTTAAGGGGTTTCAGTGCAAGTTCGTCTTTACCGTCTGAGGGATACACTCGGTATATGGGACCTTCGAAGTTGGCCAATGTTTTGTAATCGGTGTATTCAGGTGAATCTGGTGATATTTCTTCCACTTTGAAGAACTTTTCCGATGGATAGGCACCAGGTGGCACATCGATTTCCACGAGATTGTACTGGACATAGCCTCCTTCTTCTTCGCTCGCTCCCACCGATGGTGGGGCACTCTTCGTGAACACCATCAATGCTATTACAAGCATAATTATACCCACCCCACCGAACACCGATATGAGGCGGTGGGTCTTCACAAAGTCCAGAAGTTTGGCCGTTGGTTTCCAGCGTTCAAGTCGTTTAAGAAGAGTGTTGAAGATGTTCCGACTTTTCCGTGCAGAGGTTTCCACTATTTCTTCTTCAGTGTTGGTCTCATCGATCTCAGGAAATTCACCGTTTTCCATGCCGAAAACTCCTCCCCAAGTGTTTTCATCACCCTCTCAAATATTTCATCGCCCATTTTCATGGCTTCATCGATACCTATAATGGAAGGAATAGTCTTTTTACCCTGTTTTTCGTCTTTACCGGGTGTCTTTCCCAGCTCTTCGAAGCTGCCCACCACATCTTTAACATCATCGTAGATCTGGTATGCTATTCCCAACTCCTGTCCACATTTCTTCAACTTTTCTACTTCGATGTGTTCCAGGCCTGCAAGTTCTCCTGGAGCGGAAAGGCAGAACCCGAGTAGCGCACCTGTCTTCCTTTCATACATTTTCAGTATTTCATCCAACGTAACTTCCCTGCTTTCAAAATCTATGTCGCTTAGTTCGCCATACCCAAGGTTGAGTGCAGCCTCTACAAACAACGTATTCAAACCGGGAAATTCCCTGGTCAACGGTACAAGAGCTTCAAAGGCTTTGAAAAAGAGGATATCACCCACAACTATCGCTTTACCTTCTCCAAAAACTTTGTGGCAGGAGAGTTTTCCTCTTCTGTAATCGTCATCATCTATAGCCGGCAGATCGTCGTGTATGAGAGAAGCTGCATGAAGAATCTCGACGGCCATGGCAGGCCATATCAACGATTCCTTATCAACTCCAAGGTCTTCCCCCAGCGTCAGCATGAGAACTGGTCTGAAACGTTTTCCGCCTATTGAAGGAGTGTAAATCACCATGGAACGTGCCCATGAAAGGTCTTCAGGAGTTTCCAGGAACATTTGTAATTTTTTGTCGAACCAGAGTTTCTTTTCATCCACTTCGTTCATCATCTTCACTCTGCTCGTCCTTGACGAGTCTTCGAAATTGATCTATATCCAGTTTATCGACGAACTCTTTGAATTGCTCTTTCTCTTCATCCTGAGCGGTATATTCTATGGAGTTTTCCAGCACCAGTTCATTGCTCACATATATGGGAACACCTTTTTTCGTGGCAAGAACTATGGAATCCGATGGTCTAGCATCCACTTCGATGTATGGTGCATCCTCATCTTCACCATACGAAAGATCTTTCAGTATCAGGGAAGCGTAATAGGTGTTGTCTTTTATGGAGTGTATTATGACCTTTTCAAGTTTTGCATCCAGAGCTTCCAGAACATTGAGTAGAAGATCGTGTGTCATAGGACGTGGAAATTCCACTCCATCCAGTGCCATGGAAAGCGCCAATGCTTCACAGGATCCTATCCATATGGGTAAGACCCTGTTAGTATTTTCTATTCTGAGCAATACCACGGGTGTGTTATGTACCCTATCGAGAACCAGGGCTTCCACGATTACACGCTTCATCTTTCCACCTCCTTCCTCAACCTTTCCCATCCCTTTACTATAACTTCACGCACTTTTTCTCGCAGCTCTTCTTCACTCCCGAAATCGGCAGGGTCGATCATGGGGTGAATGTGTATCCCCACCCTGGTTGGATTCAGTAGAAGTGATCGGGGTTTCATTATTCTCCCGGTACCGTATATTGAAACGGGAAGCACCTTTACACCGAGTTTATAAGGTATTGCCAGACTTCCCTTTCGAAAAGGTCCAACTTTTCCATCACGACTCCTGGTTCCTTCGGGAAATATGGTGAATACTTTCCCGTCTCTTATAGCTCTGGCCATCACCCTCAAAACTCCTGCTGTTTGCTTGGGATCGCCTCGTTTTATGAACAATCCTCCGAGTTTTTTCGTGTAATGGGATACTCCTGGTACTTTGCTCAACTCCGCCTTTGCTATGAAGGCCGTGCCACCATTTACATATCCCAGAATGAGTGGTATATCCATGGTACTCAGATGGTTGGCGATGATGACGTAACCCTCCTTTTCTCTGGGTACGTTTTCCTCACCCATACAAATCACTTTTATTCCAAACCACGAGAAAGCCCTGCGTCCGAATTTTGCAACCTCGTTGATGAGATATTCTCTTGCGGCTTTTTCACCCCTGGTTTTCGAGAGTATTTTCTGTCTCCATGCCACGAACGAGCCGTAGATTATTACATAGCTGAAGAAAGCTACATAGAACCACAAACTCATCAACAGGGAATACAGAAAATTACCAAACTGCTTCAACATCGAAGGTTTCAACATTCTCTATTGCCTCCTCTATTAGCTTTTCGTAATCTGGTATGTTCTTCTCAAGATTCTCCAGAAGTTCTGGAGTGGATCTGGTGGCCGGATGTTTGGGAACGAAAATCGTACAACAATCTTCAAAGGGTCTTATCGATATTTCATACGTTTCCAGTGTTCTTGCCAACGCTATGATTTCCTGCTTGTCTAACCCTACCAGCGGTCTCAACACCATAATGGATGCTGCGGAGGATATGGTCTTCATATTTTCTATGGTTTGTGAACCCACCTGCCCCAGATTCTCGCCAGTTATCAGTACATCTGCTCTTCTGCGGCTCGCCAGTTTTTCGGCTATCCTCACCATGGCTCTTCGCTGGGCCACCAGGCTGTATTTCGTAGGAACGCTTCTGTGTATGGAAAGCTGCAATTTTGTGAATGGTACTATGTGGAGGGTTAAAAAGCCATTAGAATACCGCGCAAGTACTCTGCAAATATCAAAGACCTTCTCTCTCGCCTGTTCCCCTGTATACGGTGGGCTGGCAAAGTGAACCGCTTCTATTCTAACACCACGTTTCATCATCATCCACGCAGCCACAGGACTATCTATGCCGCCAGAGAGTAGCACCATTCCTTTTCCAGAGCTTCCAACAGGCAACCCACCCATACCTTTCGCTTTTTCGGTGAATACGTATGCACCCTCCTCGCGTATCTCCACACCTATGAGAAGATCCGGTTCCTTCAGGTTCACCTTCAGATATGGAAAACGTTTTAATATTTCCTCACCCATGAGGGCGCTGAATTCCATTGAACTCCATGGAAACTTCTTGTACGATCTTCTGGTCTCCACTTTGAAGGTACTCACACCGTCTTTCTCGTTCTCGACGAGTTCGATGATGGCTTTCAATATCTGGTCTTTTGAACGATCCGTCATGTATGCCAGGCTATAGCTTTGGATACCCGCAACGAATCGTAGACGTTCGTACAGTTTCAACGTTTCTTCATCAACCACCGGAAGTATCAACCTTTTATGTCGAATGTGAATGTCGACTTCTTTTCCAAAAGTGGTTTTTATATTTTCAAGTAATCTCTTTTCGAAATCTGATCTATTGCGACCTTTCAGTCCTATTTCTCCATAACGGATCATGATGACCTTCTTCATGCTCCTGGCCCCCCGGAATCACATCGTTAACGTCGCGACGGTCTCGATGTGATGCGTTTGTGGGAACATATCAAATATGGCGAGCTTTTCCAATTTGTATCCTGCATCCACGAATTTCCTCACATCCCGTGCCAGGGAAGCGGTATCACACGCAACGTAGAGTACACGTTTTGGCCTCCTGTCCACTATTTTCTCCAGGACCCTTTTACTTATTCCCTGTCGTGGTGGATCGAGTATCACTCTGTCGCATTCCGGCATGTTGGTCGCGAAATCTTCCACATCTTGATTCACAAATTCCACATTCCTGACCCTGTTAATGTTCGCATTGGAAACAGCAGCTTTTATCGCGACTCTGTTGGAATCCACGCCCAGCACTTTCCTGAATCCATGAGAGGAGTTTATGGCCAGGAATCCTACACCGGTGTACATATCGATAAGCACAGCGTTTTTATCGGGATGTATTTCCTCGTAAACGTATTCGGCCATTTTCAAGGCAACGGGAAGATTTACCTGGAAGAAAGCTGTGGGAGGAATCTGAAAAGTGTACCAATCTGTTTCTTCAGTTATAACCCCCTCACCTTTCAGTATCCTGTATGGTCCTCTCAAAACGATGGAATCTTTCGCATTCATGAGATGTACGATGGAGGCAGCTGGAAAATGTCGTGTCATCAGTCTCGTGATCTCGCGTGAGTTCGGGAGATGCTCCGTTTTGGTAACGATGATTATCATCAGATCACCCCTGGAATTTTGACGTAGGACAAGATGTTTCAAAACCCCTTCGCTACTTTTCCAGTTGTATATGGGCAGATTCAATATTTCCACGATCTCTCTCATTCTTCTTGCTATATCACTGAACGTTTTGGGACATATCCAGCATCTTTTAATGTCCACCACAGAGCTGGAACGCCATCTTTTGAATCCCAGCTTCCTCGCCTGAAAAGTGAATTCTGCTATATTCCGGTATTCGAACTCGTTTGGCGATGCTTCCACTTTTTCCACTTCTACATCCATGTGCGCTATTCTGAAAAATTGTTCCCTCAAAATTTCGCGCTTCATGTCCAGCTGATAGGAGTATTCTATGTCCTGCCATCTGCATCCTCCACATTCACCAAAGTGCTTACAGCGCGGTTTACGACGCTTTTGCGAAGGTGTAAGCACCTTCGTGACCCGTCCGAAGGCGAGATCTTTTTTTTCTCTGTCTATCTGTATCTCAACGAACTCGTCGGGATACCCTCCATCCAGCAGCACCGCTTTGTTGTTCGGCAGATGTGCCAGAGAATAGCCACCCGCGACGAGCTTTTCAACAACCACTTTCATGTCCGCCATACGTGATCACATCCGTTCAGGGCATGAAACGCCGAGCAGGTTCAAAGCGTTTCTCATCACTATTTCAACAGCCTTGCAAAGATTCAAACGTCCCTGACTCAGCTCGGGATTTTCAGGATCCAGTACGACATTCTCGGTATAAAACGAGTGAAACCGGGCTGCCAGATCGACGAGATAGTTGGTCAGCTTGTTCGGAGCGAATTCTTCCGCAGCTTCCTCCAGTGCCTGGGGAAAGAACGCCAATGATAATGTTAGGGTCCGTTCCTTGGAATTACCCAGTTTTTCCAATCCCTTCCCCGGTTCAAACTTTATGCCTTTTTCTTCGGACTTCCTGAAAATACTTCTTATTCGGGCGTAAGAATACTGGATGTAGTAAACGGGATTGTCCTCACTCTTTTTTGTGGCCAATTCCATGTCGAAATTCAGATGTGTATTGGGATCCATCATGCAAAAGAAATAGCGTACAGCATCCACTCCAACGGCGTCTATGAGCTCATCGAGCGTTACAAACTCACCTTTTCGTGTCGACATCTTAACTATTTCCCTACCCCTTTTGAGTGTCACATACTGATGGAAGATCACCTTTAAGAATCCATCGGGTATTCCGAGTGCCTTCAAAGCAGCCTGCAATCTGGGTTCATGTCCATGATGATCGCTGCCAAATATATCGTATATTCTGTCGAAACCCCGTCGAAATTTGTTCAGGTGATAGGCTATGTCCGTGAGAAAATATGTGAAGGAGCCGTCTGATTTCACCAGTACTTTGTCCGAATCATCGATGAAATTGGAGGCTCTGAACCATACTGCTCCGTCTTTTTCGTAGATGTGGCCTTTCTCGTTCAGGATCCTGAGCACCTCATCCACCGTGCCATCTTCTATCAGGCTCTTCTCGCTGAAATAGTTGTCGAACTCTATCCCCAGACGTTTCAACGTTGCCTTCATGGACTTCAAGTTTCTTTCGAGTGCGTAGGATTTGAAAAATTCTCTGACTTCATCATTCCACACGTTTTTATACCTTTCACCGATTTCTTCTATCAATTCTCTGGCCATATCCACAAGATATTCTCCTCTGTAACCATCTTCGGGTATTTCCAGGCCTTCAACTCCCAGCAGCTGGTTGTAACGTATCCACAGTGAGTATCCCAGGAGATCGATCTGCCTTCCAGCATCGTTGATGTACATTTCTTTTTGAACCTCATATCCCAGAAAGGAATATATTCTGGAAAGCACATCCCCTATAACGGCCTGACGACCGTGTCCCACCGTGAGCGGTCCGGTGGGATTAGCGCTGGCAAATTCGAACTGTACCTTCATGTGTTTCTTTTCAGATCGCCCGTAATTCTCACCTTCGTCGAGAATCTTTTCTATTACCTTCACATGCTCTGACCTTGATAGCACGAAATTGAGGAAACCCGGCCCGGCAACCTCGCATTTATCGAAACTCTCATCTTTTTCGAACTCAAGAGCTATTCTTTCTGCTATTTCCCGGGGATTCTTCTTCAATTTCTTTGCCAGCAGGAAAGCCACGTTGGACGCTAATTCTCCGAAATTCTCAGGTGCTCTCTCGACCTTGAAGCTTTCAAGTTCTTCTCCGAATTTATCCAGAACGCTTTTTATCTTATCCCGCACTTTGTCGACCAGCATTCCCACACCTCCATCCTTCGATCCAACTGTTCCCATCTTTTGAAAGTATAAACCATGGTATCGTGAAAATCATCAGGGGTTTTAGTTGCGCCATAAGGAACGATGAATTCGAATTTGTAACGCTGCCGCAAAAAAATGTTATCCTTATATCGTGATAATACGGAAAGACCGATATCGAAGGTGGGGTGAAGAAGGTGGACAGAGACGAAATTTTCGAAAAGGTTCGTACCATCATATCGGAAAAACTCGGTGTTGAAGAAGATGAGGTAACGGAAGAATCCACACTGGATGAAGACCTGGGAGCCGATTCACTGGATCTCGTGGATTTAACAATGGCTATCGAGGATGAATTCGGTGTGCGTGTGGAAGATGAGGAACTGGAAAAGATCAAAACGGTCGGCGACGTTGTAAACAAACTTGTATCCGCCCTGGGGACTGAGGACGAAGAGTAACGAAGGAGCGCCTGGAAAGGAATTCAGGGTGTGAATGCACACGATGGAGGCTTAAAAGCCTCCATCGTTTTTTAGTATTAATCTGACTTTTTCCAGTAAACCGCGTGGATCATGTATATCTGCGGATGTCACTGAAGGTAAATCCACCATACGTACTCTGAATTTCCTCAATTTCTGGCGTGCGAGTTCTTCCGCTCTCCAGAGTATCGCTGAAAACAGCAGAATGTCCATGCTGGGACTTTTTAATTTCGGTCTCATGATGTTCCAGAGTACCACCACGTCATCTTCCAAAGTCGATAGGGGAATCTGGGAGAAATAGGTTGTATTCACATACCTCGATCTGGCTGGTGGGAAGAGCCCTGGAAAGGATAGCGCTCCCATGGCCATTGTTCTGGCATCGCCAGTTAGAGTTTTTATCTTCATCTCCTTTATATCCATCACTTCACATACTATTCCTTCGATCTCGACAGAAGGGGGAAGAATATCCTCTACATCATTCCAATCGTAGAGTGCAATTCTGCGGTTCCATCTGTAACAGTATTTCACCCTTTCGAGGACAGAAGGGGTTTTACCTACAGAGCCAATGGCTTCAAAGTAGTTAGCGAAACGCTTCAAAACGATCAACGTTCTATGAAATGCTTCTTCATCTTCCAGACACTTTGAAGAAACTGCGTAGAATGCAGGCAAACCAGTCAATACGAGCCTGACGCGAGTTATAGGGAGATGTACCAATGCCGCGCATGCACTCAATCCCTGCGCTCCAAATCCTCCGGCTATCACGAGCATCATTTATCTCCCCCTGATGGGACGGATACACGTTTAAGGAGTTCGCTCGTGTATTGATATGCTTCTTCCATCAGTTTCAGAGATCGGGAAAAGTCCAGAGTGTGTACACTGGAAACGGGTGGGGTGATCAAGAGATCGGCTTCCCGTCTTCGTTCCTCGATAAGGATTTTGTTCTGTATCGATCCCATGGCTTTCAGCAGATCACTGGAGGAGTATACGTTAGGGTGTGTACCTCTTTCGCTTACATCCACCGCCAGCACATATTCGGCTCCGATCTCTCTGGCAATATTGCAGGGCAGGTTGTTTACTATTCCACCATCCACATACATTCCTTTCCCACAACGTACCGGAGTGAATATCCCCGGTATGCTCATGGAAGCCTTCAATGCCTGCACCAGCGACCCCGAATTGAAAACCTCCGTTTTTCCCTCTGTTATATTGAACACAACCACATGGAGAGGAATTTTCAAGGATTCAAACCTGATATCTCTGAAAGCCCTTTCTACGATAGAAAAGTAGATCTTCGAAGGCAGAAAAGCTTTGAAAAAATTCATGTACAGGCATCCTGCCAATATCGCCACGCTCGATCTCAGACCGGGGACGGATTTGAAGGGGAAAAATTTGTTGGCCTTTTTGTAGAATTCTCCTGCTCCTTCCCACAGAGGTTTCCATTCACCAAATACGGCATATCCGGCTCCCACGAGCGCGCCTATGCTGACCCCCACTATGGCATCAGGGCGGAATCCTCTTTCTTCCAGCGCTCTTATCACTCCAATGTGTGCGGCTCCCCTGGCGCCGCCACCACTAAGAACCAGCGCTTTCATGGACATCTCCCCGGATTATTATAAGCCTGTGAAGTGAGTTTCTCTCGAAGATCCGTGATGCCATGCAAAAGCGATTGTAAATTTCCGAGCAGTTTGCTAAAATAATTTATTAGAATCCCGATATTTTCTTCAAAGAGGGTGTGATAGCTTTGATCAAAAGGGTTGCTTTGATTTTGATGATCATACTTGCGACCATATCTTTTGCTTCGGTCAAAGCGTTGATAGTTTACGTTTCGGAGTACAAAGATCCTGGGATAATTCCTCTTCCTTTTGCTAAAAAAGACGCCATGAACATGAAGACAGCGATTCAATCGATTCCTGGAGCTATGGTGAAGGTGGTTGAAAATCCTGGATACGATGATTTTGCGAGGGAATTCAAGAGATGGGCGAGATCTGCAGAGGAAGGAGAAACTCTCATTTTTTACTATGCGGGACATGGGATAAGCCATGAAGGGCAGTTTTACTTCATTCCTTCCGGTGCAGATCCTGAAGATGAGTTTACATGGATACCGTTTTCGAGATTGAAGAAATATATTCCCTCCGAGGTACGCATGGTCTGGCTGATAGATGCATGTTATTCGGGCTCGATAGTGAAGGGGCGTCCGTTGAAAGCACTCAGGGTTGAGAAAGAAGCGCTCAGTGCTGGAAAAGGTCAGGTGATAATCACATCGAGCACGGGCAATGAAATCTCAAGAGAAATGCCAGATGGTAGTGGAGGGATATTCACGGTAACACTTGTAGAAGGTCTCAAAGGAGCGGCGGACGAAGATGGAGATGGATGGATAGAGTCGGGGGAGCTACACAAATATGTTGAAAAGAAAGTCGAGGAGCTTTCAGGTGGTCAACAACATCCGATGATGAAGGGACAGGGAGATATAAAAATCGTTGAAAACATATCTGGTAAACTCAAAGAACTCGACAAAAAACTCTTTGATCTTTACTT
>JAGGZV010000039.1 GCA_021161835.1 Thermotogae bacterium | reverse complement strand
CTTCTGTATGGAAGAGCTTATTTCTTCAATGGTAGCTACTCCTTCTTCTGATATGGCAAGAAGGTTCTGAATGTTGGTTGTGGTACCTTCCAGTTTCTCCGACTCCTTCGTCAGGTTGTTCATCAATTCGTTCATTCTGTGGGCTATCGATGATATCATCCCACTCGCTTCCTTGTTCCTGTTCGAATTTTTCTTTCAGATGATCGGCGAGAGCCTTCATCTTCTCAAATTCCTTACCCAGATTATCCATGAGATCGGTTATTCCTTCGCTCACGCTTTTCAGAAACCGTGCTATCTTGTCGGCCGATCTTCTGTTCTCCTCAGCGAGTTTTCTGATTTCGTCTGCTACCACAGCAGATCCTCTTCCTGCCTCTCCACTCCTTGCGGCTTCTATGGCAGCATTCAGCGCCAGAAGGTTGGTTTGTTCTGTTATACTGAGCACCGTTTCCGCAATACTGGCTATATCTCCTGCCTTGCGCTTGAGATCCTTATCCAGATCCACCGATATCCTGAATCTTTCCACCATTTCCGCCATCTTGTTTGAGGATTCCTCAACACCGGTAGCAGAATCCTCTATCGATTCGACAGCTTCGTTGAACGATTCCTCTGCTCCTTTTTTGTAATCTACTATCCCGAAGATGCACATGTCTGCGACGATCAAAATGGTGAAGGCGGAAGCCAGCCAATTCTGGGGAACGAAGAGATGGCATAAATAGGAAATGGTACCCACCGCGATGGGCATGAAGAATGGAAACATCGATGTGTAAGAGCCGAAAATACCCGGCGACATGATCTTGAATCTTCTAGCTGTCCTTTAAAGAAAATGTGTGGAAGCATAGCTCCTTCCAGTTTATCAGTGAGGTCCTGATGTACGATATCCATGTTGGCCAGAAAAGAAAGTACACTTTTTTGAAATATTCAGGATGGTGTTCTTTAAAGATGCTGATATTTTCAAGTCACGTTTTTTGCCAGAAGTCTTCGATGGAGAGATTTGCTCTTCTAGAGGTAATATCTGCCATCACACCTCCTTTTTCCTGTAACATCTCACAGCGTTTTTCACAATGAGAAACTCCAGATTTTCGGGTGCGTGCATGATTGGATTCCCATCGATGATCAGATACATTCCTTCGGCGATTCCTCCGATCATCACAAGATCGTTTCTGGAAAACGGAAGATGCCATAGCTTCACGAATTTTTCCGGAACGATTGAAATTCCCATGGTTTTCTGGTCACTCAAAACCACCACACCCTCCATCCCATTTTTCACCGCTGCGCACAGTATGCCACATGCTACTTTTCCAACATAACATTTTCCATCGTAAAGCAAGGCCACGGCAATTTGTTCTATTTCTTTTCCTCCCTCGAAGAGCTTTTTTTCGTTTTTTTCGACGTGGAACTTTTCGGTAACAGGCTTAAGTTTCATACGTACAGGTTCAATGGCTTCACTTTCCAGAAATTTTCTTGCGTCCAGTAATGTGAACTTTCCATCGATTGAGCCGGGGAAATAGTTCGCTATCATGACATCCACGAAGGCATACCCAAGTGTGTTGGAGGCATGTCTCACTTCTATTGCATCTATTTCGGCGATCTCCAGATCTATGGATGTGGAAACAATGTTATGGATTTCTTCGTAACGCAGGGAAATCAAAGGTCCCACGTTTCCCGTTCCTGCTCCCACACCCAGTAAAGTTATATTCTTCGCCTCATTCTTGATGAGCGATGATGCTATAAAGTTCATGGTTCCATCCCCACCGACGCCGATGATAACGTCAGGTTTCTCTCTCAAAATCCTGGCTATGGCTTTCTGAATATCTTTCTCTTCGCTCGTCAGCCATTCATTTATACCCAGCAGCGTACCGATTGAATCGACCACGAGTCCAGTATCAATGTGTTTTTCAATGTGGGGATTTATCACCAGGCCGGCTTTTTTCATCTCTCTACACCCCACATCATTTTAAACTCAGTCATCATTTTCTATGATACGCGTTGCCTTCCTCTTGAAGATGACGATTTTGTTAACACCCGAAAGTGTGATATACTTACCCTTAAAGGAAATGCTTGTGGGAGGGAGAAAAACTGGATTTGAAAGAAGCTTTGAAGAACAGAGTGTTGATACTGGATGGAGCTTATGGTACCGAATTCATGAAGAGAGGTTACACCGGTGATATACCGGGGGATATCCTGAATCTGGAAGCTCCTGAGATGGTTTTTGTACTGCAAAGAGAATATGTAAAGGCAGGGGCGGATATCATTCTCACCAACACCTTCAACGCGAACGTCATCAAAATGAAAAGATTTTCGCTCGGTGAAGATACCGTTGAGAAAATCATTCGTGAAGGTGTGCGCATAGCACGTGAAGCTGCAAAGGGGGAAGCGTACATTCTCGGGGATATCGGACCAACCGGAGAGTTCCTGCCGCCCGTAGGGAAGGCGTCTTACGAAGAACTGTACGAAGCTTTCCTGCATCAGGCCAGGATGATGGTGGATAGCGGTGTTGATGGCATCATACTCGAAACCTTCAGCGATATTCTGGAGCTCAAGATAGCCGTCAGGGCGGTGAGGGATGTATCGGAGGATATATTCTTGATAGCCCATCTCACCTTCGATGAGAGTGGAAGGACGCTCACCGGTTCCGATCCTCTGGTGTTTGCCACCGTCATGCAGGATCTGAAGGTGGATGCTTTGGGTATTAACTGTCAGCTCGTACCTCAGAAGATGCTCCCGATCTTTGAGGAACTCGCCAGGAATACTGACAAAATGCTGGTTGTGGAGCCAGAAGCGGGACGGAAGGACCTGGAGATACCTCCCGAAGAGTTTGCGCAGAGTGCTGAAGATTTCTGGGAGGCCGGTGCTAACATAATAGGGGCTTGCTGTGGGTCGACACCAGACCACATAAGGCTTCTCAAGGAAAGATTGGGGGATAGAGCTCCTGTGGAACGTGCGTCGTTTCCTCCGCAAGCCCTTGCCGGGGCAATGGACGCAGCTTTTCTTTCACCTTTCCTTGTAGTTGGTGAAAACATGAATCCCGCCGGCAGGAAAAAATTGAGAAAGGCCATAGAGGAGAAGAACATCGACTACGTGCTGGATGTATTGAGAAAGCAGATGGATGCTGGTGTAAAGATCGTCGATGTGAATTTCGGTGTGGAGCAACTGGTGGATCTGGAGTTTGCGAAAAAGGTGGTGTTAAAGGCTTCCTATGAGCTTGGCGCGGTGCTATCTTTGGACGTGCAAAAGCCTGATATGCTGGAAGAGCTCATGAAAGTTTACCCCGGCAGGCCTCTGGTGAACTCCTCAACCGTTGCAAGAGAGGAACTTGAAGCGAAAGCCGGGATGGTAAAAAGGTACGGCGGAATGCTCGTTTTGCTCGCCATGGAAAAGGATGTTGAAGAAGAACCTTTCCGGAGGCTGGAAAAAGCAAAAAAAGGCATGAAAATCCTGGAAAGCATCGGTCTGGATAAAGATCGTGTTTTCATCGATCCTCTGGTTCTTTCAAAAGGTGCGGGTAAGGATCCCATGGATACGCTGGAAACCATTCGGCTTCTGAAAGCCGAAGGTTACAAAACTATAGCCGGTATATCGAATGTGTCCTTCGGGTTGCCACACAGGAAGGAACACAACGCCTGTTTTCTCACCATGGCAATCGCATACGGTCTGGATGCTGCGATAGTGAATCCTCTGTCTGATAAAACAAGGGAAGCTCTTAAGTTTTCTCTTTTTCTTTTGAAAGATGTGCCTTTTGAGGAAAGGTCAGATGAGGAGATAGGCGATGAACTCGTGGAGGCTATGATAAGAGGAGAAGAACAGCGTGTAGTGGATCATGTCGGAAAGATGCTCGAGGAGATCCCTCCACTGGAGTTGATAGATAGGGTCCTGAAGCCTGCCATGGAAAAAGTGGGAAAACTCTACGAGGAAAAGAAGATATATCTTCCCCACCTTCTTCTGGCTGCTCAAACGGCAAAGAAAGCTTTCGATGTACCCCTGAAATATCTGGAACGATCTGAAGACGCCGGGCGAACTTTCATCATATGTACCGTCAAGGGAGACATACACGATATCGGAAAGGGTATAGTCGCCGCAGTGGTGAGAGCAAGTGGATTCAGGGTAAAGGATCTGGGAGTGGATGTACCCAGCGAAAGGATAGTGGAGGAAGTGGAGAGAGAAAAACCTCTGGCATTAGGTCTTTCAGCCATGATGACCACCACGGTGGGAAGAATACTCGAAGTAGCGGAGATGCTCAGATCAAAAAACATACACCTCCCCATTTTAGTGGGAGGTGCATCAGTGGATGAAAGGATAGCGAAACAGGCAAACGCATATTATTGTCGGAATGCCACTGAGGCTGTTAAAACCCTAGAGAAACTTCTAAACCTCAATGTCACCAATACTTAGCTATTGTGAAAGTAACGCCGACACCTACACCAGTGCCCAGATTCGTAACTTCACTCCATACTTTCTGTATTTGTGAAAGCGCCACGTCACCACCGGTGTATCTGAGCATAACGGTGAGTTCTCCAT
>JAGGZV010000037.1 GCA_021161835.1 Thermotogae bacterium | reverse complement strand
GTCCGCCGCTGGTACTACCTCCAAAAGGAGGATTCCCCGCTCGACTTGCATGTGTTAGGCACGCCGCCAGCGTTCACCCTGAGCCAGGATCAAACCCTCCGTTCAATCCCAGCTTTCTATATACCATCAACCTATCTTCCTTCTTCCTCTTACCTACACCGCTACCCACTTTTCAAAGACCTATCTACATCCATTCCTCTCCACGCGATGTTTATCTTACCATTTCCATGTTGTTATGTCAAGACCACCAGAGTGTGTTCCCCCAGATGGATATGCAGATACTCTCATCTGTACGTAATGAAATGCGGGCAATAGGGGCCTGCGAGCCAGACGCGTTGTTTTTTATTGAGAAAAATATTCACCTCAAGTACAACGAATGGTGATAATGTTGAGGAAAGGCAGGGTCGGAACAGGGGAGGAAAAATAATGCGATTTTATACTTTAGAAGCGGCGCTGGAATGGTTGATATATGCTGCCATATCCGTGTATGTGTTGTTCAGTCAATATTTTGCGGTGAAGGGTTTTTCTCCTCTGCAGATAGGTGTTTTGATGGGTATTATGCCTGTAATGTCGCTGTTTGCGAATGCTATCCTCTTCAAACTCGCCTCTATGAAGACCAGGGTTTTCGTGCTCAGAATGACATCCATATTTTCAATATTCGGATTGTGGATGGTGTATGTTTCTACCAGTTTCAATCGAGCATTTTTCAGTATGGTGCTTTTTACCTTTTTCTTCGTGGGTATCGTTCCAATGGGTGAGGCTGTTGTTGTGGGTATGGTGAAAAGGAAGGGATTTTCTTATGGCCACATAAGGCTCTGAGGTACAGCGGGATTCGCCTGCTTTGCTTTTTTAACGGGCATACTGGTGCGTGGTGGTTTTGTATTTCTTTTCGCGTTGTTAACGATGATCCTTTTTATGGTATATCTTTTGTCCTGGAAGCTGGAGGATGAAAGCATATTTGTAGACAAAGCTGAAAAACGCCGGGAGAGACTTCCAGCTGCCTTCTGGTTCATGCTGGCTGTGGTGGCTGTGATCATAGGTGTGAACAATTTCAACTTTATATTTTTACCGGTGCTGGCGAAGATCAGAGAATACGATATATCTTTCTCTGGTTTCAGTTTTTCCCTGATGGCGGCTTCGGAAATACCTTTTCTCATATTTGCCGACAGAATGATCGAAAGGATCGGTGTGCGTCATCTGCTGATGTCGGGTATGCTGGTGGTGGGGTTGAGATTGATACTGGTCCCGATGATTGTAGCGCAGCATGTTTTGATATTCGTACAGATGATGCATGGATGGACATATATAGTTGTGTACTATTGCGCGATGCATGTCATAAGGCGTTTCGATGTGAAGTTGCAGAATGTTGCTCAAGCCGCTTTATGGACATCCATTCAAGGTTTAGGGGCGATAGTGGGTTCTTTCATAGGTGGAAGTCTGGCGGAGAGATTGGGAGTTTCATCGACTTATTTTATTTTTGGAATCATCGCCCTGATTCTTACGTTCTTTGTGTTTTTCGTGGCGAGAGTCTGGAATGACCTTCTTGCTGACGGTTCAGGGAGATAGCATCATTTCCGCGAAGATTACGGCGTCATCAACCATGTGATCTATTCTCTTGTATTCATTAGCCTGATGCGCTGTTTCATCTATTGTGGACCACACAACGGCGTGCCAGCCCTCGCGTCTGAAAAAGGCTGCACATGTGCCACCACCTATACCACCTATGATAGGGTCGATGTTTCTATGTTTTTTCAGACTCCTCACCAATTTCGAAACCAGGGGGGAATCTTTGGGTGTGGGAGCGGGGGCGTCTACCCTCTGTACTATCTCAAGATTGACGCGTGCACCCGTTTCTTCTTCGTATTTTTTTATGATCTGTTCGATGGTGTTGAGTACGGTATCCAGTGGTATGGATGGCAGTACACGACAATCCAGATACGACACATCTCGTCCCGGTACGGTATTCACGTTGTCCACATTTGGTTCTCTCTTAGTGGGTTCGAAAGTGCTCGATGGTGGCAGAAATAGATCATTTTCCATATTGAACTTCTGATGCAAGGTTTCATCTATTTCCGTCATTAGTTTCATAGCTACCCGGGCCGCGTTCAATCCCATGCCAGGTCTGGATGCATGGGTCTGCTTGCCCAGAACCTCGAACTTCAACCACAGGATGGATTTTTCTGCGATTTCTATGAAATCACCTTCTGGTGTTCCTCCATCTGGTACAACGAACTCGTCCTGTTCACCGAATATCCCCTGTTTTATTAGAAAATCGATGCCGTGTTTACTTCCCGCTTCTTCATCTGCGACAAAGACCAATCCCACGTTCTGTGGAGGGTATGATCCCATATCGAGGACAGCCTTGAGAGCGTACAATGTTGAAACTAGTGAACCGCAGTTGTCTTCTGCCCCTCTTCCGTATATTTTCCCGTCTCTTTCTACGGGTTCAAAGGGATCGATATCCCAGAGATTTTTGTCGCCTTCCGGTACCACATCCAGGTGTGTCACAAACCACAGAGTTCGAGAGCTGTCTTCACCTTTTACTTTCACCACTATGTTGGGGCGCACATTCCCCTCAGCACGTGGGTCAGGGGAATCGTATCTCTCAAATGGAAGGTTCCATTCTTCCAGTTTTTTCTGTAAATAAAGGGCTTTTTTGAGTTCTCCCGGACCTCCGGAAGATGGGTTCACACTGTTCATACGTACAAGGTTTTTAAGAGTATCAACCATCTCCCTTTCGTATCTGCGGACGATTTCGGCCACATTCACGAATGTCCCCTCCCTTCACTTTTGTCGATGTTTTTGATCACGTTTATTACCTCCACACTTTTATCGTCGATCACCTTTATCCTGACGGTACGGGAATAGAAGACAACGTCTATAATATCGCCGGGTTTCACCTGGTATGCAGGTTTGAGTGGTGCCCCATCTTTGAGGATCTTACCAGCCTCTGCCATATTTTTAGCCATGGTTCGCCTTTTTATAACCCCCGCTTGTTTCAGAAACCTGTCCAATCTCATTTCAAACGTTCTCACCCTTCAACCTTTTGACCAGCCATCCTACCAGTGCGGCCAGCAATCCCAACAACAATAGGGGAAGGGCTATTGTGAACAACCCCAGGAATATTAGAGTGAGAACTACGCCCGCCATGAAAAGAGTTATGATGCCTATCACCAGAGGGAAGTGTTTGAACGCCAGATATATGAGAAATATGACACCCAGTATGGCCAGGAATGTTTTCATGGTTCATACCTCCCTTCTTCTCGAAGTTCACCACATTTCATGAGGTTTCCTATCAATTCCTCGTGCAGAATACCATTCGATGCTGCCACCCTTCCGGTGGATAACGAGAAATTCTCGCCGTTGACATCGCTCACCTTGCCTCCTGCTTCTTCTACGAGGAGATAGCCCGCAGCCAAATCCCAGGGGTACAGTCCAACCTCCCAGTAAAGGTCGATGTGTCCTGCTGCGAGATATGCCATTTCCAGAGCAGCGGAACCCAATATTCTCACTTCCTGAACCAGCTCCTGGAAGTGGTTCACCGTACGCTGTGTCCATGGTTGAAGGAGCTCGTCGTAGGGCCATCCGGTTACGGCCAGGCACTGCTTCAATTCCGCCGTGGTGGATACACGCAGCCTTTTTCCTGTGTGATCGTATGAACCTTCACCACGCACAGCGAAGAAGGTTTCGTTAGTGGATGGCGCATGCACCACCCCCATACACGGTCCCTTCTCATCTACATACGCTATGGAGATGGAGAAGAAGGGAAGGCCATGAAAAAAATTGAGGGTTCCATCGAGTGGATCCACCACAAAGTAACGTTCACCGTTTCTGGATGTCAATCCTTCTTCTGCAAGTACAGGAATCTCGGGGAAGCACCTGTTCAGACTCTCAACAATGTACTTTTGAGATTCCATATCTGCTTCCGTTACTATGTCAGCTTCACTCATCTTCGCTCCGTATTCCGTGACCTGCCTGTAGAATTTGAGAACTATTTTTCCGGCATTCCTGGCGATTTCGGTCAATTTTTCGATTTTCACTGCCATTTTCACCTGCTTTCAAACCTTACTGTTGGATGGGTGCTTTTTTCTGTTGCTCACTACAAAGGCGGCGGTCACAGCCGCTGTAACTGCCGGGGTAATGTTCGGAATCTTTACACCATAGATGTCAGAAAATACGGCTTTCAAACAGCTCACCGTAAGAGCTGTAATCACTGACACAATGAATATTTGTAAAACCCAGGACTTTACAATTTTCATGGTTTGCCCCCATTCCAATGAATTAGACTTTCCGGGTTTTACCAGGGAAATTATACTCCATCATATGTGTATTTTTGAGTTATCATCTCGATCAGATCTTCGTAACCGGTGAGGTGATAACCGTTTTTCACGAATTCTCGTAGCTTTTCGTAGATGATACCATCCAGCTGGTTCGCTCGGACCATGTTTTCAACGATCTTCAATGCCCGGGTGGGTTCAAGACTTTTTCTATAGGGTCTATCTTCTGCCAGCGCCGTGTAAACGTCAGCCACTTGAAGTATCCTTGCCTGGAAGGGTATATCCTTTGCCTTCAAACCTTTGGGGTAACCACTTCCATCCAGTCGTTCATGATGCATCACGGCCATTCGAAGGGGAAAGGTCAGTCGTGGTGAAGTAAGGAGTTTCATGGCATCGACAACGTGGAGCTTCATGACAAACATTTCTCCAGGAGATAGAGCTCCCGGTTTATGGAGAATGTGAAGGGGGGTTCTTATCTTGCCAAAGTCATGCATGATGCCGGATAAATACATTAAAACAGCGTCGGTTTCTGTGAGTAACTCTCGTGCAAGATTTTCACTGAGTTTTGCTACGCCCAGTGAGTGTTTACGAGTGTAGACACTCCTGTAATCGAGCATTAGCGAGATGATCTGCGCTGTTCTGGTGAAAGTTTTCACATCAACCAGCATGCTTTCCATGAATTTGTCCACTCCACTTTCTTCGTTGAAAACGCTTGAAAAGATTATTGGATCGTTCACGAGATCTTTGCCTGTTTTTAGAAGTGCCGGTGGGAAGTCCTCTTTTTCAACACTAATTCTCACCTGTTCCACCGCTTCTTCAAGTTTTCTGGCCGATCTGATCGTTCCGGATATATGATCGGCGAGCCTTATTATGTTGGCCATCAATACTGTTTTTTCGTCTTCGTGAGCCGGAAAGGTTGTGCTGTGATGGTAAAGGATGGCACGTGAGCAGTACGCTGGTACTATGCCCATGTATTCCAGAATCTTCGAGGATATCAAAACATGCTGGCAATTCCTGTCGAATCTATCCACAGTGTAGAATATGTCGAAAGAAAGAACACCTTCGCTCGATACATGATACTCTAAATTCTGAATGAATTCAGGATATCTGAACGATTCTCCATATATTAAAAACCCTATATCGTGACATAGTCCCGTTATGTAAACGTCTTCATCCCTGAACCCGGTGTTCAAAGCATGAGAAATAAATACGGACAATTTTGCGACGTCCGTGGAATGAATAATGATAGGTGTGAATTGTATTCTTCAGGATGACGTACCGATTTCTGGAACTCACTCATATTATACATCGATGTTCCAGTCGCTCGCTTGATGTCATCTAGAAGATGCATAAACGAAAAACACATCTAAAGGGGTATTAATAATGAGAGGGGATAATTTACATGCAATCAAAGGGAAAGGGGGAAAATTTTTGAAGGAGGAGAAGTATTCACCATGGAACATGCGCATAGCGTCACAAATAGAGCTTCTGAAGAAACTAAGGAGTGGAGATAAAAAGGCGGAAAATGAAATAATAAAGAGATTACGGTTCATAGAAGGTGAAGGTGAGAAGGGTGAGCTGGAAGAGAAGGGAGTGATTCGTGAGGAACCGGAAAAATCTGATAAAGCTGAATGATGTTAGTGTGCTTTTCAATAGGCGGGTGATTCTTGAATCTCTGAACTGTGAGATTCAAGAGGGTTGTGTTACTATTGTTGGTGCATCAACACATGCAGAACGGGAAGCTTTCTTCGATATCTTCAGGTCCATGAATGGCTTTCCCTCTCCACATGTACATTTCAAAGGGCAAATTATTTTTGAGAGACGTGAAAGTGAAAAAGCGGGTGTTTCAACGCCTGATATAGTGGTGATGGATAGGAATATCCTCAAATCCTCGGAGATGCTTACTCCTGGGGATTTGATAAAGCTGATATTCAGGAAAGAGGCGAGGGACTTTCTGTCCGAGTATTTCGAGATCGTGGCGCTCATGGAACTCACATATCTATTTGAACATCCCTTCTGTCTTCTTAAATCCTTCCCTCTGGATGATGTAATACTTCTGATGATCCTTACCGGTTTTGTGAGATCCCGCAGTCTGGTGGCCGTGAACGAGATTCTAGATGGATTGGGTGAGAAGGCTTTCGAGAGGTTCGCAGGTATTCTGGAACGGTTCAAGGACGAAAGAGTCCTCGTGATCGGTACGAAGACCATACGCAGATTTCTTCCGCTTGCCGATTTGATCATAATTTTTGAAAATGGTAAAATTGTTTTTGATGGCGATCCCGTGAAATATGTGATGTTGTGAAACTAGTAAAGGGAGTGAAGACGTTCATGAGGGTGCTTACGGTAACCCTTAATCCTGCTTTGGATCGAGAATTGATCCTTCCCAATTTCACGATCAACAGCCTTCACAGGTTGAGGAATCCATCGGATTCGGTGATGACACCAGGTGGCAAGGGTATAAACGTTTCCATGATTCTGGATTCCATGGGAATATCCAACGTTGCGATGGGAATACTGGCGGGTTATGTGGGGCGAATAGTAGAAGAGGAGTTGCGGAGGTTACATCCCGATATAACTTTGAACTTCGTTTACACGGATGGTGAAACGCGGGAAAATATTACGGTTATCGATCCCATGAACGACACCATAACGGAAATAAACTCCCCTGGTCCGCTGGTGAGTGAAAGGGAATTGGAGATATTTTACAGACGATACCTTATGACACTCCCACGTGTTGAAATGGTGGTGATTTCGGGGAGTGCTCCCCCAGGTGTGGATGAGGGCTATTGCTTGAAACTGGTGGGAGCAGCCAAATCCAAAGGAAAAGTAGTTTTCATGGAAAGTATAGGACCATTTTTCGACAGGGTTCTGCAGGAGGATTGTCCTCAGGTGGTGAGAGCAGATCTTCGAAGAGAAAAGCGTGTGTTGGGGCATGAGTTGAAAGAGTTACAGGATTACGTCGAACTGGCCAAGGAGATAAGACGGCTGGGAGCGAAGGCCGTAGTTCTATCGTATAAGATAGTGAGCGATGTTGTGGCTACAGAAGAGGGAGTGTGGAAGTTCACCATAAAAGATCATGTTGAGGTTTCACACCTTCTTGGAACAGGTGATGCCTTTGTTGCGGGAATGGTGTATGCGGTGTTGAAGGGCCTTTCATATTACGAGGTGTTGAAATATGGGATGGCAGCCGCGATTGCCGAAATACGACATTTACGAAAGTCGGAATTATCCATTGAAGACATGGAGAGAGAACTTCAATCCTTCGATATAGAAAGAATCGAATGATGGGGTGGTAACGTGAAGGTTCGTGATGTGATAATAAGGGATATATCCGCCGTGTTCGAGGACGAGACGGTGGAAAATTTCGTGATCATGTGCGCAAAACAATTGCGATCAGGGTTGCCGGTAGTTGATGAAGATATGGTGGTCATAGGTTTTATAAGCGAGAGTGATATAATAAACGCTACTGTTCCAAGCTATTTTTCGTTGCTTCAGTCTACATCATTCTTGCCCGATACTCATCAACTAGTCTCCAGGTTTGCCAGAATAAAGGATAGAAAAGTATCCGAGTTCATGTCGACCCCACCTATAACGGTGAGGGAAGACGACTCTCTCATGCACGCTGCTGATCTGCTTATAAGGCGCCGAATGAAATCGATTCCTGTTGTAGATTCTTATGGGAGACTGGTGGGTTTCGTGACGCGTATGCAGATACTTAGAGGTGCCATGGAAAAGAGATGGGAAGTATGAAGGTCTCTTTTGTGACATTCGGTTGCAAGGTGAATCAGTATGAGGAGGAATTGATGAAGCAGCTGGTAGAGAATGCTGGTCACACGGTGGTTAAACCGTGTGAAGCTGATGTTGTTGTTTTCAATTCCTGTGCTGTGACCGGTGAGGCCATCAGAAAGTTGAAACAGAAGATCAGGCATGTACGAAGGGAGAATCCCGATGCCCGTCTGATGGTTGTAGGATGTGCAGTAGATTTCGATCCTCAGGAACTGGAAGATGTGGAGATCAATTTGCTGGCTGGTAACTCCTTAAAGAGGAAGATCGTGGAATTGTTGAATGCTGTTCCATTCGAAGGTATAAAATTCGAGAAAGATTTAAGCTGTGAGGATTTTGTGCGAGAGAGTCTTCTGAAGAGATTGAGAAACAGGACGAGAGGCATGGTAAAGGTGGAAGATGGGTGTGATGGATATTGCACATATTGTGCTGTCAGGCTGGCCAGAGGGAACAGAGTACGTAGTAAGCCCGTAGGATTGGTGATAGAAGAGATCAGGAAATTGGTGGATTCCGGGCATAGGGAAATAGTGATTGTGGGGGTCAATTTGGGAAGATATGGAGTGGATATGGGATTGAAGCTCTCTGATCTCTTGAAAGTGGTCGAAAAGATGGAAGGGGATTTCCGCGTGCGGTTGAGTTCGTTGAATCCAGACGATATAGATGAGGAACTACTGGATGTGATACGTGAAAAAAGGTTTTGCAGGCATCTCCATATATCGCTGCAAAGCGCTTCCAACAGCGTTTTGTCTCTCATGAGAAGGCGCTACAGGGTGGAAAGGTTCTGGGAAATATTCGAAAGGCTGAGGAAATTCGATCCGCTGTATTCTTTCAGCTTCGATATAATGGTGGGTTTTCCGGGTGAAAGTGAGAGCGATTTCCTGGAGAGCGTGGAACTGGTGAGGAGAGTCAAACCGGTTAGGGTGCACGTGTTCCGGTTTTCGCCACGCAGGGGAACCCCGGCCTGTGATATGCGACCGCAAATATCCGGAGCGGTGAAGAAAGAGCGTGCCAGGCATCTGAAAGAAATTTCCCTGGTGGCGATGCATGAGTACCTGCTGAAGCACGATGGTGTTAAACGTCGGGTGCTGGTGGAAAAGGTATCCAATGGTTTATCCAGTGGTTACGATGAATACTACATCCACAATGTACTGAATGGAAGCAGAGAAGAAGGAGAATTCGTGGAATGTTTCGCCGTATCTGTTATGAGAGGAGAGGAGGCGACACTCTCGAGTGTACCTATATCAGGATGGAAAGTGGGTTGAGCGGGATAAGTACGATGGTCTGTTGAGAGGCGAGGCGATATTTGAAACTGTTCGTACGTGGAATGGCAATATTTTTGCTCTTACAATGCATTACGAGCGTTTAATGGAGTCTGCACACGAGGTGGGTATATCTCTACCTTTTAACGTGGATGAATTGAGGGATATTCTAAAGGAGGGGATGGGGAAGGTACCCAAATCCAGGAATGAAGAGATCAGATTCCGGATAATTCTCACACTGGATGTTAACCCCGGTGTTTACATATGGGCTGAACCCTTCAGTATTCCTGATTATATACATGAGGAAGGTGTCAAAGTTGGCATATCCAGATACAGGAGAATGCCCGTTGAATCCTGTCCACCCAAGGTTAAGTTTCTCTCACGGCCCGACATAATACTTGCGAGAAAGCACAAGGGTGACAATTACGATGTGATCATGTTGAACATACATGGATGTGTTGCGGAGGGGACCTTCTCCAATGTATTCCTGGTGAAGAGTGGTGCTCTCATCACCCCTGATGTGGATTCAGGTATACTTCCGGGGATAACGCGCAAAATAGTAATGGATTTTGCCAGAGAACTTGAAATACCGGTGTCCGAACGGAAGGTGGAGGTCAGAGAATTGTTTCAATGTGATGAAATATTCCTCACTCATACGAGTGCGGGAATAGTTCCGGTCAGAAGGCTGGAAACGAGGACATTGATAGAGGACTCGGTGGGTGGGATCACGAAGATCCTGATGGATGTGATGCGCAAAGAAATATTCTCGAAGGATGAGTACTGGGAGTGATGTTGTGGAAACTTTGAGGGAGATAATGCTGGATCTTGCCAGGAAAGACGATTTTTATAGCAGGATGCTGGTGGTGGCATTGGAGGAAGAGTGGGAGAACGTTGTTGGTGAATCACTGGCAAGATGTTCCTGGATAGAAGATTTCGTGCATGGTGTCCTGTATGTGGGTGTTTCTGATCCCATGTGGTTACATGAGCTTCGCCTTCACATCGGAGAAATAGTACATGCCATCAATGATAAGCTCGGATATCCCATCGTGAAAAAGGTCGTGATGAGAAGGAGGAGTGGTTATGTCGAGAGACGGTAGCGTTTACGACGCGCGTAGTATAAAGATACTCAAGGGTTTGGAGGCTGTACGGAAGAGGCCCGGAATGTACATAGGTTCCACTGGTAAGCGTGGCCTGCATCATCTGATATACGAAGTGGTGGATAACAGTATAGATGAAGCCATGGCTGGTTACTGTGAACATATAAAGATTACCATCCATCCCGATGGTTCGGTGGAAGTGGAAGACGATGGGCGAGGAATACCGGTGGATATACATCCCGATGAGGGAAGAAGTGCACTGGAAATAGTGATGACAACGTTACACGCGGGCGGTAAATTTTCCCACGATACTTACAAAGTGAGCGGGGGTTTGCACGGTGTGGGTGTTTCCGTGGTGAACGCCCTTTCCGAATGGTTGGAAGTACGTGTGAAGCGTGATGGAAAGATCTACTATCAACGTTATGAGAGAGGTGTACCTATTACACCAGTGAAGGTGATAGGAGAAGCCAAAGGTTCTGGCACACTTGTTTCCTTCAAACCAGATCCTGAGATCTTCACGACCCTCGAGTTCGATCATGCCGTGCTGGATTCCAGATTTCGTGAGCTGGCCTATCTGAATCCCGGTTTGAAGATTGTGTTCGTGGATGAGCGTCTTGATGAACGGAAGGAGCACCAGTATGGGGGAGGAATAAGTGAATTCGTGAAATTTCTGGCCAAGGGCAAGAGGATTTTCCATGAGCCTATAAGGGTGGGAGGATGCTGGAATGACATCAAGGTTGACATAGCTATGGTGTACACCAGCGAGTACAATTCCCTCATAAAATCCTTTGTCAACAACATAAACACGGTGGAGGGCGGTACTCACGAAACAGCCTTCAAAACTGTACTCACAAGAGTGATGAACGAGTACTTGAAGAAGCTCAAGCTCGTCAGAGAAAAGGGATTTTCACTTCAGGGTGATGACGTACGCGAAGGATTAATAGCGGTGATCTCGGTGTTTGTGAAGGAGCCACAGTTTGAGGGTCAGACGAAATCTAAGCTCGGTAATGAGGAGGTTTTCGAGGGTGTTTCAAAGGTTTTCAGGGAGGAGCTGATAAGGTACTTCGATAGAAATGAAAAAGTGGTGAAAGCCATTCTCGAGAAAGCTGTCCAGGCGGCGAGAGCAAGGATAGCAGCGAAGAAAGCTCGGGAACTCGTAAGACGCAAATCTGCTCTCGAAAACACCACACTTCCTGGAAAACTCGCCGATTGTATATCCACTGATCTGGAAACCAGCGAGTTGTTCATAGTCGAAGGAGATTCGGCGGGAGGATCGGCAAAACAGGCACGCGATAGAAACTTTCAAGCTATCCTGCCTATAAGGGGGAAAATACTCAACGTTGAAAAGGCGAGTATGGACAAACTTCTGAAAAACGAACAGATAAGTGATATACTGGTAGCCATAGGCACGGGAGTAGGCGATGACTTCGATATTTCAAAGCTTCGTTATGGAAAGATAATAATCATGACCGATGCCGATGTTGATGGTGCTCATATACGTACACTCCTTTTAACACTCTTCTATCGCTATATGCGCGGTCTTATAGAAGAAGGAAGGGTGTACAGTGCAGTACCTCCATTGTACGCTGCACGTTACAATGGTAAGGTCAAGTACATGTACAGCGATGAGGAGCTTGAGGAATTCAGAAAGGGTATGAAAGGTCAAAAGTTCGAACTTCAGCGTTACAAAGGATTGGGGGAGATGAACGCACAGCAGCTATGGGAAACCACCATGAACCCCGAAACTCGCAAGTTAATAAGAATAACTGTTGAAGATGCTGAAGAGGCAGATCTCATATTCTCCATACTCATGGGTGACAACGTGGACGAACGACGAACTTTCATCATCCAGAACGCATTGAAGGTGAGTAATCTGGACATATGAATGAATCAGTACGCTTTCAGAACGTTACACGTGTACTGATGATAACTCTGTTGCTGGTGGGAACGTATTCGTTATTTGAAGGATTCAAAACATATGGCACGTTTTTTGATAGTAAAAATCAGGGATCTTTCATCGTTTACCAGGATGGAGTGTATCTCCTGATAGACGAGGAAGGCAGGGTTGTTGGTACAGAAATGAATATAGGTGTTGACGAAGTAGTGTTCCATGGTGTAACATGGAACTTGATAAAAGATTACTACAAAGTTGCCAAAGACGATCTGGATAATATGAAAAAATTTTTGAACGTGTATTCAGATGTTCTATCCCATGTTTCAGATGTGGATTTGAATGCCAGGAAGATATACGTTACCGGTGGAAAAACAGTGGCTTTTGCAGAATGGGAGGTGGCTTTCGAACATTCGGAAGTTGTCAAACGTTGTATATTGGAACCTGGTATCAAGGAAAAATACTGGATTTTCGGTGATGGTAAGGTGCTGAAGGAGAGGTGATAAGGTGCCTAAAAAGGAGAACATCCTGGTATTGGACCTGGGGACTTACGGAATAAAGGGGTTGGCAGTGCAGAGGATAGCAGATAGATATGAAGTTGTTGCATACGCCATGGTGAGGACACGGGGAATGGATTGGAGCGGTTTGAAGGATGTGGTGGCTCTTAGAGAAAGCATAGAATCTGTCATAATGGAGCTCGAAGACGAAATGGGTCGTGACTTCTATCAGAAAGTTCGAATCTGTTTCAGTGATTCTTCTTATGCCGTGTCCATGGATACGAAAGAGGTGGTTCTGGACTCGGAAAACCCTGTGGAAATAACCCAGGAGATTCAGGAGGAGCTTTTAAACAATCTGGGGAAAGAAAGTGCCTTCGAAACGGATCCCACACTTATGTTGCACATCTTTCCCATGCAGTACGTCATAGACGATGTGAAGGTGGTGGTTAATCCTCTAGAACTCGAGGCGAAAAAGCTTGCTGTTGAGGCCTTCACTGCCACCGTTTCAGCTTCCCGATTCAACACCATGAATCAGTTGATTTCGGAGTTCCTTCCCGCAGTAGACAATGAATTTGTGGTGCCCTCACTTGCTGCCGGTTATGTGGTTACAACGGAAGCCGAAAGAGAAAGAGGGGTATTCGTTTTGGATTTCGGTCATTCCTTCGTCAACGTTCTGGGATTTGTCAACAGCATCCCCGTCTTTCACGAAACGGTACCCATAGGTTTCAGGTACGTAATAAAGGATGTTTCGAGAGTTTTGAATACATCCATAAGTGAGGCGGAAAGGATAATAACGAGCAAGGGTTTTGCTTCCATGAATCCTCCCGATCCTTCTGAGATAGTGGAATATTATGCACTGGATGGTCGTACCAGAAGGGCAACAACTTTGAGAGAATTGGCGATAATAATATATGCCAGGACGCGTGAGATACTGAACAAGGCACGCAGGGTGGCATTGGAGGCTTTTTCATCGTTGAGCAGAGTATACAGCGAAGGGGTGCCAACCAGCGTGGTGATAACAGGTGGTGGTGCGAAATTACCGGGATTGACCGATACGGCGACTGACGTATTCAAGAGTTTTGTTAGAATCGGGACTGCCAACACGGGGTCTCACATACCCATAGAAGGTCCAGATGAGGTGATCAACAATTCCGCCTACTCGGCGGTTATAGGTGCGCTCACGGTACCAACCAGAGCAGGGATGGCGACCCCCGAGAAACGCAGGAAGAAAAAGCGTTCGAGTATTCTGGACTTCTTCAGGGAATTATTCGGTTGGGAGTGATGAAAATGGGTTTCGAGCTTCTTAAGGAAGGAAGGCGGGTTCCCAACAGGTCTCCGATAATAAAGGTTATAGGGGTAGGTGGTGCGGGTAACAACGCCGTCAACAGAATGATAGAAATGGGAATACACGGTGTACAGTTCGTGGCTGCCAACACGGACCTGCAGGTGCTTGAAGCTTCCAAAGCGGAGGTCAAGTTGCAGCTGGGAAAGGACGTCACCAAAGGTCTCGGTGCTGGCGGCAGACCCGATATAGGTGAGAAAGCAGCTCTGGAGAGTGAGGAAGAAATACGGGATGTACTCGCAGATACCGATATGCTCTTTATAACTGCGGGTTTAGGTGGTGGAACAGGTACAGGAGCGGCTCCTGTCATCGCGAGCCTGGCCCGGGAAATGGGTATTTTAACCGTTGCGATCGTTACCACCCCTTTCTACTTTGAGGGAGATACGCGCTGGAAAGTAGCCATAGAAGGTATAAGGAATTTGCAGGGAAAGGTGGACACCCTGATAAAGATTTCCAACAACAAGCTTTTGGCTGAGCTGGAAACAGATATGCCCGTTGTGGATGCGTTCCTGAAAGCCGATGAGACACTTCATCAGGGTATAAAAGGCATATCCGAGCTCATAACCAAGCGTGGTTACATAAACCTCGATTTCGCGGATATAGAGTCAGTCATGAGAAATGCCGGCACCGCAATGTTGGGAATAGGAATAGGCAAGAAGGAAAACAGGGCATATGAAGCTTCCAAGAGGGCCATGGACAGCAAACTTCTGGAACATCCTGTGGAGAACGCTTCCGCCATCATATTGAACGTGTCGGCTCCAAGGAACGTGACGCTCAAGGAGATGCATCTCGCTGCATCGGTTATAAGACAAAGTTGCAGCGATGAAGTGGATGTCAAATTTGGACTCATAATCGATGACAGCATACCACCAGATGAGATGAGGGTTACACTCATAGCCACCGGTTATGAACCCAGCGAGGCATGGCTCACATCTGAAGAAGAAATACCAACGGTTTTCAAGCTTGGGCTGGGCGAGTTCATAAATTGGAATGTGGAAAATGTGGAAGAAGAATCGAAAGAAGATTTTATGGATCCAGATAGATTGGAGGATAAGGATGGCGAAGTTCAAGACATATAAAAGGATAGGAGATATCCTGATCGAAAAGGGACTCATAACTCCGGAAGAGTTGAAATATGCCCTTTCCAAAAGAGGAGAAGAAAGGAAGCCTCTAGGAGAAGTGCTTGTGGATCTGGGGTTGGTAACATGGGACGACATAGTGAAGGCTTTGGGTGAACAGTATGGAATACCGGTGCTGGATAAAGTGCCTTCTCAGATTCCATCTGATGTGGTGAAGAGCATTTCGAAGCAGCAGGCAGAAAAGCTGCACATAGTTCCCATAGGATACGAGGAGGATGGGACCCTTTCCATAGTAACGGATGACGTGTTGAGAGTCGCCCCGGCGCAGGAGGAAATACGCTTCCTCACCGGAAAGGCACCGAAGATATTGCTCGTTTCAAAGCCAGCTTTTGAAGAGCTGTTCAAGCGTGTGTATGAAGGTGGAGCAATACCCGATCTGGCGGAGCTGGAGCTGGAAATGGGAAGCGTTGAACAAACCACCGAAGAAGTGGTGGAAGAGGAACTCACCGAGTCGTCACCAGCGGTGAAGGTGGTGAACTTCATAATAGATGGAGCTTTGAAGCAGGGAGCCAGTGATATACACATAGAACCGCAGGAGCATTTGGTGAGGGTTCGATATAGGGTAGATGGCAGGTTGAGAAAGGTGACGGATTTTCCAAAATCCCTGCACAGCGCTGTTGTGTCCAGGATAAAGATACTCTCGAAGCTCGATATTTCTGAGCGTAGATTGCCCCAGGATGGTAAATTTTATGTGAGGCGTGAGGGTGAACAGTACGATTTTCGCGTTTCCACCATGCCTTCGATCTTTGGTGAGAAGGTTGTCATGAGAATATTGAAGGTCTCCGCTGCGAATAGACGTCTTGAAGATCTGGGACTCAGTGAGTACAACTATGGAAGATTAAGGGAGCTCATCTCTCACCCATACGGCATAATACTCGTCACGGGTCCAACAGGAAGCGGTAAATCCACCACACTGGTTGGAGTTTTGAATGAATTGAAGGATATAACCAAGAACATAGTCACCGCCGAAGATCCGGTGGAATATACGCTGGATGGTATTACCCAATGCCAGGTAAATCCAGAAATAGGCCTTACCTTCGCAAGATATCTGCGCGCCTTTCTCAGACAGGATCCTGACATCATAATGGTGGGTGAAATCAGGGATAGAGAAACGGCTCAGTTAGCAATAGAAGCTTCCATGACAGGGCATCTCGTGCTCAGTACACTTCACACCAACACCGCTCCGGCAGCCATAGCCAGATTGATGAACATGGGTGTGGATCTTCATCTTATAAGCGTATCGCTTCTGGGTGTTGTGGGTCAGAGATTGGTGCGCAAACTGTGTCACGAGTGCAGAGTCAGGGTGGAGGCAAGTGATCAGGTGAAAGAGGTTGCGAATAAACTCGCGGAGTTGGTGGGATGGAAGGGAGAAGTGGTGGAATACGTGGCAGGTGAAGGATGTGAAAGCTGCGATGGAGAGGGTTACAAGGGTCGGACAGCTATACATGAGATTTTGATGGTTTCAAAGCGTATTCGTGAAATGATAGTTGCAGGAGCATCGGAGAGTGAGATAGAGAAGGTTGCCCGTTCTGAAGGTATGGTGACCATGTATGAGGATGGAGTTTTCAAAGTGATGGAGGGGATCACTTCCCTCGAGGAGGTAAAGCGCGTTGCCGAGGCGCGATGAAATTCCCCAAAGGGCTTACAGGAGCAGATCACCCGAGGAATGGCGTGAGCACGATGAAAGAAGCTGGCGAGAATATGAAGAACGTTATGCATACAGAAGAAAGAGCTTGCGATTCCTACTTCTGAACATATTCGTTGTAGCCATAGTGTTCTTTGGTTTTCTGGTGGGGAGAAATCGTCCCGTTGAGAGCGGAGTATACAGATTCGTAGATGGTTACAGTATATCCCTACTTACCGATGATTCGTACGAATATCCCGCTCCTTTGAAGGCCATTGTGAAGATAGTCAACACGCGTAACGAGAAGCGTGAATTGTCCATTTCCTCCTTCAAATTCCAGGTAACCGATTCTCAAAACAATGTGCTGTATTCCTTCGATCATCCTGGTGTGGTTTCTAAAACGTTGCAGGCGTTTGAATCGGTAGTGGTTTTTGATCTTTTCAGAGAGGTGGAGCTTTCGAAACTTTCAGATGGTAAGTACTACATCAGAGCTTCTTTCTCGGTAAACGGTAGGCCGTTGATACTCGTGAAAATCGTTGAGTACAAGCATATTCAAGCTGTGATCCCGTATGTCAAGCATCCTTTCTATGTGGTGGGTGAACCGGTTGAAATAATGGCTTTTCTGAAAAACAGGAGTTCTGAGGAGATGGATTTTTCAAACAGCGTGCTCACGATTCAGATCCTGGATGTTCGGGGTAAACCCATCGAAACCTATACTTCTGTCCTGAAAGATGCCCGTGTTCCTCCCACGTACGATGAAATGTTGCCAACGGGTGTGGTTTATAAGCCTTCCAAAACAGGATTTTATGTTGTGAATATGAAGGTGCAGGGTGACGATAGAATTCAGGAGAATAAAACGGCCTTTTATGTTGTGAAGTCCATGGAGACGGATTACAAAAAACTCTCGCTCTTCGTGGAAATGCCCAAATTTGTGGGTGTTGGGGTGCCTGTGGACATAATCGTCTACGTTGTCAACGGAAAAAATGAGAAGAGGTTTTTGGAAATTTCGAACGTTCAGCTCATAATAAGTCAGGGTGGGGTGCCTTTAATTCAGAGAGAGAAGTCCCCTGGAAGATTGCTTTTGCTGGAGTACGAGAAACGCTCTGTGTTCGATTCGAGAGAGTGGCGGCCCATCACCTTTTACCAGATCGGTAAATACCATTTTCAAGTTGAAGTTCGTTTTCCCGATGGTACGAAACTCTCATACGAGGACGATATAACTGTACAGTGATCATGAAGTAATAAACATGTAGAAGAGCGGTGATAATGTGTTCAATTTATTCCGGTACAATGCACACAAAATTGAAGACAGGGGTGACGGGATGAGGAAGATCTGGAAGGCGTACAATTGTTACTCTATCTCCGCAAATGCAGCTAACAATAATTGGCCGGGGTCGGCCTGTTCCATGCCATGATGTTTAGTTTTTAACATGGGACAGGCCGATGGAAGGAACCATCGGCCTTTTTTATATATCGTGGGTATGGGAGGTGTCGTGAAGTGACCAAGGAGGAAGTTTTAAAGGTAGTGGAGAGCGAAGGAATAAAGTTCATCAGATTACAGTTCACAGATATCAATGGGATATTGAAGAACGTCGAGATACCAGCCGATGAACTTCCACAGGTTCTCGATAGAGGCATCATGTTCGATGGGTCGTCCATCGATGGATTCGTCAGAATACATGAATCTGACATGTACCTTTATCCTGATCCCTCCACTTTTGCGATCTTGCCCTGGAGTCAGGGTGAAAAGAAGAGCGCCCGGTTGATATGTGATGTATACACCGGTGAGAGAAAACCTTTCGATGGAGATCCGCGGTACAGGCTAAAGCTGGTGGTGGAGAGAGCTGAGGAAATGGGCTTCACTGCATTCGCTGGTCCCGAACCGGAGTTTTTTCTTCTACCCAGAGCCGAAGATCAGGCACCTCTGCTTGAGTTCATGGATGAAGGGGGATATTTCGATCTGTTGCCAGTAGATAGAGGGGAGGAAACCAGGAAGGATATCGTACTTGCTCTGGAAAAGATGGGACTCGATGTCGAAACTTCCCATCATGAAGTTGCTCCCTCTCAGCACGAAATAGATTTCAGATACGACAACATTCTCAGAACAGCAGACAACATTCAGACCTTCAAATTCGTGGTGAAAACCGTAGCGCTGATGCATGGTCTACATGCCACCTTCATGCCGAAGCCTTTCTTCGGTGTCAACGGTTCCGGGATGCACACACACATGAGCCTTTTCAGAGGCGAAGAAAATGCTTTCTACGATCCTGATGGGCCTCAGCAGCTCAGTGAAAACTGTCTGTACTTCATAGGTGGAATAATAAAACATGCCAAAGAGATAACGCTGATAACCAATCCAACGGTGAACAGCTACAAAAGGCTTGTCCCCGGTTACGAGGCACCCGTTAACATTGCATGGTCCGCCAAGAACAGATCCGCTCTCGTAAGAGTGCCGGCAGCCCGTGGTAAGGGAACCAGAATAGAATACAGGAGTCCAGATCCAACATGTAATGCGTATCTCGCCCTCGCCGTTATGCTGGCGGCGGGTCTGGAGGGAATAGAGAAGAAGATAATGCCACCCAATCCCGTAGATGCCAACATCTTTGAAATGGACGAGTTGGAAAAGGCCCAGCACAATATCGAATCTCTACCTGGTTCTTTGAAGGAAGCCATAGAGATAGCCAGAGAGAGCGAATTGGTGAGGAAGACGCTGGGTGATCACATATTTGAAAAGTTCATAGAAATGAAAGAGAAGGAGTGGAAAGCCTTCTCCATAGCTGTAACCGATTGGGAAGTGGCACGCTATCTCGCCATATTATGATCTGAAGACCTGTGCTACCCTGGCTATGAAGTCGTGATCACGAACTATGCCAACGATGTAGATACCGTCCACAAAGGTTTTCAGCTTTTCCACTACTGACAGGGCATATTCAACAGAATACTCCCGGACATAGTTATCGCCTTTTTCTATGGAAGAAAGTAATTTTGAAGGTATTTCGATGCCAGGCACGCTGGAGAAATATTTCAGCTGTCTGGCATTCTTGAACATTGCAATGGAGGCGAGTACATGCGCTTTCTTTCCCAGCTGACTGTAGAATTTTTCAAGACTCGTAGGATCGAACACGGGTTGCGATACCAGAAAATCCACACCAGCTTCCAATTTTTCGCGTGTTCTTTCTATCTCTGCTTCGTTTCTGTGATTGAACACCCCTCCGACACAGAATCCCGTAGAAGAGTTGAGTTTGTTCCCCGCCGGATCGGTTCCCTGGTTCAGTAGCTTCACTAGTTTTATAAGTTCCGTGGTATTCACATCTTCGATTTTGCTGCAATTTCTGTAATCTCCTTCTTGCGGATTGTCCCCTGACAGCAGCAGCACGTTTTTGATACCCAGCATCCACATACCCAGGAGGTCTCCTTCCGTTCTCAATATGTTTCTGGAAATCCTGCTGAAATGTACCAATGTTTCTATTCCTTCGCTTTCCAGAAAGTGCCCTACGGCCCAGGGTGAGACCCTCACCCTTGCCATCGGCATATCTGTAACGGCCACGCACGTGAGTTCTATGTCCAACATGGAGCGTACAAACTCCATGTATTTCACTCTTTTCGGTCCGCGAGGTGGCAATGTTTCCAGCACAACCGCTTTCTGGCTTTCAAGATCTTTCTTGAGTTTGGTCACCAGTTATCACCCTCCTTCTGAATATTTCTCAAATTTTATCAGATTCGTTGAACGGTACTGAACGAGTTTCTTTCGTTTCTGGTACAATATATTTGAAAGAAGAGTCTCATTCTGGGAGCCAAGAATTGTGAGTACAATACCTCCTCTCTTTGGGGTCCACAGCGAGTATGATCTCTTCTGTTCGGTTTGCAAGCTTGAAGAAGCCCTTCCCATATGTAAGAAACTGGGATATGAAAAGGTCTTCCTTCTGGATCCCACTCCTGTTGCGTGGGTAAAATTCGTTCGAATGGCGCGTGAATATGGTTTGAAACCCATAATCGCGCTTCAGGATGGTGAAACGTTTCTGATACCCCGGAACTCCAGAGGTGTGTTCGAGCTTTTTAAATATCATAATGGCATATCTCATTCTCTGACGGAAAACTTGATCAAGATTGGTGAGAAGGACGTTCCTGTCATCCATGTCAGGTATCTTCACAAATCTCACAGGCGATGTCTGGAGATACTGGGTAAGATGGGGGAATCCGGAGAGCCTTTCGTTGCACATCATCTTCCTTCACCTGAGGAATATCTCAAACTCTTCAATGGTCGACTTTTCACCAGACTCATCGAAATTGCGGAATCTGTTGAAGACTATGAACTGAAAGTTTCACACGTTTTCCCATGCTCGATGAACGCCGAAGAGATCCGATCCAGGTGTTTAGAAGGGCTCGAAAAGACGCGCAGGACAGAAAAGCGGTATCTCGAGCGCCTGGAGATGGAGATAGAACAGCTCTCCAGCCTGGGCATGCTCGATTATATAGCCACGATATATGAGGTGGTCAGAACGTGCAGGGAAGTTGGGGCACGTACGGGACCAGGCAGAGGTTCAGCGGTGGGTTCCCTGGTGTGTTTCGCTTTAGGTATAACCGACGTCGATCCTCTGGAATATGGGCTCCTTTTCGAAAGATTTGTGAATCCTGCGCGTAACGAACCACCTGATATAGACATAGATGTGGAGGACAGGAAGAGGCAGGATGTTATAGAGGCGCTCAGAGCGAAATTCGGTAAATACAGCGTTGCGAATATTGTCACTTTTGGTACAATGAAGGAAAGACTGTTGAGAAACCAGATACAGCGATTGGGATTGAGTACGCTTCCCCAGGAATGTGCACGTGTACTCCTGGATCTTCCGCACCATCGTTCAACACATGCGGCCGGTGTGGTGTTGTACGGCGGTGATTTGAGAGAGGTACTTCCGCTGGATGAGGATGGTACGGTTCTTCTGGACATGGAAGATCTTCAGGAAATGGGAATGGTGAAGGTGGACATACTGGGTTTGAGAACGCTGTCTTTTCTTGAGGATGTGGCGAGCAGATCGAGGGTGAAGCTGGAAACCATTCCTCTGAATGATTCTAAAGCTTTCAGAATTCTTCATGATGGATTGACGTGTGGTATCTTCCAGATGGAATCGAATATGGCGACGAGGATGGCAAGGGAGTTGAAACCCACCACTTTGATGGAATTGTCAGACTTGATCGCTTTGAACAGACCTGGTCCCCTGCAATCGGGTATTTTCGAGAGTTACCTCAACCATAAACGTTCCGGAAAAATAGAATATATTCATCCAAAACTTGAGGAAATCCTATCGGAAACCTGGGGAACCCTTGTGTATCAGGAACAGGTCATGCGTATAGCTTCCACTCTGGGCGGGTTGTCACCTGAAGAATCCGATGTTTTCAGGAGAGCCATCTCCAAGAAGGACAGAACGTTACTGGCAAGGATGGAAGATCGGTTCGTCAAAGGATGTGTCAAAAACGGTATGTCCAGTGAAACAGCCAGAATGCTGTTCGATTCGCTGTTCAATTTCGCGGGATATGCTTTCAACAAATCTCACAGTGTTGCCTATGCCAAGATAACCTACTGGTCGTGCTATTTGAAGGCCCATCACCCTGAAATATTCTATGAAGAATTCATGAAGTATCATACAGGTATACCAAACAAGATATGGCGCGCGATAAACGAAATGCGTTTCATGGGTATAAAAGTGGGTATGCCGCATGAAGAGAACGTGGTATCAATACCTCTGGGATGTGTCAAAGGTGTTGGTCCGCAGCTGGCTCACAAAATAACGGAATTGATGGAGGAAAGTGATGATTTTGAGACTCTGATCATGCGTTTGAAAGACCATGGTGTCAGCATCAAAGTGCTGGAAAATCTCATAAAGAGTGGACTGCTCGACGGATTCATAACATGTCGCAAGATAGCGTTGAGTAGATTGAACAGGTTGTTCTCGGGAGTATCCAGCAGTTTGTTGTTCATTCAGGAGAAGTTGTTTGGCGTTGTGGAAAACACCGAAGAGAAGAGGGAATTTGAGGTGGAAAACACACTTGAGAGAGCGTTCATGGAATGTGAAACCATGGGTTTTCCATTGTCTCTTCCCTCTCCACCCGAGGAACTTGAAAAATTCAGGGACATCGATCTGTGCACTTTGAGCGTCAGGATGTGCAAGGGTGTCATTCCCTTCCGTGCTTTCAAGGTGGGAGATGTGGTTATCATCAGCGATGGAAAATGTGCTATTTCCATCAGAGTTGAAGGGGAATTTCCCGATACAGGCGTGGCTTTCATGGATTTTTCTGATAGGCGGAGGCTGGTGAAGGTAAAGGAAGCTCCAACCGAGGTGTTAAGATATTACTCGCGCATCCCGAAACCTGAGGAGTTGCTGGAAGCACCTGAAGGTAACACGGTGGTGGTGAGAAGAAAGGGATTGAGGATGATCATCAGCCAGGCCAGGAGTACTCTTCCACCAGAAGACGTGGAGTTGAGGTGATAACGATGCGTGAAGATCTTGAATTTATCGATAGAGTGGTATTGCGTGTAGAAGCAGGGCGCGGGGGCGATGGGGCTGTCAGTTTCAGAAGGGAAAAGTACGTTCCAAAAGGCGGTCCCGACGGAGGAGATGGTGGACGTGGTGGGCATGTGTTTGTACGCGCCACACGTCATGTGAATACCCTCTCTCATCTGTACAGGTTGAAGAAAGTGAAGGCAGGGAATGGCAAGCATGGAATGGGTAAGAAAAGACATGGTGCGGATGGTGAAGACGTGTACATAGATGTACCTGTAGGTACGCTGGTAAAGGATGCGGAAACAGGTGAAACGATCGCCGATCTGACAGAGGATGGGCAGATAGTATGTGTGGCGGTGGGAGGGGCCGGTGGGAAGGGAAACGCCAGCTTCGCCACTCCCACTCTTCGAGCTCCAAGGATAGCGGAAAAAGGTGAGTTTGGAGAAAAGAGGATCATAGAGCTGGAACTCAAGCTTCTGGCAGATATTGGTTTGGTAGGATTCCCGAACGTTGGGAAATCCACGATAATCTCAGTGATAAGTAATGCCAGACCGAAAATAGCTGACTATCCTTTCACCACTCTGGTGCCAAATCTTGGTGTCGTGAAAGGAATCAAAAGGAGCATCGTGGTTGCCGATGTACCTGGATTGATAGAAGGTGCACATGAAGGTCGGGGATTGGGTGATGTTTTTCTGCGCCACGTTGAAAGATGTCACGCTCTGTTCCATGTTCTGGACGCATCACGCCCGGATCCATTAGCGGATTGGCGAATTCTGCGGGACGAGCTATCCAAATTCGATGAGCATCTGGTAACGAAACCTGAGGTGGTGATTCTGAACAAGATCGATTTGCTTGATGAAGCCACCATTCGATCACTTGTTGAAAGACTGAAGACTCACACCGGTCGGCGGATCATAGCCATATCAGCTATAACTCGCGTGAATCTGGATAAACTGGTTTCCACCATGTTCGAACTCGTTCCTGAAACTTCTGAAGTTCCTCGAAAGAAGGAAATGCATTTCCGTGTTCCAAAGCCGATGCGTAGATTGCTTCCGAATAGAAGCACTCTCATGGTGCGCAGGATATCGGAGAACGAATTTCTTGTAGAAGGAGAAATCGTGGAGTATCTTGTATCCAAATATCGACTGGAATTCCAGGACTCCTTGAGAAGGGTGATGGATATCCTGGAAAAGTGTGGTGTTTCTGACAAACTCAAAGATGCAGGGGCGCATGATGGTGACACGGTGTATCTACTGGACAGGGAAGGATACGCATTCGAATATAAAGAATAAAAGGGGAGGAAGAAACCTCCCCTTTTTAATTGGTCGGGGCGACTGGACTTGAACCAGCGACCTCTTGCGCCCCATGCAAGCGCGCTCCCACCTGCGCTACGCCCCGACAAACCGAATATATTATATCATGTTCCACGCCTCTTGAGGTTGAAGGAGTAGATGAGCTTTTTTCAGATAAACGTTTGAGTTTTGAAGAGTGGTAGAATTTTTCATGCAAGGGGTTTTGGAGGGATGCTGTATGTCAGAAAAAGATAGAAAAAATGTGGTGGAGTTGAAAATGGTTAAGGAGGGTCTGGTTCTTGTTGTAAAAGAATATGAAGATTTTGAGGATGTTGAGACGGAAATTTCGAGATTGATTTCGAGTATGTCGGGTTTTTTCTCCGAGGGTGACAGAGTGATGCTCTCGATCCCGGAAGGAGAGAAATATAGCAACGATCTTCCAGGCATAGTGAGTCTTCTTCAAAGGTTCGGTATCCGGGTTGACGAAGTCAGTTTGAGCAAATCCAAGAAGGGTACCGGTGTCGCAACCGGGAAAAAATTCACCGGTGTGATTCCCAGGCAACAGGAAGGTACGAAGGTTTTGAAAAGAAACCTGCGTTCAGGTCAGCTGCTCGTTCATAACGGCAGTGTAATGGTTTTCGGCAACGTACATCCGGGAGCGGAGGTGATGGCGGGAGGGAGTGTTGTGATATTCGGTAGTTTGAAGGGTTCGGTAAAGGCAGGCTTGCGTGAAGGAGAAACGGCTTTGATAGCTGCTCTGGATTTTTCACCTTCTTTCGTGCAGATAGGAGGTTATACGATGAACGAACCTCCATCTTCAAACGTTCCTTCCGTTGCACATGTAAGAACGGGAAGGATAGTGGTGGAGCCGTTCGATAATCTCAGATTCGAGAACAGAGGTGAAGAATGATGGAAACCAGGGAGATCTTGAAACGTCTCTCGACTTCTTTTGGACCAGCGGGGTTCGAAGAGGAAGTGGCTAGGGAGATCGAACAATTGGTGGCAGATGAGGTCGATGGGGTAAGGAGGGATGTATTGGGTAACGTTGTGGCCACGATAAACCCCGATGGTTCCCCACACTGGGCGCTCTTCGCTCATATGGACGAAATAGGAGGGGTCGTTTCGAAGCTCGAGGAAGGTGGCTTCGTTCGTATAACTCCTGTAGGTGGTGTTGATCCCAAGATACTCGTATCTCAGAGAGTGCGTATACATACACGTTCCGGAGTTGTCGATGGAATAGTCGGTGCTGTTGCGCCACACTTGCTCGACAAAGACAAAAGAGACAAAGTTCCCATGTACGAAGAGCTCTTTGTGGACGTGCTGGATGGTGTGGAGAGAATCAGGGTGGGAGATCCCGTGATCGTCGATGCGGAACCATGCGAATTGAAAAGCGGGTACGTATCGGGTAAGGCACTCGACAACAGGGCAAGCTGTGCAGTTCTGGTTAAGGTGTGTGAGTATCTGAAAGAGAGGCGGTTTGGTTTCAGGGTATCTGTGGTTTTCAACACGACTGAGGAAACGGGAGGGGCAGGTGCCGGAGGGGCAGCGTATGCACTCGAGCCGGATTATGCCATCGTTGTGGATGTGACGCATGCCAACGAGGACACCGGCATGAACAGGATAGAGCTGGGCAAAGGCCCCGCCATAGCTGTTGGTGCACCGGTGGATAGGACGTTATTTCAAAGAGCATGTGATGTGGCAGAAAAGCTCTCCATACCCTACCAAGTTGAACCTGTACCCGGTAGATCGGGTACCGACACGGATCAAGTCCAGCTGGTTGGAAGAGGCATCAAAACTCTTCTGATTTCTGTACCACTGCTCTACATGCACACTCCTGTGGAGGTGGTGGATCCCGGGGATGTGGAAATGGCTGCAAGATTGATAGTAGAACTCTTCATGGATTTCGAAAGGGGTGGCGGGCAGTGTATCTGAAAGAATTGTCGGAATTATCTGGTATCTCGGGCGATGAAGGGGAAGTGAGAGATTTTATAAAGTCCCACATGGCATCATATGCTGATGAAATGTGGGTGGACAACGTAGGCAATCTTTTGATTCTGAAGAAAGGTCGTGAGTCAGATAAAAAAGTCCTGATAGCCGCACACATGGATGAAGTGGGTATGATGGTCGTGCGTATCAACGAGGATGGAACACTTGGGGTTGCACCCGTTGGAGGTCTGGATGTGAGGGTGTGCTTGGGAAAGAGAGTCAGGATAGGGGATGTGCATGGAGTGATAGGTTACAAACCCATACACCTGCAGAAGAAAATGGAAGATAAATTTCCAGCGTGGCGTGATGTAAAGGTCTTCTGCGGATTCAAAAATAAGGACGAAGCCGCTGAAAACGTTAAACTTGGAGATTACGTGTACTTCACGACCACCTTTGAGGAGAAGGGAGAATATTTCTCCGGCAAGGCTTTCGACGACAGGGGAGGATGTTCGATATTGATGGATCTTTTGAGTTCAGGTGAACCAGCATATGATACGATCTTCGCTTTTCTGGTGCAGGAAGAAACGGGGCTGAGAGGGAGCTCGGTGGTCGTTGAGCAGGTTAAACCAGATGTGGCGATAGTGGTCGAGACCACCACAGCTGGTGATGTGCCGGAACTGGAAGAGTACAGGTGGGCAACTCATCTGGGTGATGGTCCCGCTGTGACGTTCGCACACAGGGGATACGTTGTTGATCCCAGAGTTTTTCAAACCATAGTGGAGACAGCTGAAGAAGCTGGTATACGCTACCAGTACAAGAGGAGAACGGCGGGGGGAACCGACGCTTTCAGGTTCGCAAGGAGTGCGTACGGTGTGCCTGCCGGTGTGGTTTCCATACCATGTAGATACATCCACTCACCTGTTTCGCTGATGAGAAAGGATGATTACCATGAGACGTTGAAACTCATGCAACTACTTGTAATGGAAGGAGAGGTGAAGAAAGCATGGAGAAACTGAGAGATCTGGTGAAAAAATTCACCGAGGTGGAGGGTCCCAGCGGCAGAGAAGAAGAAATAAGGGAGGCGATCCTTCGATCGCTTGATGGTCATGTGGATGGGTACAGGGTAGACAAAGTGGGTAATCTCATTGTCTGGAAAAATGGAAGAGAAAATAAAAAGATCCTCTTTGACGCTCACATGGACGAGATAGGTGTTGTGGTGACACATATAGATGAAGCTTTCCTCAGAGTGGAACCTATTGGTGGTATGAGTCCACGGTATCTGCTGGGAGCCGGGATAAGGTTTCTGGTTGATCCTCCTGTTTACGGTATCGTTGGAGTTGAGGGGGAGAGCATCGAGGAATACAACAAAAATTTGAAAGAACTGAGCTTCGATAAAATATACGTTGATGTGTGCGCTTCTTCGAAAGAAGAGTTGATGGAACGTATCAAGATAGGCACGTTCGGTGTTTACGATTCCCGGTTCCGTGAGAGTGCTGGTAGGTATGTTTCAAAGGCTATGGATGATAGGATAGGTTGTGCGGTGCTGGTCCAGCTCATGAGAGAACTCGTCGATCCCAGATACACGGTATACTGTGTATTTTCAATGCAGGAGGAGACGGGATTGGTGGGTGCAAGTGTGGCGGCGTACGATCTGCAACCCGATGTAGCCATAGCGGTGGACGTTACGGCATCAGTGGATACACCCAAGGCTAACAAGCGAATGGCCATGAAGCTGGATGCTGGTCCTGCTATAAAAGTCATGGATCGAGCATCCATAAGCGACAGAAAGGTGGTTGACAGGCTCATCGAGGTGGCAGAAAAGCATGGTATACCTCACCAAATGGAGGTGTTGATACTCGGTGGAACCAACGCAGCAGCTTATCAGAGGACGAGATCTGGCATCCCCAGCGCCACGGTATCCATACCCACCAGGTATGTTCATTCGCCCCATGAAGTGGTGAGTGAAAGCGATGTTCTGAATACTGTGAAGTTGTTGAAACACTATGTGGAGGAGGCGTTCGATTGAAGGAAAGGACTCTTTCCTACAGCTGGGAGAAGGAGATGAAGAGCATAATAAAGCTGGAACCAGGAGTACTGCTGGAACGCAGGAAAGAGTTGTTTCACGGTAAATTCATCTTCGTTGATACCAAAATAAAGCTCTACTGGGACAAGCTCATCAGAGATTTTCCACATCATCCGGTGTACGGGGGAGAGATATCTAAATCTGTGGGAACGGCGGTGGAACTCTATCCCATCATCGACGAACATGCTACAAAGGTTGAGGAATTTGTGGTGATAGGTGGAGGCGCTGTCATAGACACGGTGGGTTACGCCGTAACCACCACGCAGTCGAACAAACTCCTCATGGTGATACCTTCAACACTTTCTTCGATGATGATGGGGTTCTTCCAGAACAAGTTCTTTTTGAATTTCGATTGGAAAAAAGACAGAGTTTATGTGGAAGGGGTACCGACTTCGATACTGATAGACCCGACTTTGAGTTCTACGGAAGATAAGCGTAACGTGTACGGTGCCATGACCATAGCGATTTGCAATGCAGCCAGTTACGATTCTGCATTGTTCGATTACATGAAGAAGAACCTCTTCTCCATGCCCCTCGAGGATATGGTGTGGTCCGTTTTCAAACTCAGAGCCACAGCTCATGCATGCAATGCTCCGTTACCCCTGGGGGAGAATCTGGTGGGTTACGTGCAAGAATCCACAGGTTTGAGAATGGATTATCCCATTGCATACACCATAGCAGCTGTGGTGGAGCTTGAGATGGCTTACAAAGGAGGATATCTCTCTTTGAAAGATTATACCAGAATCAGGGAAATCCTCGCGAGGTTGAGAGTCGATAAACGTATCCCGCTGGATTACAGCCATCTCATAGAAGTTTTCGAACGAAGATCCGAGGGTGTGAAGATATCCGTCCTCACAGGCATTGGAAGTATGACATCTCTGAAGATGGAGCCTCATACGTTCAGAGAGCTTCTCATAGATGCAATGGAAAGGGGGATAACCCTGATGGGATGAAAAAGGTGACTCTTACACAACTTCAGGCAAGAATATTGGTCATCATAATAGTGATACTGAGTATAATCGTCATGGGATTGGGTGCCTACACGGTGATCCTGAAATTGACAATAAAGGAATACGAGTTGAAGATAGAGGAGATAAAGACTGGTGGAAGACCCGTCGTGGTAAAGCGTTCTGAAGGTTCTCGTGTGTCCACATCGACCACCGAGGAGAAGGTTTTCCTTCCTCCGGTGCCGTCAGCTGGAATAACGCTGGAGGGAGCTACAGTCGATCTTTCCAGGTATGTGGAAGTGGAAAGCCCCGATTTTTCCTTTCTGGTGGAACACATGAAGATATCCGTGAGCAGCTCGGACACATTTCTTCTTTCCGTTGAAGCGAGTCCCGACGTGGTGTACCTTGCTCTCGAAGCCTCTCCACAGTATCTTATAGACGAATACTCCACGAATACGTATGTTTTCATAAGGTTCGTGGAACCCAGCGATTTGAGCACCAGTGCCATAACACACTTCTACTCCATACAGTTGCTGGCCTATCTGGATTTCGAACATGCCTACAACAAGGTGAAACTGCTGCGGATGAACGATCTACCTGCATTTGTCTATTCCTACACTGCCCCATCTGGCAAAAGATATTATGCTGTCGAACTCGGTGTGTTCGCCGATCTACTTACTGCGTTGAAAGCTTCTAAAGAGTTGAAAACAGAAGACGTTGGAAGGATTCTTAATCACGATATATCAGATAGATTCGTTCGGCGTATAGAAGCGATGCGGGAAAAAATGGAAGAAAGCCAGCCGGCTTCACCGACTGGCTGAGCGCGTCACTTTCTATTCTCAGTATTCGATTCCTGCGAGTTTCAGGTATCCCTGATTACCATCGGATGCTTCGAAGAAGATCTCTATAGTATGTGTTGCTGCTGGCGAGTCACTTTCGAATGCGACGATCCAGGAAGATGTTATTGCTTCAGTTATACCAAGCGCTGTGAGATCGAAGGTTTCACCAGGATTGAAGTAGATGACATATCCTCCTGTTTGAATCGCTATTTCTCGCGGATCATTTGGATTGGAGAAATCGGTGTCACTCTCGGAATAGTACCATCCTACAGAGGCAACTATGTGAAGGGTGGCATGTGTACTCAGAGCATCTATAACTTCTTCTTTGGTGTACTGAGGTTCGAAAGGTTGATACGCTCCGTCACCCCTGTAATGTGAAACCGCATCTGTTATCAATATGAAGATCTTTCTCGCGTCGTCTCTCCATGACATTTCTTCCCAGGCTTTCATTATGGCCCCGTACGCGTTTTCAGGACCGTCTCCGCCATATCCAAGGTCCAACTGATTGGCATACGAAGCGGCGGCGGTGAGATCGGATAGGTCGAGAAATGGGGGATCGAATCCTACTTCATCGTCCGTTGTGGGACTCGCCGGTGCGTAGTCTCCATATGGCATTATCCCCACCCTCACATCTATACCCATGCTCGTGAGATCGTTTATGAAATTGGATATACTGCTTTTAACTCCCGCTATCTCGTCACCCATGCTTCCCGTAACATCGACTATCAGCGCTATATCCACCTTATCGAAGGATCGGACACTGCTTTCTTTGAATAACAGGAATCCCTGTGCTTTATCGTCTTCGAAAACCAGGAAGTTATCCTCCGAGAGCTCTTCTTTAGCGTAGCTGGGTATGTTGAGTTTTATCTTCACCACATCCGGTATGGCCAGAGGGGTTAAAAAGGGTTCTTTGTCCACTGCACCGTAGATTCGAATGGTGTTACCCCAGCTCGACGGTTTTATAGTGTCAGACGGATCTGGTGGAACAACGCCGGGTATTGTGGGGATCTGTGTGCACGCAACTATCACCACCAGTAAAAGGGAGAGAAGACAGAGCTTCGTGAGTACATTCTTTTTCATCCTTGTTCACCTCCTTTTCCTCATAGTCCCAACGCTGCACCAACGTTGATGGTGTAAATCCCCAGCGACATAATTTCCGGATCGTAGGTGAAGGAACTCATGACCTCGATGAAGAACCTTATCAGGCTGCCGGATGAGACACCCACCTTCGCGTGCACGATCCTGTCCGAGTAGAGTCCTGCATCACCTGTTTCCATGTCGTATATCAGTATGGGGGCCACACCTGCGTAGATCCTGGATGTGCCTATGGGGAGGGTGAACAGCAGGAAGGGATCCACTTCAACGAAACGCGCCTCTTCGATCTCTTCCTGTGCTGTTGCAAAGGAACTTACAGGGAGATATGCTTCCAGCGACAACCCCAAACCAGAATCAGTTGAAAGTCCAAGCTTCGCACCGATGAAGGGTCTGTTGCGTCCTCCCATTTCCATACCACCCATTGCTCCGACTTCCAGGGCAAATACAGCGATTGATGTTAGCACCACCAAAATACCGAACAAAACAACTCTTTTCATAGCACCACCTCCACATCTGGGTATGCTCATATCACCATTCTCGTTATTTGCGTACCTTATTCAGACACCACGAAGAGACATTTTGTTCAAGGAACGAAACAAATACGTGGGCAATTGGGGAATTAAGAGGAGGAAGTATCGAGGAAGATTCTCATTTTCTCGAGCACTTCCTCACTCCTGTTGTGATCGCGAAGTCTGCTTTCGAGAGCGGGATTTTCCACCAGAGATTTGTATATTGCCTCCACTATGATAGCACGGATGGAATGATCCTCGATCTTTTCGTATGCATTCAGAAGGATCTGCAAACTTTCTTCCGTTGCCATCTTGCCTAGTATCATCGCCGAAATTTCCACCACTTCCCGATCGCTTTCTTCATCCAGCAAATGATATGCGATGATTTCAGGGAGCTTTTCATGGTATTTCCCCAGTTCTACCATCATGTCGTATATCAACAGCTGCCCCAGTTCATCGTAATATTCCATGAGAAGAGGTAGATGTTTTTCGATTTTTTTGTACTTGTGTTCTGCCAGAATTCCTGCTATTACAAGTGGAAAGGGATCGTTGGGTATGGGATGGGGGGTGATGGCTTCCATGAACACGCTGTACAGCGCTTCCATACCTTTATTTCCCAACACTGCCAGCGCATCGCACACCAGTTCCCATAACTCGGGATCCTCTTCCTTTTTCAGCATATCTACCAATCTGGGTATGGCCTTTTCTCCGAGTTCATCAACTATCTTCTGTATCACTTCGTGTCTTTCCATTTTCTGTACTCCTTTCTCACCACTTCGGGTGATACACCTCCACCGTACATCTGGACTAATTCGTGGATCTTCTCTTCACCTTCAACTTTCTCGACCCTGGCGTGGCTCCCTTCCTTCCTCACTACTATGTGGTTTTCTGCTGCCATCGCCATCTCGGGCAGGTGGGTTATCAGTATAACCTGATTATCACGTGCCAGTCTTTTCATAAAACGTGCGAGTACATTGGCATATCGTTGTCCCAAACCACTTTCCACCTCGTCGAAGATAAGGATTTTATTTCTGGTTTGAGTTGTCAAATTCAGTGCAAGATATATTCTGGAAAGCTCACCACCCGATGCCACCTCTTCAATGGGCGCAAAGGGCGCATCTTCAATAGTGCGTACATTCAGTACCACATCTTTTAAGCCGTGAACTCCAGGTTCGTCACGTTCGGTGAAGATGAATTCTATTTCAGCACCCTTCATTCCCAGCTCTTTCAGATGTTCCTTCACTTTGCTCTCTATCCGTTCGGCGGCATCTGCGCGAAGAGATTCTAACTTTTCTCCCACCTCTTTCAATCTCATACGCACTTCAATAATCTCATTCCTGGCTCTTTCCACCAGTTTCAATTTTTCATCGATTTCCTGGATTTCTTTTTCCATGATGGAGTAGTTTTTCCTGATTTCCTCTAGAGCTGGCCCATATTTGTACTTTGCCCATCTCAGAAGCTCGGAGAGTTTCCTGAGGTGTTCCAGTGTATCTGCATCCATCGTATCCATTTCCATCATTTTTTCATCCGCCATCCTGATGAGTTCGTTCGTGGTTTCCAGGATATCCTGTATCATTTCCTTGAAAGTACGTATACCCAATCTTTCCATATTTTCGGCTATGCCGAAGGCTTCCACAAGATTTTCCTTTCCCTTTTCAAGTACATCCTTCAGCTGCTGAGCATTTTCACGAATCATCTCTGCATTTTCCTGTGTCTTCACTTCGTCCATAAACCTTTCTTCATCTTCGATATTCTCCAGCAATTCTTTCAATTTTCTCGTTTCACTCTTGAGGTAATCTCTCCTCACTTCCAGCTCGTTGACATCCTCGATGGTATTCAATATGTCCCTGTATTTTCTGTATTCTCTGTATATCTTCGAATACTCTTTGAGTAGCTCTTCGGGAACCAGACGATCTATGAAACCGCTCTGAACATTTCTGCGTGTGAGGGTCCACGTAACACCTTGTTTGTGTATCTCTACAAGTTCTTCCAACGTGTTGTATACCGTTGTTCTCGGAACACTCTCACCGTTCAATCGATAGTTCAATCTTCCCCTCAGAGATCGCAGGCTGACTATGAGTGGTTCTTCTTTCCCTGTATCCAGCAACATTTCAGCGTAGGCTCTTTCCGTGAATACAGGCACACTGGCTCTGGCTCCACAGAGCAGGAGAATGAGTTCGAGTAACATGGATTTGCCTGCTCCTGAAGAGCCTGTGATGACATTCAGACCCTTCGAGAATTCCACATGAAGTTCGCCAAAAATACCGAAGTTTTCGGCACTCAGGGAAAGGATCAAGATTTCCGTTGCCTCCCCAGAATGATGTTGTCGATCAATCTGGCTTTTCCCAAGTAGGCGGCAACGGCTACAATGTATTCTCTGTTTTCCTCCATATGTTCCACACTTTCAAGAGTGTCTTCCGTAACCACTTCTATGTAATCGATTCTTACCAGCGGATACTCGGCAATCTTACAACGCATCGCATTCTTGATCTTATTCACATTCCTTTCACCGGAATCGTAGAGTTCCTGTGCCAGTTTCAAAGATTCGTAAAGAGCCACGGCCTGTTTCCTTTCCTCGGGTGACAGATATAGGTTGCGAGAACTCATGGCCAGACCATCTTCTTCACGTATTATAGGGCATTCCACCAGCTCCACATCCAGGTTAAGATCTTCTACCATCTTTCTTATTATCCGGAATTGCTGTGCGTCTTTTTGACCGAAATACGCTCTGGTGGGCATCACTATATTGAAAAGTTTCAGTACAATCGTTGCCACACCTCTAAAATGTCCAGGACGAGAGCGTCCACACAGAATGCTGGAGAGTCTCTCGACATAGACATAGGTTGAGTAACCTGCAGGATACATTTCTCCAACTGACGGTACGAAAGCGACATCCACTTTTTCTTCTTTCAAGATCTTCAGGTCTCTTTTGAGATCCCGGGGATATCGATCGTAGTCTTCGTTTGGACCAAACTGCGTGGGATTCACGAATATGCTTACCACCACGAGGTCATTTTCATCTCTCGCTTTTCTAACGAGGGAGAGATGCCCATCGTGAAGGTAACCCATGGTTGGTACAAAACCTATTTTTTTGCCTTCTTTTCTCGCCTTTCGTGCGTATTCCTTCATCTCGTTCACCGTTTGCAACACCAGCATCTGATTCTCACTCCCCAACACTTTCCAGTTCTCTATACAGTACAACCTGCCCTTTTCCCATCCTTTTCGCTCTGTAAAGTGCCATGTCAGCTTTTTCCACGAGTTCATTCGAAGTCGTGGCATCCGAAGGAAAGTGGCTTATGCCCGCACTTATGCTGGTCTTTATGCCTAAAGGTTTGAGTTCCGCCACACCTTTTATTACCCTCTCCAGAATATTCTTGGCTTTTTCTGCTCCCACACCCGGTAGGATCACCGAGAATTCGTCGCCACCGTATCTGGCGACAACGTCGTCACTTCTGAAACTGGCCTTCAAGAAATCGGCCAAAGCGCGAAGCACACTGTCACCCACCCTGTGACCGTACTGATCGTTGATCCTTTTGAAATCGTCCATATCCATCATGGCTATGGAAAAGTGTTTTTCAAGCTTTATGAAAGAATCCAGGCGCGTATAGAAAGTCGCGTGGTTGAGCAGACCGGTCATCGCATCAAGGAAAGAGCTTTCCAGGGTTTCCAGATATTTGAAAGAATCCTGTATGACTCTTCCCGTTATTTCAGCAACTATCTCTATGAACCTGATATCCTCTATTATGGGGCGTTTTCCACTGAGTGGCCCATCAAGAGAAATGTAACCTATTATGTTCTCATCCAGATCGTATATGGGAACCAGGAACATATCCCCTGGATGCCAGTTGGTTTCGTCAGTTGGTGTGTCGTATTCTCCGAAGAAGACTTTGGATTCGTCGAGTGGGAGCTCACCTTCCGGTATGAAGTAGGATTTGCTCACCTTGAACTTATCTTCGAAGAGTGCGATAACTTCCTCAATGGTCGGTGGATTCTCTTTCAAACGTTTGAAATCTTCTTCCGACATACCATAATATGCGAGTCTTTCCACTAGGCCCGAGTTTCTGTCGAAAAGGTTCACCAGAACGTATTTGTATCCAAAACCTTTGCCCATAACCGTGGCTATATCTTTCAAAACTTTTTCCGGTGAGACGGTGGCCCTGATGAATCGCATCATAGAGAGGAGGTTCATCAACTGGTTGTTCACCTTTTCCAGTCTCTTTCTATCTTCGCGTTCTTTCCAGGCCAGCATCATCGCCCTTAGAGTCTGATTACTGGCAATCAGAGTTATCATGGGAAGGGAGAGATAGATCGTCTTCAAGGTGAGGTTCGTTGCATAACCTATGGCAATGAAGGAAGGAGTGAGCCCCAGAAAGAATGCGAATTCACCGAGCAGGAGTTTGTTCGGCGGTCTACCATACACCATGAAATCTACCAGCAAATAGTTCACCAGCTTGGCAACGACTAGATACACTATTATTCGCAACCATATCATGTTGTGTGGAACCAGACTCATGAACACTCCCGCTACGTAATACGTGAAAACGTAACGTGAAAATATTCTGAGCTTACCTGCGATGTCCTCCGCCTCGGTCTGCTTTGGTCTTAGGAACACCACAACGGGGAAGAGGGAGGCAATACGCCATCCCAGGAACATGACGGCTGACATGACTCCAACCACGTTGGTAACGAGTTTGAAATCCCCGTAAGCAATCGTCATCCTGTCTGCGAGATAGGTGATCAGAAATATGAGCAGGGTCACATAAGGGTGTGTAAGGGCGTAACGTAGATCTGCAAGGAATTCTACACGTTGTATATAGATCCACACCCCCACTATGATCAGAAGCCCTAGCAGGAGGAACAGTTCGCCTCTGCGTTTCAACTTTTTCATTCAGAACATCACCCCAAATCCAAAACTCCAGTTCCACTTTTCATTTGCATATGCAAAATCGAATCTAAAAACTCCGATCACAGGAATTTTCAGGTGCATTCCTATCCCGAAGCTGCGCAGAGCTTCGGAATATCGAAATTCTTTTCCCGCGTATCCCAGATCCAGAAAGGCCACAGCGTAGATATCGAGATTGTTTCCACTCGACATCACTTTCTGCCTCAACTCTGTGTTGAGAAGATACATGGCAGGTCCGGAGAGTAAATCGGCGAATCCCCTGACGCTGGTGGGACCTCCAATGCTGAAGTATTCCGGTGAACCCGAGATATTCCACATGTATCCCAATTTTAGTCTCGATGCCCAGGATAGATTTTCATGTAGCTTCAGATAAATGCGAGAATCAAGTAGCGCTTTATCGAAAGCAAAAGAATCCTCAGGTGTCAATCCTGCCCGCCAGTAACCTGCGTATAGATACCAGCCGTCCATAGGGTAGAACGGATCGTCCCAATCCACATGATTGAAGTATATTCCCATTTGAACAACATTGTTGGGTGATTCCGTTGAAGTTGTAAGGGTTGATACACCTGTATATGTAGCGATTTCGGTGATCTTTTTACCCCTGGTGATGGTGAGGTTCAATCCCGCTCGATCCTTTTCGGTGAATCTGTAGGATATGTCGGGCACAAGTTTCCACACCTGTGTCCGTGTTGCGGTGGTCACGGTGGCTATAGAAGGGTCTGATACTCTGACGGTGTCAGATGTGGTGGTGTCCTCATAACCGTAGGATAGGGAAAAGTTTATATTGGAGCCGAGCAATTTCGGTACCGAATAAGTCAGTGAACCGCTCGCACTTTTAACACCAGCATTGAGCTTTACGCCAAATGTCTGGCCATACCCAAATGGGTTCAGTACCTCAAAATCGAGATATCCGAGCCAGTTTTTTATGTTGAAGATCTCTCTTACAAAATCCGAAGGATCTTTCATGTCTTCCGGTGGGGTCCAGGTGCCTCCAAACATGAATTTGCGGGGTTTCACATCTTCCTTTAGGTGTATGCTCACCTTTATTCCCGTGGCTTCTTCCGATGGTATGATGTTTATTTCTTCGAAGTATCCGAGTACGTGCAGGTTTCTATACGTTTCCGCGATTTCTTTCAGGTTCAGGGGTTTACCCATCGATATTTTTAACGAGTCTTCTATAAGGTATTCTCTGGTTTTATTCAGGCCCTCAATTTCTATCTTCACGACGGGTAGTTCTTCTATCTTCACATTCAATTTCCCTTCTTCAACGTTCGGAAAGAACTTCACAGATACATAGCCTTCCTCCTCGTAAACACGTCGCAGATGATCCATGAGTACGGCTACAGATGTGTTGTCATATTCACCGGGTTCAAAGCTCAATTTTTTGAGCAAATCTTGCGTTTTCAGGATTCTGTTTCCTTCTATGTTCACTGTGTCAATGCGTTCGATTCCATCGATGATTTTCGGCGGTACGACACGTATTTTCAGGAGGAGCAGCCTTTTGTTCTCATCGTAAACCTTGAGATCAAAGGTGGAGGAAGGTCCCATGTAATACACTTTGCTGAGATTGGCGCGCGTTCTCTGTATGTCCACCAGTTTGGGATATTGTGATTTTTCGGAGATGAACAGTTTTTCTATGGGTGTTTTGGATACGTAATCTTTGTACAATGGCACGTTGATGAGTGAACGCAGGTATTTGATTTCTTCCTCTGGTAGATCACCCTCTATTTCTACATCCCATATGGCAAACTCCCTTACCGTTATCTTAACTGTATTTTCGGGTACCACAACGCGATCTTCCATCACCTGCACGTTGGTCTGCACATCCACGAGAACGTATCCGGCGGAATAGTAAGCTTCCCTTATATTTTCCATGGTTTCCCTGAGGTTCTTTAAGGAAAGGGCTTTACCTTTTTCGATCGTCACGATGGTGGCTTGTTTGTTCAAGTCCACCAGTTTGGGGCCTTCAACGTCTATGACATAATCCTTCACCACGGGATTTTCTACGACTTTTATCTTCAGGATCGTTGCAGTAACATCTTTCCCTATATCGAAATCCACTTTGGAGAAGTAACCGTAGTCGAGTATCTTGCGTCCGGCTATCTGAATGTCCAGTGTGAAGATATCTTCACCAGCCTTCAAACCAGCTACATTCAGTATTTCACTCGCGGGTATGGTAACGTTGCCTTCGACCACTATTTTGTCCACAACAACGCCTGTAAGTAGCAATCCCATCAGTGTGTAAACAGCGATCGTGATGAATCTTCTCATATTTTTCACTCCTCGTGCAGTGAATTTTCGAGCTGCTCGATCATATTGTACAGCATCTTCATTCTTACGGGATCAGATCGCCACTCCTTTCCCATGAATTCCTCCACTTTCCCGGATTCGATAATATAGCAATTATCTTTTTTACAGCGTTTTATCGTTATCTCAATATCCTCGTTGTTGCCTGTGAGAATGGTGAATATGCAATCTTTGAGATCGCCCAGCGGTTGACAATCCACGTGTTCAGTGTTAAAGGAAGCTTTCACCTCCGTTCCCTCACCAGGAGAGGATCGTATCGAGAACTCACCACCTGTGATCTCGGTGGCGAATTTCAACATTGGCAGTCCCAATCCTACTTTTTTCCTTCTCTCTTTCTTAGTGGTGTAAAATGGATCCAGAGCCTTTTTCAGGGTTTCTTCATCCATTCCTTTGCCATCGTCCCGTACAACGAAGGAGAAAGTTCCTTCATCTTGCATTACATGAATCTCGATCTTGTTCGCCCCAGATGCCATGGCATTCTGCACCATATCAAGCAGGTGATCGCTCAATGTGCGCAATCCCATTCTGTGAGAATCCTCCCTTTCTCTATAGCATCCCTAAATTCCTGGAACTTTCTCGTGTTTGCCCTGATCACACAGTTTCTGCTCCCAATTTGGTCGGGGAAATGCGCATCGCTGGATAATATCACGGTTGAACCTTTAAACATCGTTTTTGCCCTCTCGAGTTCTGATGTGGAGCAGATTTCCACAGCTTCACATCTGGTATCGGGAGGAATCCCAAGCTGATGAATGACACCGAATCTTCTGAAAATGTGTGCGAAAACAACCATCGCGCCTTTCTTGTGCGCGTATTCCACCAGTTCTTCTGTGGAAAGATCCAGCGATTGTCCCAGCCAATTGTTGTACAGCTCCGTGAATTCATCTTTCTCGTTGACCAGCAATTGGTAACCGTGCAATTCAGGGTTTAATTTCGTTTTCTTCAAGTGAGGCATCACGATGGTGATCTCGAAATCGAACGCCTCTTCGTAGGATTCAAAATACAGGAGAACGTGTACTTCCTCTCTGGTTTGGATTTCTATACCGGTTATAACCTCTATCCCATGATCCCGTAGTACCTTACTGAAGACAGGCACATTCCTGCAGGTATTGTGATCAGTTATGGCAATCCAGTCCACGTTTTTTTCTGTGAGTTTTTGTGCGAATACCGAAGGGACCATCGTTAAATCTGCACATGGCGAAAGGCATGTGTGCAGATGAAGATCGGCTCTGTATTCATTTAGCACCATTTTCACCGCTTTCTTCGAATATCCTTCTGATCTCGTCCATGGAATTCAGAAAAACTTCGACGATTCTTGGATCGAATTGCTTGCCGGATTCCGATTTCACTATTTCTATAGATCTATCAAAATCGTATGCGGGTTTATAAGGGCGGTGACTCGTCAACGCATCGAAAGTATCCGCAACGGCTACTATTCGACCGGATAAGGGAATTTCTTCTCCTTTCAATCCTCTGGGGTAGCCTCTGCCGTCCCATCTCTCATGATGGCTGGCTACAATTTCTATGGCCATTTCCAGAAAATCCATTTGTACTTTCCGACGTAATTCCTGCTGGGTTTGACGCAGGATCTCTTCGCCTATTGTCACATGCTTTTTCATCTCTTCGTATTCTTCTTCTGTCAATTTCCCTGGTTTCAGGAGTACAGCGTCGGGAATTCCTACCTTTCCTACATCGTGCAGTGGGGAGAACCACAGTATTTCTCTCATGTATTTTGGTGTTATTTCGGGATAAAGTCCTGTCTCTGCAAGTTTTTTCGTGATCACGTAGGAGTAATGTGCAACTCTAAATAGGTGTTTACCTGTTTCGTAATCTCTCTCTTCCACTATGTCTGCGAGAGTGTAAGCAGTCGTTGCTACAAGCTGTTGCACCATATAGGAATAAAAGATATTGCTTTTTATCGTGTTGACAAGCATTTCAAGCAGTTTGGAATGTTCCAGAGTGTAGACGTTGGAGTGAGTACTGTTGATGAAGAGAAATCCCACCGTTTTCTCGTTTATGACTATCGGAGCTGTAAGGCTGGATTTCATACCCTCGTTGAGTATTAGTTCCGTTGCTCTGGATTTGCGAACATGACGATAATAACGCTCAAGATCGTTGATGATCCTGACCTTGGGCACTTCCACCAGTTTCTTGAGACTCGTGGACTCTATTTCACACGAGAATCCCGTATCCAGCTTTACAGGAAAATCTGAAACCGTTGCTTCCTCTATCACATTGCCGAAGGCATCTATGAAGGCGAGTGATATTCTTTGACACGGGATAACCATTTTAACCAGTTCGAAAAGTTTAGGCATTACATCTTCTAAAGTGCCGAAGGCAGGCAGTTCGAGTAGTACCCTCATGAAGGCGAAGTTATCCTCCACTATTTTCAAGGTTTTCAACGCTTCCCTTTCTTCTTCCCAGATTGCTGGCGGAAACAATCTGGGTTCGTTTCTGATGACTTTCAGAGCATAATCTGAGATCTGTTTCAGTAACCACCTGTATCTGCCAACGAATCGTCTGCTGAAGCTGAACGTTACCAGCAGGGAAGCCATTCCTATGACCAAAGTTATCAGCAGCATAACTCCGACAGTTTCTATCTTGTCAAGTCGTGATTGTAGTTCGGTGATCAGATCATCCAGGATTTTGTGTAGTCTGGCACTCATTTCCTTGAAAGTTTCATCTGTTGGATTTTTGAGGGCTTCGATTATCTCGGGTATTTTCTTGATCGTTGGACTCTCCGGGAGCTGGCTTTTCAGTTCTTCCAGATTCGTCACGATGTTCTGAGTCAGAGCCAGGTATTCCTGAAGATAGTGCGTTTCCCCAGTTTCTTTATAGTTCCTGTAATTTATCGCTGCTCGCAGCAACATTTCGGCGGTTTCGGCCAGCCTCTGGCGCGGAAGGGTGTACAGCGCATGCACACTGCGCAGTTTCAGAAAATTGTAGAAAAAAAGAGAAGTTATGATCAGCATTAAAACCACCAGCAGAATGTTGAGGAAAAGCAGTACATTGCTTCGTTTCCTTATGCTGGGACCCGTTTCAGTCAATCTTTTCTACCTCCTCTTTTTCTCGCATGATTACCCCCACTCCGGGAGATGGTGCTACGGAAAATCTGAAGGAAGTTCGTTACCACGTGAACAATTATATAACGTATGTTAGAATTCAGTGAAAATGGGGGCATGGTGGAGGAAACAGGAAGTGATTTTTTTAACTATAAAGGTAAATGGCATCAGAACCAAACTGACATCGCTTCTTGTGGTGGCGATGCTTTTCTCCAGCATGGAAGTGATCAGCAAACCACTCATGTATACTATGAATCCGTTATTTGTAACATTCGTGAGGTTTTTCATAGGAGGAACATTTCTCATGTTTCTGAAAAAGCGTATTATACCAGCATGGGATGTTGTTAAGCTGGTGTTCGTAGGTTTTACCAACACCGTGATTGCCATGGGAGCCCTGCAATTGGCCGTTAAATATGGTACAGCTTCGGGAACAGCCACTCTAATCGCGTCCAATCCAATATTCGTTGCTCTCCTTGCTCCTTTAATCATAAAGGAAAAGATAAGTATTAAAAGCATCTTCGGAATTGTGTTGGGATTTACAGGTGTGTTGATCATGGGGCGCGATATGAGGATGCACGATGTGAGATGGCTAATTTTTGGCCTGCTTGCACCTTTCGCTTTCGCCATCTATACCATACTCATGAAGCCACTTTCTGAAAAATATGACTCCTTGAGTGTCACCGCTTACTCTTCCTTTTTCTCCTCTCTGCTTTACCTGCCGTTGCTTCCATTCATAATCCCTCCACCATCTTCTTTCAGCTTTTCCAACATAGCGGCGCTCATCTATCTTGGACTGGGAGTGACAGGAGTGGCTTATATGGTGTACATACACATCGTAAGATCCTGGGGTTCGTTACCCGCTTCTATGGTTTTCTTCATAAAACCTCCCCTTTCCATGATTCTGGCATTCATATTGCTGGGTGAAACGCCCTTGATGAATGGTTTGATTGGAACCATCTTGATACTTGGAGCGCTGGTGCTGGTTGTCAGAAGGTGAATCATCCGGTGGAGCAGGATATGTTAAACTTTAATATGTTAAACTCTTATTGTAAGGTGAACTCGTCGGTTAGGAGGTGTGTACTGGAAGGTGGAAAGCACTGATCCTCTGAGTAGTGGAGAGGCACTGGGTTTCCTCCTGCTCCTCGTGTTGCTCCTCTTCTTATCTGCTCTGTTTTCCGGGTCGGAGACCGCCCTCACTTCTTTAGGGATTCATGAACTTAAAGACATCCTGACGAAGAAAGAAGGGAAGGAGAAAGACAAGATTCGTTCCCTGATTCACAGATCCAACAGAATGTTGACGACCATTCTGGTTGCCAACAACACCGTGAATATCTTGGCTACCTCTGTGGCTACCCTGCTGGTTATACGCTTTTTCCCTGTGGGAGAGGGTATCACGGCAGGTATAACCACCCTGATCATGACGATTCTTATAGTCATCTTTGGTGAGATAACACCTAAAGTATACGCACGCAACAGATCTGAGGCTTTTCTACGTAAAACGAAACCGTTGTTGACCACAGTAGGATGGTTGATGAAACCCATGAGCTGGGGATTGCTCAAACTCTCGAACGTATTGATAAGATTGGTTGGTGGTAACACCGCAGATGAGGTACCCATACTTTCGGAAGATTACATCATGAAGACCTTGGAAGTGGGGCATGAAGTGGGAGTAATAGAGCTGGAGCAGAGGAATATGCTCAAGGGAACCCTTATGATGAGGGATACATCCGTTAAGGAGATCATGACGCCTCGTGTGGACATGGTTTGTGTGGAGGCAGACCAAACTTTGAGGGAGCTCGTGGACATAGTTAACGAAGAAGGATATTCGCGTATACCCGTGTACGAAGACAACATAGACAATATACTCGGTGTTTGTTACGCAAAAGACGTGTTCAAAGTCATAGAAAGGGATGGGGTAGGATCGCTGAAAGATACAAAGGTTCGAGAAATAATGAGAGAACCGTTGTTCATACCGGAGACCATGAAGATCGATGATCTCATGCGGGAATTCAGGACCAGGAAAGTTCACATAGCCATAGTTGTGGATGAGTTTGGAGGCACTGCCGGTCTTGTCACCATGGAGGACATAATAGAGGAACTCACCGGCCAGATATTCGATGAGTACGATGAAGAAGAGGAAGAGCCCACTCTTCTGAAATTGAAAGAAGGAGTGTACATCGTTGACGCTTCCATACCCATAAACGATCTGGAACGCGAGTTGGGAATAGAGTTTCCGAAGACGGAGTTCGAAACGCTCGCAGGTTATCTGTTGGAAGTTTTCGAAAGATTTCCGAAAGTGGGAGAAGAGGTGGAAGTCAACGGTTTCAGATTCAAGATCTTAGCTGCTACCAGGAACAGAATAGATAGGGTGAGAATGGAGGTATTGAAGGAAAGTGAGTGAGGTGAATTTGAAAGAGCTCTACCATCGAGCGCGTGAAGTGGCTAGGAACTCGTATAGCCCTTATTCACGTTTCAGGGTTGGTGCAGCCCTTCTCACCAGTTCCGGGAAGATTTACGTTGGTACGAACGTTGAAAATGCATCTTATGGATTGACCATATGCGCCGAAAGGGTTGCAATTTCAACGGCGGTTGCCGCAGGGGAAAGAAAATTTGAAGTCATGGTGATATATTGTGAAGGAGAAAAACCGGTGTCCCCATGTGGAGCGTGTCGTCAATTCATGGCGGAATTTGGGAATTTCGAAGTTTATCTGATCTGCGATGGTACCCAGGTGATAAGAACCAGCGTTGAGGCTCTGTTACCCATGGGATTCGGGACGAAGGATTTGAACACATGATACTTTAGGAGTAAATGAATCCGGTGTAGAAATACAGTAGTGGAGGTGGCAGGATTGTTCGAACTGGACTTTCGCATTCTGGAAACCTGTCTGGATGTTACGATGCTAAGACACAAGCTGATATCCCACAATCTGGCCAACGTGGAGACGCCAGGTTATAAAAGACGTTATGTTGAATTTGAGAGATATCTGCAGGAAGCGATTTATCCACGGAAAATCAGATTGAAACGTACCGATCCACGCCATCTCCCGAATTATGAGATCGTGAGGTCCGAGGTGAAGGTGGATAGAACAACCACCTTTAGAAACGATGGTAATAATGTGGACGTCGACAGGGAAATGGTGGCGCTGGCAAAGAATACCATAAGATATCAAGTACTTTCATCTCTCCTGTCGAGAAAAATAGAGAGGTACAATGTGGTTCTTAGGGGGTTAAGATGAGATGATATCTGAATTTGATATAATGTCTATAAGTGCGACAGGGTTGACAGCTCAACGGTTGCGAATAGATGTCATCGCCGACAACATCGCCAATGCCGAAACTACCCGTACTCCCCGTGGAGAGCCATATCGCAGGAAAATACCCATATTCGCCGAGTATCTTGAAATGGCCAGAGCGGGTTACAAACTCAGGGGCGTGAAGGTGGTGCGGATCGAGGAAGATCCTTCACCGTTCAGATTGGTGTATGATCCCAGCCATCCCGACGCCGACCAGAACGGTTATGTACGTATGCCAAATGTAAACGTATTGAGGGAGATGGTAGATTTGATAAGCGCTCAGAGAGCATATGAAGCCAATGTCGCAGCCATAAACGCCACAAAATCCATGGTGAATGCCGCTCTCGACATAGGAAGGAGGGGTTGATGAATGATAGAACGCATTCAACCCATTGGTAATGAAGGTGTTAGTAAGATCACGAAGATCGAAAGGGGGAAGGAAGGAAAAGGCTTTAAAGAATTGCTTGTGGAGGCAATAGATAAGGTGAACGAATCACAGAAGGAAGCCCAGAAGGCAGCTATAGATTTTGCGGCGGGTAAGATAAGTAGTATTCATGAGGTCATACTGAAAGCCGAGAAGGCCACCATGATGTTGCGGTTGACCGCGGAAGTGAGAAACAGGATAGTTGAAGCCTACAGAGATATCATGAGGATGCAGATCTGATTTCCGCAATGGGCCGTTCCAGATAGAGAGGCGTCAATCCTGAAGGCTCGTCAATCTTTTCACCTCTCTTTATCTTTTCTGTGGCGAGTTCTATAATTTTATAACCTCTGGGTATCACGTTCAGAACATTCAATGGAGGATTTTCCAGCTGATACCATCCCATACCCATAAGAGTTTTATCATTGTACATTCCTTCACTCAAACGTAAAGCCAGTTTTTCAACCTCCAAAAACTCCGGTTTTCCCTGTTGTTTGCCCCGCACATAGTTGCTAATGTAAACGTAACCACGTCTTGCAGGTATGGCCACAACACCAGTTTTCTCCTGAAGATGAGATATGAGGAGTTCGAAGGTGTTGAACGTTATCGCTGGTACATGCAAGGCTTCCATGATCCCCATGGCTGTTGCCATGGCTACCCTGATGCCTGTAAAACTGCCTGGTCCAACTCCCACGGCGATGTATTCTATAGCATCGAAACTCTTTCCCATACATTGAAGGAGGTGTTCAAGTGTTGCCAGCAACAATTCATCATGCCGTTTCTGTGGGCGAACGGTAATCTCTGCAAATTTTTCAGTATTTCCTGCGGCGGCAACCATGAAGGAGGTGGACGTGTCGAAACCCAATATCAGCATCTTCACTCACCTTACCAGTATCAGGTACAGCGGTACAGCAACCAGGCATGATATGGCAGGTGTACCGAGCCATCCAAATACTATTCTGCTCACTTCGCGTCTGTTAACCATCGCTGTTCCTCTTGCCATCCCAGCTCCCACCACTCCTCCAACTATAGCTTGCGAAGTGGAGACGGGGACACCCACGAGAGCAAACAACCACACGACGAGGGATTCTGAAAACACCGCTACCACGGCGGAAAAGTTATCGAGTTCTATTATCTTCTTTCCAACGGTCATCATGACACGCTTGCTGTAAGTGGCAACACCCAGGGATATGCTGAGCCCGCCTACCAGTGCCGCCATACGAGGACCCAGTATGTCACCGAAGACACCCGAGACGTTTGCCACGTTGTTGGCTCCAAGCGCATAACTTCCGTATATACCAAATAGTATGGCGCCAACCTTAAGAACCATGTCCTGTTTCTGAATGGATTTTATTTTTCTGAAGAAATGTGATCCCACTCTGTAAGCAAGGAATCCTATCCCAATGGCTGCTATGGGCGTAGCTATCCAGCATATGAAAACTTTGAGGAGGATTCCCCAGTTCACATCGTTCCTGAGTAATCCTATACCTATTATGGAACCCACAACCGCCTGTGACGTGGATACAGGGATCCCCAATCTCGTCATGAGTGTTACGGATATAGCGGCGGCCAGCATGGAAATGGAGGCACTCACAAGGGACTGAGAGGATATAGAGGAGATAGTTTCTATTCCTCTGTAACCTTCCAGAATGGCTCCGATGGTTATGAAGATGGAAGAGAGTATGGCCGCCGTTCTGAAGCGCACCATGGAATTGGCAACCGCTGTACCGAAAACGTTGGCTGCGTCATTCGCGCCCAGCGCCCACCCCATGAATATACCTGGAAAATAAAGTATGATTTCCAATTTCGATCCCTCCAGGACTCTGGCAGCTGTAATCTCTATTTTAACATGATGAATTTTAACATGTGTATCCTCGGTTTCTTGTCGAGAAGCGAAAAATGTGATGAAATGCTGTTTTTCTTATCGTTTCACCTTTTTCATGAATACCTCGAAGTAGTTTTACACTGTATAGATTTCTTGTGATATACTAGGATGAAGCTCACAACGTAACAGGGAGGTAAAATTCATGGATGCAAGAGTGGTGAACGCCTTATTGAAGAGCGTCGTTGAAACTTTCAAAAAAGCGGCCAGTTTGGAGGTTTCAGTGGGGAAACCCTCTATAGTGAACGACCTTGATAGGGAGCACAGTGTATACACGGTGATAGGGTTCACAGGTGACATAAAAGGCAATCTGGTGTACAGTATCGACGATGATACGGGCCTGTTGATCGTATCGAAGATGATGGGTATGCCTTACAATCAGCTGGATGCACTGGCACTGAGTGCGGTGGGGGAGCTGGGTAACATGGTTGGGGGATCCCTGGCGATGAATCTGGAGAAGATAGGCAAGAAGATAACCATCGCTCCTCCATCGGTTATCACCGGTAACAACATAAACGTTCATTGTGAAGGGGTCATACTCTGTCTCCCATCGAAAGTGGCTGGTAAGGATCTGAAAATTTATCTTGTGATTCACAGTGATTGAACGGTTTGGCGAGCTTTCAGATGTTTTCTAAGAAATCGTCCGGTGTACGACAATTCGTTTTGCGCTATTTCCTCGGGGGTACCTGTGGCCACTATACGACCCCCGTCTTCTCCTCCCTCTGGTCCCAGATCTATGATATAATCGGCATTCTTGATCACATCCATGTTGTGTTCTATGACCACCACTGTGTTACCCATGTCAACGAGTCTATGAATGACCGCCACCAGCTTGTTCACATCATCAAAATGCAAACCGGTAGTGGGTTCATCCATGATGTAAAACGTTTGACCCGTTGCTCTCCGCTTCAATTCGGCGGCAAGTTTTATCCTCTGGGCTTCTCCTCCGGATAGAGTGGTGGCGGGTTGCCCCAGCTTGATGTAACCCAATCCCACATCTTTGAGAACCTGCAAAATTCTTTTTATTATGGGAATGTTTTCGAAAAATTCAAGGGCTTCATCAACGGTCATGTTGAGCACATCTGCTATGTTCTTCCCTTTGTAGGTAACCTCCAGAGTCTGGGAATTGTAACGTTTTCCTTTGCACACCTCACACTCCACGTAAACAGGAGGCAACAGTTGCATCTCTATCTTGACCACACCGTGGCCCTGACATGCCTCACATCTCCCGCCTTTCACGTTAAAACTGAACCGGCCTTTCTTGTAACCACGTGCCCTGGCTTCAGGTGTCATCGCGAAAATTTCTCTTATGTGGTCGAACACACCAGTATAAGTTGCAGGATTGCTTCGTGGGGTTCGACCTATGGGGGATTGATCGATCATCACCACTTTGTCTATGTTTTCCACGCCTTCTATATCGTCATACTCGCCCTCGGGCATGCGCGTTCTGTGTACTCTGTTGCGCAAGGCTGGGTAAAGAGTGTCTACCACCAGGGAAGATTTGCCCGATCCGGATACCCCCGTAACGCATATGAAGGTACCCAACGGAAAACGAACGTCTATGGATTTCAGGTTGTTCTGTCTAACCCCTTTTATCACTATCTCCTTGCCGTTTCCAGGGCGTCTACGCTCGGGTACAGGTATCATCTTCTCACCCGAAAGATACTGGCCTGTGAGAGATCTACCCGGTTCTTTCATCAGCTGTTCCGGAGGACCGGTGAATACAACCCTGCCACCGTGTACACCGGCTCCTGGTCCAAGATCTATGATGTGATCGGAACTCTTTATGATGTATTCATCATGTTCCACCACTATTATGGTGTTCCCGAGATCCCTCAGTTTTTCTAGGGTTTTTATCAAACGCCAGTTATCCCGCTCGTGTAAACCTATGGTGGGTTCGTCAAGCACATATATAACGTTGGTGAGCCCTGAGCCTATCTGTGTGGCCAGACGTATTCTCTGTGCTTCACCACCTGAAAGTGTGTTGGCTGCTCTCGATAGTGTTATATAATCCAGACCAACATCCATGAGAAATTCCAGACGCCTGATTATTTCGTTGAGGAGATCTCCCACTATCTCGCGCTGTTTCGGCGGTAAATCCAGGTTTTTCAGAAAAGGTACGATTTTTTTAACCGGCATGTCCGATAGCTCTATGATATCCACGCCACCAATTTTCACGGCAAGTGCCTCTTCGCGAAGACGCTTTCCACCGCAACGTTCGCAGGGAAGATTCACCATGAATTCGCGCTCTATCCACTCTCTTATATCTTCCGACGAGGTCTCGGCATGTCGCCTTTTCAGGTAAGGTATTATCCCCTCAAATTCCTTGTACACGGTGTATCGGGAGTTCTCCGCAACATAGTTGTATTTCAAACGTCTGGTGGTTCCGTAGAGTATCGCATCCTTTATGTGTTGAGGCAGTTGTTTGAAAGGTATCGATGGGTTTCCACCAAGGTTTCTTACCAGATTCAGAATGGTTGCGAACATGTAACTACCAAGGTCGGGAAGGGCTCCATCGAGTATGGAAAGCTCTTCATCCACGACCCTTTTAGGATCCACTTCCTGTTTGAACCCCAGACCGTGACATGCCGGACATGCTCCGTAGGGGCTGTTGAAGGAGAAAAGTTTTGGAGTTATTTCGGGAAAACCAATGCCACATACGGGACAGGCGAGATGTTCGCTGAATATTTTCTTTTCATTGGTGTCGACATTTTCAACGTGTACTATTCCGTCTCCTTCTCTGAGCCCCACCTCCAGCGATTCGAAAAGTCTGGAATAATTCTCACGTTTCGTGCGTAATCTGTCTATGACTATTCTTATGGTATGTCTTTTATTCTTATCGAGCTTTATCTGTTCATCCAATCGGAGTATCTCTCCATCCACTTCGACACGTATGAATCCTCTTCGCAATAGAGCATCGAAGACGTCTTTGAATTCTCCTTTTTTTTCCTGTGCAATGGGCGCAAGTATCATAACACGCGCATCAGGCCAGTTCTTCATTATGATGTCTGCCATTTCCTGTGGAGAGGACCTTGTGAGTTCCCGGCCACATTTAGGACAGTGGGGTATTCCTATTTTCGCGTACAATACGCGTAAATAATCGTGGATCTCTGTGACCGTTCCCACGGTCGAGCGAGGATTGTGAGAAACCGTTTTCTGTTCGATTGCAATGGCAGGTGATAGTCCTTCTATGGAGTCTACATCGGGTTTCTTCAACTCACCCAGAAACTGTCTCGCATACGAGGACAACGATTCAAGATATTTGCGTTGTCCTTCCGCATATATGGTGTCCAGAGCGAGAGAAGATTTACCGGAGCCGGATACGCCCGTTATGACCACGAACTTGTATTTCGGTATGGTAACATCTATGTTCTTGAGATTATGAACCCTTGCTCCTTTTATCTTTATGACTTCCTCCATGAAGTGTATATACCTCCTCGACCTTCATAGAAGGAAAAATATCCCGGTTTTCTTCGACGATCATCACATCGAAGGGTTCAATTTTTCTGATGTCTTCCACAAGGTTGTAAACGGAGTATCCGGTCTTTCTTAATTTCCAGGCGATCTGTGGATCGTCGGTAAAATATATGCATCTTTCCTCCGGAACGTTTTTCAACACGATGGGGACATTCCAGATGAGTATTTTACTCCACTCTGGTTTAAGGGTATCCAGTTGAACCTCGTCGAGTTCGAAGTTCCGTTTGAATTTCCACCTTCGTGGCGATCCGCGAACAAATACATCGTACAGAAGGAAAGCGCTGACAGCATTGGAAACCACCCGGCGTCTCTTTCTTTTCATCCCGCTTTCCAGGAGTATCTTCTCACTCTGGGATGAGGTGAGACGTTCATCCACAAGGTATATTTCTACGTTTTCGTACATACTGAGATGCTTTGAAACCCATTCAAGCGTTCTAACAACTGCATCACCGAATCTACCGCCCAAACTTATTGGAAGACCAACAACCACAATATCGCATTCTTTTACGAGCTCCGATATTCGTTCTGTGTTTGTGATAACCCCTGTTTCTTGGGGAACGGATATGTGATGATAACCTATTGCATATCCTGTTCTTTTTTCCCCCACGTCGAGTACCAGAAGCTTTCTCAAGAGGAGTGCACTCCTCCATAGTGGTTTATAACGTTGAGAAGTTTTCGGACACTGCCATCGAAATGCAGTTTTATCATCTCCATGTTTAGCTGGAGATCGTACATACCCTCATACCACCTGGTGGAACGTTCCAGCTCTTCCGGGTGGAATGGGTGTACCTTGTAAATCCCGTTTTTCCTTGAAATTTTTCCCAGTTCGTCGAGCATCTTCACCATTATCCTCATTTCAGATGAATTCCTGAGGATTTCTTCGGGTATCAGGTAGTTTGTCTCTTCGAGCAATTCGCGTATTCGGCTCGTCGTTGGGAACAGTTTTTCCAGTTGCTTTCGGGTTTTCCTGATTTCATCCGAGGAGTAGGCCAGGTACAATAACGGTGTTTCAAATTCCGGGAACCATGTGGAAACGGCGTCGACCAGTTCAAACACGCTTTTCGGGGGGCCATAGAATATCACGTTTGCCTTGCCGTTGAGCGAAGAAAGTCCATCGTTATTCGGTGTTGTTACAAGAAGATCGATCTTATCCTTTTCGACGAGTTGAAAGATCCTGAATTTCTGACCTTGTTTAAGCATGTGATGGTAGAAGATGAAGTTCAGGTTTCGAAAAATGGGAGAGGACACGTGTACTTTCAATTTTTCCACAAGTTTCATCACGCTTTTGGAATTTGCCATTACTATGGATGTTCTCTCGCGTCTCCTGATGAATTCGATTATCTGAGGTCCCCCACCGAATCTGTCTCGCTCGTCTACGATACCGGTGACCATGGAGTACCTGGTTTGCAACATCAGCTTTCTTCTACAGTTGAGTATTTTCATGATCTCATCCACGAAATCGTTGTGATCACCAACAACAGCTTTCACTTTCCAGGAGTTGTTCTTTTTCAGGAGATCGATGAATTTCTCCGCTACGTTTGGTACCATCGTCAGCAGCTCAGGTTTATCCAGAATGAGCAGAGAGTAATCTCCGAAGAACCGATGATTTTTCAGGAATGCTGGCATGGTCACATACACCATTTGTGCTCCTCTGGGTTGTGTCAACGAGTTCACGTATTCACATTTCACATTGGGGAGATAGTGTTGTAGAGCCCACATGGTTGCGCTCGATAGTAAATTGGAGGCGGAAACGACTACGATCTTATTACCACGTGATAGTTCTTTCATCGCGACCAGCGCCATGAAAGCCTTCCTGGACTTGGCATCACCGTGGAAGAGTCCCGTTTCTTCCAGGTCGTCTTCGTCCAGTTTGAATCCCAGTCTGGTGCTGAAGGCCTGGAGCAGCCTCGGGGCGATCTGCGTTATATCTGGCCTGAAACTTTCATCGTGAACCAACCCCGGATTCTTCAAAAGCTCGAACATGAAACGTCTGTCTTTAACATCCTCTATGTAGTTTTCATCAACTTTGAACTTTATATCTTCCACGTTCAATATCACGTGTTTGACACCGTTGTGTTCTTCCAGTTTGACTTTTGCTGCCACATCCACTTTTATCCCATCGTCCACCCATAGATAGTCCTTAAATGAATCCGCGAGGTTGAAACCGATGGCCGGCATAACCTTCAGATTGTCTGAAAGCAGCAGTTTGACATGCTCGTTGTTCTTCGTGAATTTCAGTGACTTAACATGTAGGTTTTCAAAAGCGAAGATTGGTTCGGGGTTCCCGTGTCCGAATGGTCGAAGCGCTTCCAGTTCTTTCAAGAATTCCTCTTTCAGGGCTTCAAAACCTATGCACGCATCTATTTTTATCTTTGGGACATACAGGAATTCACCATACTTTTCTTCGTAAGCTTCGTTTATGCATTTTCTGAATTCGCCAATCTTCGATGCGGGTAGCGATACACCTGCAGCGTAGGAGTGACCACCGAATTCCTCGAGTAGGTGAGAAGCTTTGGAGAGGAGATCCATGATGTTTATTCCTTCTACGCTTCTGGCAGACCCTCGTGCTTCTTTTCCATCTATGGACAGCATGATAATGGGTCTGTTGTAGACATTCACCAGTCTGGATGCTACTATACCGATTACACCTGGATGCCACTTTTCACCTTCAACGACTATTACCTTGGCATTGCGGATGCTCTCGTCCCTTTCTATCTTTTTCCGTGCTTCTTCATATATCGTCAACTCCACTTCCTGTCGCTGAGCGTTGTGTTTCAACAGTTCCTGGGCAAGCAATACCGCTTTTTCTTCGTCTTTAGCGAGCAGCAGTTCAATTGCCAGAGTGGCTTTGTGCATACGTCCTGCTGCATTGAGTTTCGGTGCTATCTTGAAGGCTATATCGGAACTTAGCAGAGAATTTATCCCGCTGAATTTCATCAAAGTTTTCAGACCAAGATTTTCGGTTTGCGCAAGATATTCCAGCCCTCTCTTCACCATGTATCTGTTTTCACCGACCAGCGGTACTATGTCCGCAATGGTTCCTATCGCTACATAGGATAGATACTCTTTCTCCAGTGTAGTTTGGTCTATTCCCAATCTTTTCCCAATAGCGTTGACGAGTTTGTAAGCAACGCCCACGCCTGCCAGATCTTTGAAGGGATATTCATCATCGAATCTCTTGGGATTAACCACCGCTTCAGCCTTCGGGATCACGGCATGGGGCTCATGGTGATCGGTTATAATCACATTGACCCCATGCTTTTTGGCATATTCCACTTCTTCGATGGATGTTATTCCGCAATCTACGGTAACTATGACGCGGGAACCGGAAGAAAGGATTTCGGCCAGCGCTTCCATGTTCAAACCGTAGCCTTCATCCATTCTGTCAGGAATGTAGTAATTTACCTTCCAACCGTACTTTTTGAGGAAGGTGTAGAGTACAACTGTACCTGTTATTCCATCAACATCGTAATCGCCGAAGATGGTTATGATTCTCGAACTGTCTCTGAATTTCAGGAGTAGGTCTACAGCTTCGTTCATGTCTTTCATCAGGAAAGGATCGTGTAGAAGGTTGGAATCAGCACGCAAAAAAATATAAGCCTCCTCAGGGGTTTTTAACCCGCGGTTGAAAAGGAGAGAAGCCATCAATTCACTTACACCGAGTTCCCTACGAAGCCTTTCTACTGCTACTCTATCGGCTTCTAACTCTACCCATTCACCTCTCACGTAATATCGTCCTTTCACTTTTTTCACAACAATTATACACCTCGAGAGATTTCATTTTTGAATCGGCTCGTTAACTGGTATTTCAACATTTCGGGGATGTGGTTCAAGCGCAAAAAATCCCAATTTTTATATATGGCTTTATACAAGGATTTCAGAAATTGTTTTCTATATAATCAATTTGCATTGACAAAGTGAAGAAGCTCAATACAACTTATGTAAAAATTTAAAAAATGGCGTGTATAATCTGATGAGACTTCTCAAAGAAAGGAGGTTGCCAAAGTGTTCACACTGAACATCCTGTGGTTCGCATTCTTCTCGGGGCTTGCCTCCTCCATAATGGCTTTGATCATGTTGAAGATCACCCTCGGTAAACCGGAAGGAACCCCAGAGATGGTTGAGATATCCAAAGCTATACGTGAAGGTGCCACCGCGTTTCTTACAGAGGAAGGAAAGAAGATAGCATTGGTTGCGGTGGTGATAGCCGCAGTATTGGGCGTACTGTTCGACTTCAGATACGCACTGGCCTTTCTCTTCGGTGCAGCCGTTTCCGAGATGGCGGGAGTCATGGGCATGTACGCTGCCACGCGTGCCAACGTGCGGGTTACCAACGGTGCACGAAAAGGATTGTTCGATGCATTCAGTGTGGCATTCTCTGGTGGCTCGGTCATGGGATTGGCTGTGGCAGGTTTTTCGTTGACGGGCTTGAGTCTGATAATGCTCATCTTCAAAGAATGGTTCATATACGATAAAGTTTCACTGGAGACCACGAAATATGTGTTTCAAGGTTTGAAACTTTTCAGAGTGGAGAATGAACAAGGTTTGATATCGTTAATAAAAGGAGTCATGCTCATAAGTTCCTACTCTTTTGGAGCCTCCTTCATAGCCCTTTTCGATAGGGTTGGTGGAGGGATGTACACCAAGGCGGCAGATATGAGTGCAGACCTTGTGGGTAAAGTGGAGGCGGGAATAGAAGAAGACGATCCCAGAAACCCTGCCAGCATAGCGGATAACGTTGGAGACAACGTCGGTGATGTTGCAGGGCTGGGAGCAGATATCCTGGAATCTTACATAGCTTCTCTCATTTCCGCCGTCATAACCGCGATGTACATTCGCCTCGCCGATCCCTCGTTCACGATGAAACAGTATCTCGCATTGGTAACCCTACCTGTCATCCTGGCATCGGTGGGTGTTCTGGCTTCCATGATAGGCGTAATAATTGTGAAGATACGCAAAACCCACGATGCAAGGGTGGCATTGTCTTCGGGTAACGTTATAACTGCTGTACTGGTGCTACTCTTCACCTTCATAGTGGTGCTGATGCTGGATGTTAATTACACCTTCAAATTCAAAGGAGTGCTGTTCGGAGATCTGGCACTGAGATGGCGTCTGATGATAGCTATAGCCAGCGGTTTGATCGCGGGCGTTCTTATAAGCAAGTTCAGCGAGTACTATACTTCCTACGATTATTCTCCTGTTAAAAAGCTGGCAGAAAAGACACAAACAGGTGTTGCGGTTAACATAACCACCGGTTTTGCACTGGGAATGCAGAGTACCTTCTGGCCTGTCCTCACCCTGGCATTCGCAATACTGGTGGCTTATTGGGCGGCGGGAACGTACGGAATAGCAATAGCTGCATTGGGAATGCTATCGTTCGTTGGATACATCGTGAGCGTCGATAGCTATGGACCGGTAGCGGATAACGCAGGTGGAATAGCCCAGATGGCCAAACTGGATCCGAAAGTCAGGGAAATAACCGACAGATTGGATTCCGTGGGTAACACAACCGCAGCGATAGGCAAAGGCTTCGCCATAGGTTCAGCAGCTTTCGCGGCTCTCTCGCTTATAGTTTCTTATATATGGGGAACGGCGAAATCAGCTGGTGCAATACACATAAATCCGATCATAAACCTCGTGAATCCCTACACTCTCATTGGAATCATAATCGGCGGTATGCTTCCGCACCTTTTCACCGCTCTCCTCATAAACGGTGTCGCCAGTACGGCTTCTATAATGATCGATGAAATCAGGAGGCAGTTCAGGGAAAAGCCCGGAATACTGGAAGGAAAAGAGAAACCTGACTATGCTCGTTGTATAGCGATAACCGCTCATGGTGCCATAAGCAAGATGATAGCACCGGGTATGATCGCAATAGTGACTCCGTTCATCATGGGTTACATTTTCGGTCAATATGCGGTGGCGGGCTTGCTGATAGGTAGCTTATCCAGTGCGATAATGATAGCGTTGTATTCCGCCAACGCAGGTGGAGCTTGGGACAATGCCAAGAAGTACATAGAGCAGGGACACTTCGGTGGTAAAGGCACTGCGACTCATGCAGCCGCAGTGGTTGGAGATACGGTGGGAGATCCATTGAAAGACACGGTGGGTCCATCGATGGACATTCTGGTGAAACTCATGTCCGTGGTCAGTCTCGTCTTCGGCTCGACATTCCCCCGAACACCAATATTCATGAGATGAAAAAGCGCCGGGATGACCGGCGCTTTTAGATTGTTTGATGGTATACTTGTGAGAGAACTCTCCTCTGGAGTGGTGAAAATTGAAGGTTCTGGGGATAATTCTTGCGGGTGGAGGAAGTGCCATACTTCCGTTGACGATCAAGAGAGCCAGTGCCGCTGTTCCCATGTTCGGCAAATATCGAGCGATAGATTTCACCCTGAGCAATATGGTGAACAGTGGTATAACCAAGGTTGGAATAGTGACGCAGTACAATCCCAGAAGTTTGATGGATCACCTTGGTTCAGGGAAGGATTGGGACCTCGATCGCAAGCGCGGGGGGTTGTTCATACTCCAGCCTTACTTGAGTGTTGGAAGTGGAAAGATAGGTTACAAAGGGACTGCAGATGCGTTGTTTCAGAACATGACCCTTTTCAGGCGTGGCGACGAGGACTATGTTCTGATAGGTTCAGGTGATCACATCTACAACATGGACTTCACCGATCTCTTCAAACAGCATATCATGGCTGGGGTGGATGTTACTCTGGTTGTCAAGGAACTGGATGAAACCTATGATCTCACACAGTATGGAATCGTTGAGGTGGATGATAAAGACAACGTTATAGGTTTCGAAGAAAAGCCTTCCAATCCCAAAACAAACCTAGCGTTCCTGGGAATATACTTTATGAGTAAGTATCTGTTGATGGACCTGCTCTACGCCACCGTTCCCCATGGTGGGTACAATCTGCTACTGGATGTCCTTTTGCCCAATATGCACAAGTTCAGGTTCAAGGTTTATAGGTTCAAGGGATATTGGAGGAATATAAAGAAGAGTATAAATGAGTACTATCGTACGAACATGGATGGTTTGAGAAAAGAGGTGAGGGATGAACTGTTCCATGCGCCATCCAGAATATACACCAAATCCAAGGATCTTCCTCCACCGAAGATAACGGCGACAGGACATGTAGAAAATTCCATAGTTGCAGATGGCTGTATAGTTTCCGGTACCGTAAGAAATTCGATCCTATTCAGGGATGTGCATGTTAAAGCGGGAGCGGTTGTGGAGAATTCTCTGATACTTGAAGGCACGCGAGTGGGTGAGGGGTCCTACGTATCATATGCCATTGTGGATAAAGACAGTGTTATAAGACCTGGAAAGATAATAAGGGGCAACAAGGATAGAGTACTGGCCTTTGAAAAGGCCAGTGTACTCTGAGTCCCGGGGGTTAAATGGTATGAAGGTGGTTGCGTTGATTCTCGCGGGAGGTCAGGGGACAAGACTGGGCGTTCTGACAGAAAATATAGCCAAACCGGCTATACCTTTCGGCGGTAAGTACAGAATAATAGACTTCACCCTCAGCAATTGTGTGAATTCGGGGATCTACACCGTTGGGGTGCTAACCCAGTATAAACCCCACGTTTTAAATCAGCATATAGGTATCGGTAAACACTGGGATCTGGACAGAAAAGATGGTGGTTTGACCATACTTCCACCTTATACTGCCATGCACGAAAGTGATTGGTATAGGGGAACGGCCGACGCCGTTACACAGAACATTGATTTCGCGGATCAGTATTTACCTCAGCTGGTTTTAATATTATCGGGTGATCATGTCTATGCAATGGATTACAATGAAATACTCGAATTTCACGTGGGCAAAAACGCTGATGGTACGATAGCCTGTATGGAAGTGCCAATTTCAGAAGCTTCACGTTTCGGCCTAATGGTAACGGATCCTGATTGGCGCATAGTGGATTTTCAGGAAAAACCGAAAGTGCCCAAGTCCAATCTTGCATCTCTGGGAATATACGTTTTCAGATGGGATTTTCTTCGGGAAGTGCTTCTGGAAGATGAGAAGGATCCGAACTCCTCTCACGATTTCGGGAGGGATATAATTCCCAAGCTCGTATCTCGGGATGGTGTACGATTGTACGCATTCCGCTTCGATGGTTACTGGCGTGATGTGGGTACACTTCCCTCTTATTGGGAGACAAATCTCGAACTGACCAGACCGTTGCCCTTGTTCAACCTCTACGATCCATCATGGAGTTTCTACACCCATACCGAGGAGATGCCACCTGCTTACATCTCCGAATCCGCACAGGTGGTAGAGTCGCTGGTCAGCGAAGGAGCGGAGATCTTCGGAAAGGTGGAAAACTCTGTCATATTCCAAGGCGTGGAGATAGGTGATAACGCGGTAATCAGGAGATCAGTTATTATGACCAGGTGTAAAGTTATGGAAGGGGCAGTAATAGAGAATGCCATAATAGCAGAAAGAAGTATAATAGGTAGGAATGTCAAAATAGGTTTGGGCGAGGATAAACCCAGTGAGTACGATCCGAGAATATACTATGGTGGCATAACGGTGGTGGGATTCGATACCGTAATTCCAGATGGTGTGGAAATAGGGAAGAATGTCGTTATAGGAAACGGGGTAAGGGAAGAAGATTTCACCGATAAAACGATCCCATCGGGTGGATTCGTGTTCAAGAAGAAGGTTGGTGGTTGATCGTGGATTTTTACTTTGTGAGGGTGTTTATGAGAACCAGAAGTACCGGTGAGAAAGGAATAGGATATTTCTTCGGGAAGAGAAGTGAACCACCCGAATACAGATTCCTGGTGTATCCAAGAAAATACGATTTTGAGGAAAACATAGATATAGAGAACGACAGCTATTATACCTTTTTGAAAAAGTTCGATACCATACAAGCAAGAAGTGTAATAAATTACCCCGATGTTGTTGTTTCAACCAAGGATTTCAACAATTACCTCCATCTCAAGATAAGCAGGGAAGGCGGACGATTGTTCGGGGCGAAGATATACAAGATGATAGCCGATGGTGATAAGGAACTGCTGGCTGTGAACTTTCTGGATATGTTCAGAGACTGGGCAAGAGACGTGGAGCTACGAGTTTCAGCTTCTTTGCTTTCATACGAAGCTTTGACTCATCTCGCTGCGAGTTCTGTGACGCTTGATGAGGCTCTGAAGCAGGCTTTGATCAGGCCAGATGTTAAGGATTTACCTGAAATATATCCTCTCGTCGATCCCACCATGGGTGTGACCATAGACGACTTCGATGTGGGGGATGAGATACACTTCGTGATACTGAATCCTGGTAAGTATAAGGACAAGTTACGCACTCTTTTTCCGCATCACTTCGACAATGAAGGTAACAACATCGTACCCATGACGGGTATATTGCTGTCCAAGGAGATCGTTTCACCCAAGAACAAGGAGTACATGCTCATAAAGGTGGCTTTTGGCAGTGATATGGTTGCAAAATGTGTTATAAGTAGAAATGTTAAGTTGATGGCAAGCAAGGAAAGGCTGGAAACCAAGATCTCGACCAGCACGAATCCAGAGGAGGCAAGGCAGTTACCTCAAATCACCATGGAGCAAAGAGACGTGATGGTTGAAAAGAAGTATCTGAGAATAGAAGAGGTCATTCTAGCCATACTCATTTCCATGGCGATAGTGGCTGTGGGAGTGATATTTGCGTATTACATAATAAGGTGATGAATCGTTGTGGGGGAAGCATCAGTGGTATAGTAGTGCTTTTGATATGTGCGATAGTGGCGAGTACTGTGTTGATGACATGGAGTTGGAGTGTTGTAACATTGAGGAGATTGTTGGCGTTGAGACGCATGGCCATAACACTGGAAAGTGCCGTGGTGCGTGCCAAAACAGGATACAGGGGAAAATATGAGGAGAACGGATTTGAAGTGCGCTTGACCGAACATGGGACAGGCGTTGAAATATGGATCGGTAATGCTCTGGTTTCGCGTCGATATATGTTGAATCTTGAAGCTGGAGGACAGAAGTGATACGAATCCGCGTTTCAGTCGGAACAGCGAAGGTGTTGGGTTTGAAGAAGCTGAAGATGGATGTTCCCTTACATACCGCCTATTTCTTGATAGGCGAACGTTGCGTTTACGATTGTGCCTACTGTTCCAGAGCATCAAGTGCTTCTTCTTCCCCTGAGCTTCTTTCCAGGGTTCTATGGCCTTCCTACGATTTCAGGGATGTGATTGAAAGGCTCCAAAATGTGGATTGTTTCAAGCGGCTGTGTGTACAGGTGGTCAATACCCCGAATTATATGGATGATCTTTCCTGTGTTCTGAAATCGCTGTGTTCTTTTGCTATACCTGTATCTGTTTCTGTGCGCCCTTCCAGCATGGAAGAAGTAAGGAAAATCTTCGACCTGGGAATCGAAAGGATGGGTATCGGTTTTGATGTGGCTTCACCCAGGCTCTTTTCTGTTTACAGAGGGGGCGATTATAGGCGATCCTTGGAACTCATATTGAAGGTTGCATCCGAATATCCTGGTCGAGTGACTACCCATCTAATAGTTGGACTCGGTGAGAGCGATGAAGAGATTCTACGCCTTGTTTCCATTTTCTCGTCTGCATTTGTAACAGTGGCTTTGTTTGCTTTCACTCCTGTGAGGGGCACGAAACTTGAGCATCTTCCACCACCTCCTCTTGAACGTTACAGGCGTATTCAAATGCTGTCGTATGCCATAGAGAAAGGTATCTTGACTTTCGAAGACCTGGAGTTCGATGATCGTGGGCGGTTGCGGGAGATACCCGAAATGAATTTTTGTGAAGATAAAGCGTTTCTAACGCGTGGTTGTCCAGATTGCACACGGCCATATTACAACGAAAAACCCCAGTGTGTACCGTACAACATATTCTCAGAGGGAGGGGTGAATTGATATGAACCTCTTTACCTTCAGGGGAGGCGTTCATCCCCCTGAAAGCAAGGAGTTGACGGAAGAGAAACCTATACGTTTCATGCCTTTGCCACAGGAAGTGAAGATCTATCTGGCAAATCATGGAGGAGCACCTGCAAAACGGGTGGTCAAGGAAGGAGACACGGTGAAGACAGGACAAAAGATAGGTGAACAGGCGGGAATGATTTCGGCCAACGTTCATGCATCCTTGACCGGCACCGTTGTGGGCGTGGAAAAGGTTTTTCACCCGGTGCTTCAAAAACCATCGGAGGTTGTGGTGATAAGGAGAGAAACCGAAAAGGACGAATGGGAGTATATTAACCCACATGGTGATTTCAACAGATTCAAAGCCCCAGAAATAGTGGATATCATAAAGGAAGCGGGAATAGTTGGACTTGGAGGGGCAATGTTTCCTACACATGTTAAATTGACACCACCAGAAGGCAAGAAAATCGATCTTCTAATAGTGAACGGTGCCGAATGTGAACCTTATTTGACTATCGATCACAGGTTGATGCTTGAAAGAACCGAGGACATAGTCAAGGGAATACGTATTTTGATGTATGTTCTGGACGTTGAGAAAGCGTATGTGGGTATAGAGAACAACAAACTGGATGCTTACGAAGCAATGATGAGAGCGACCGCCGGCGAACCGATAAAGGTGAAACTTCTCCGCACAAAATATCCACAAGGCGCGGAGAAACAGCTCATATATGCTTTGACCAAAAGGGTGGTTCCATCGGGTGGATTACCGTTGCACGTGGGTGTCGTCGTGCAAAACGTCGGAACGGTTCTGGCGGTTTATGAAGCGGTGGAGAAGGGTAAACCTCTCGTGGAAAGAGGGCTCACCGTAACAGGTGAGGCAGTTTCCAACCCTTCGAATCTGGTGGTACGTGTGGGTACGATGGTTTCCGAGGTACTCGAGTTTGTTGGAGGGTTGAAAGGGAAAGTGGACAGGGTGATACTGGGGGGACCTATGATGGGTATAGCCATACCAGATCTGAATATACCTGTCATGAAGGGTACATCGGGTATAGTAGCTCTTCCGCCTGAGAGGAAGGGAAAGGTAGAGACGAAACCGTGTATAAGATGTTCAAGATGTGTGATGGCATGTCCCATGAATCTTCAGCCTTATCTTCTCGAGCAACTCGCCAGGGCAAGAAGGTACGATGAAGCTGTGGAAGAAGGGTTGATGGATTGTATAGAATGTGGAAGTTGTAGTTACATTTGTCCTTCCAAAATAGATCACGTGAAATCCATAAAACTTGCAAAGAAGGTTTATCGTGCATTGAGGGGAGGTGCCAGGAAATGAAGCTCAGCGTCACCGCCGCACCTCACATACGTGATGGTGACAACGTACGTTCCATAATGTTCGATGTCCTGATAGCCCTTTCTCCAGCTGTAATAGCTGCCACGTACTTCTTTGGATGGCGTGCCCTTATACTATCCATCGTCAGCATCTTCATAGCTGAGGGCATTGAACTATTCATAATGAAGGTTTTGAGGAAGCAAAAGGATTTCAAGCCTGACTTCAGTGCATCAGTGACAGGGTTACTCCTGGCCCTGAACGTTAACGTGGGTCTTCCTATCTGGGTGTTGGTGGTGGGATTGATAGCAGCCCTCACTCTGGGAAAGCATGTGTACGGTGGGATAGGGAAGAATCCGTTCAACCCAGCGCTTGTTGGAAGGGTGTTCCTTCTCATATCCTTCCCTTCACTCATGACAACCTGGTGGGCGCCCAGATACTGGAATCTCGATACTCTTACCACTGCAACTCCTCTGGCAGTAGTAAAAGAGCAAGGCTTCGGTGCTCTGAATGTGGGATATCTGGATCTATTTCTTGGTAACATTGGAGGATGCATGGGTGAGGTGAGTGCTCTTGCACTTTTGATAGGCTTTGCTTATCTTGTTATGAGAAGAAGAATAAAACTGCTGATACCCATTTCTTACATTGGAACCGTTTTGCTCATATCTTCCATATTCTGGATGATCGATGTAGAAAGGTACGGTACGCCGTTGTTTCACATACTTGCCGGTGGTCTTATGTTGGGGGCTCTATTCATGGCAACGGATATGGTAACTTCTCCGATAACGCCCAAGGGGCAGATGATATTCGGAGTGGGGTGTGGAGTGATAACCATGATGATAAGATATTTCGGAGGATATCCGGAGGGTGTTTCCTTCTCAATACTGATAATGAACTCCGTGGTACCTCTAATAGACATGTACACGAAACCCCGGATTTTCGGGAAACACGTAGTGGGGAAGGGGTGACACAAGATGGAAAAGAAAAGCATATGGCGTTCCGCACTACCGTTGTTCGTTTTTTCGATAATCGCCGGTTTGTGTCTGGGATTGGTGTATCTCTTCGCCAAACCCAGTATAGACAAAGCCGAGTTGAATTTTAAATTGCAGTCGATAAAAAAGGTACTGGAAGATCCCATTACCGGTGAATTGCTGGTTGCTTCTTCCGAGATTCCCGACTCTCTCAAGGAGCTGGAAGAGCTCGTGTGGCGTGAAAGTTCGGAAGGTATGCTGGCGGGATACGATTCTTTGAAAGCGAAGGTGCACTCACCAGCATATCTCTTCAGAGGCAAGAAAGGCGAGGAGATCTACGTACTCGAAGGTTCATCGGTAGGTTACGGCGGCAAAGTAGTGGTGCTGGCTGCATTTGTAAAGGTTGGGGATGATTTCAGGTTGAATGGCATAAGGGTCACTTCCTATTCCCAGGAAACCCCCGGTCTCGGGGCAAAAATAGGAGAAGAGAAGGTAATGAAGAGGTTCTATCCGGTGGAACCGGAAGGATTGAGAAAAGGTCTTAAGGTCAATAGGGATGCGAACATTGTGCCGACAGAAGACGAGAAAAAGATGAGGTACCTCAGGGAACACGAGGGTATAATTCAAACCAGTGATGTGATGACTGGGGCAACGCTTACACCGCGTGCGGTGGTCAATGCCATAAACGCGATGTATAGATATTTGAAGGAACAGGAGGGGTAAGCTGTGGCGGATTTCAGGAATTTCACCAAGGGATTTTTCAAAGAGAACCCCACTTACGTTCAGGCTCTTGGCATGTGTCCCACGTTGGCTACAACCACATCCGCTGTGAATGGATTAGGGATGGGGCTTGCCACACTGGTGGTCCTGGTGCTTTCCAACATAGTGGTTTCAGTGATAAGGAAGATGGTTCCCGAAAAGACCAGAATACCAATATACATAGTTGTGATAGCTTCTTTCGTGACGATAGTCGATCTGCTGATGCATGCCTTTGTTTATGAGCTGTGGAGAACTCTGGGGTTATTTATACCGTTGATAGTGGTGAACTGTATAATTCTTGGTCGTGCAGAAGCTTTCGCTTCCAAGAATGGGATAGTCGACTCCTTCCTGGATGGTCTTGGCATGGGGTTGGGATTCACGGGATCACTGGTGTTGTTGGGTATGGTTAGGGAACTCTTCGGTAACGGCACTATATTCGGGATACCTGTATGGGGGAAAGCTTTGAACATATTCGTAATGATACTTCCACCTGGCGCATACATAACGCTTGGCCTACTCGCTGGTTTGTTCGCTTTCATTGGCATCAAAAGGCGTGAAGCTAGCAAGAGGAAGGTGAGAACATGAAGCTGTTTCTAATATTCCTGTCTGCTGTACTCGCGAACAACTTCGTTCTGGCAAGATTCCTCGGTATATGTCCGTTCCTTGGCGTTTCGAAGAAGATTGATACCGCCCTTGGTATGGGAATGGCAGTGATATTCGTTATGACCATGGCTTCCGTGATCACCTGGCTGTTGAACTTATTACTTGTAGCATTGAATCTGGAATTTCTCACCACCATTGTTTTCATCTTGGTGATAGCGACACTGGTTCAATTCGTGGAGTTGTTCATGAAAAAGAACAGTCCAGCTCTTTATGAGGCGCTGGGAATATACCTCCCGTTGATAACAACTAACTGTGCCATACTGGGATTGGCCATACTCAACGTTCTGTACGGATATACGCTTGTGGAGACCATAGTTCATGCCGTGGCGGCGGGGGTTGGATTCACCCTGGCATTGGTTATTTTCTCCGGTATACGTGAGAGGTTGGAACTTCTTGAAGTTCCCGAATCTTTTAAAGGACTTGCAAGTGCTCTCATAACCGCGGGCTTGCTTTCCCTCGCTTTCATGGGCTTTCAAGGGATGGTGAAACTGTGATACTCGCACTGGAATCTGCTGTCATTGCTCATGGTCTTCCGAGGCCTTTGAACATCAAGGTTGCCGTGGAGCTTGAAAGAATGGCCAAACAGATGGGATGCGATCCGAAAACCATAGGAATAGTGAATGGTAAAATTCGTGTTGGTATGAGCACGTCGGAAATACGGGAGATGGGAAAAAGGGATGACGTTTTGAAGGTCGGAACGAGGGATATACCCGTTGCTGTAGCGCTCAAAAGGTGGGGAGCCACAACGGTGAGTGCTACCATGCGCATAGCGCATGACATGGGTATAAAGGTCTTCGCTACGGGGGGTATAGGAGGCGTCCATCCCGGAAACAACTGGGATGTTTCACAGGATATACTGGAGCTGGCTCAAACGAATATGATAGTTGTGAGTGCGGGTGCAAAATCTATTCTGGATCTGAAGCGCACCATGGAAGCATTGGAAACCTTCCAGGTGACGGTCATAGGGTACAAAACAGAAGAATTTCCCGCTTTCTATACGAGATCCAGCGGGATAAGGATACAGCGTATAGACTCCCTAGATAAGATAGTGAAGATGTTCAGAACAAAAGAACGTTTTGACATTCCAGGTGCCATCCTGGTATGCAATCCCATTCCTGAGGAACATGAAATTCCTGGTGATGAATTCGAAAGCTGGAAGGAAAAGGCGTTAGCTGAGGCACGTGAGAAAGGTATAGAAGGTAAGGACTTAACCCCATTTCTCCTTAAGAGGATAATGGAACTGTCCAACGGCAAAGCTCTGGAGGCGAACATAAGTCTGCTGAAAAACAATGTTAGACTCGGTTGTGAAATAGCCAAGAAGATGGAGGTGTGAGAAAGATAGAAAAAGCTCAGAGAGTCCTGGTGGTTTATACCGTTAACGATCGATATGCGTGGGAAGAAATGGAAAATCTCATAGAAACGGCAGGAGGAGAGGTGATAGATTACATCGTTTACGTTCGCTCTCCAAATCCTGCTTATTATCTCGGTAAAGGCAAACTAGAAAAACTGAAGAAAATGGTTGAATATTACGAAGCCGAGGTGGTGGTTTTCGATACCACCCTCACTCCCTCCCAGCAACGTAATCTTCAGGATTACCTGGATACAAGGGTCATAGATAGGGTGGAACTCATACTCGATATATTTGCTCAGCATGCCACTACTAGAGAGGCCAAGCTTCAGGTGGAACTTGCGCAACTTCAGTATGAATTACCGAGGTTGGTGGGTCTTGGTAAGATCCTGTCGAGGTTGGGTGGTGGCATTGGCACTAGAGGACCGGGTGAAACAAAACTTGAGATAGATAGAAGGCGGATCCTGAAACGTATAGCACAGGTTAAAAGAGAGTTGAAGGAAGTCACCATTGAGAGGAAGATACAGAGGAAGGAACGTTTGGAAAGTGGCATTCCTATTGTTTCACTGGTGGGTTATACCAACGCGGGTAAATCCACGCTTTTGAAGATTTTGACCGATGCGCAGGTTTACATAGCCGATAAGCTGTTCGCGACTCTTTCACCCAAGTCGCGGAGATCAAAGCTGCCTTCTGGAAGGGAAGTAATATTCATAGATACCGTAGGTTTTGTGGAACGTTTACCCCATGCTCTTGTGGAATCCTTCAAATCCACACTTGAAGAGATAACCTATTCTTCCCTGATAGTGATTGTCTGCGATGCACATGCCCGTGGTAGGATGGAGAAACATTTGAAGGTGGTGGATGAAGTTCTTCAGGAAATAGGAGCTGCTTCCATACCGAGGATCCTGGCGTTGAACAAGATCGATCTTCTCGATGCAGATGAACTTCAGGTGTTACAGAAAACTTATTCTGACGCTGTACCGATATCTGCCAGATACGGTATAGGCATATCCAGACTGTTGGACAAGATCGAAAAAGCTATAAACAGAGAGGAGCAGGTGTATGAACTCACACTTCCATTGAACAACCTGGAAAGGTTCTTGAGGTTCAGGAACCATGTAACTGTCATATCAGAGAAATATAATGAAAAAGTAATGAGTGTAAAATTCATCTGCTCTCCTGAAGTGTACAGAAGAATAGCAGGTTATGAAACGGAGGTAAGGCCATGAAAAGGATATCGATAATTCTGATCGTGGTTTTTGCTGTGTCTGTGACGTTCGGACAAATACGTTATTTTCCTTCACCCCAGACCATACTTTCTTCCGGATTCGGGGAGTATCGTCCTTCTTCGTCTGGGTTGTTGCCTCATTTCCACATGGGTGTGGATTTCCCAACATTCAGCAGGGAAGGGGTCGAAATAAGATCGGTGGATTCGGGTTATCTTTATAAAATAGAAATAGATAATGATTCCATATATGGTTACACTGTTTACATAAAACATGAGAATTATATTTCTCTGTATGCACACCTTTCAGGATTTGCCACCAAAGCGCGCAGAATAGTGGAGTCACTGATGAAGGAATTCCCGAATCGTCGGGTGGAGGTTATGTTCCACGATAACGAAATATTCGTGCAAGCTGGTGAGGTTATAGGTTATTCTGGCCGTACCGGTGAGGCGCTCGCTCCTCATTGTCATCTGGAATTGCGCGATCTTGAGAACAAGGTCGCCATAAATCCCATACCCGTGTTGTCCATATCCCGACCGTATGATTTGAAGATACACATAGAATCGGTGCGAGTTGATGGTGAAACGTATCCTGCAACCAACGGGTTGGTTGTACCGATAAAGACTGCTATTCCTAAAATAGACGTCCTCACCTACATCACGTTCGATAAGACCTTTATAAATCCACACGTGGTATCGCTGGAAGTAAATGGTCGTGAGGTATATAAGGTGGAATTCGATTCGATAAAGCTCTCTGAATTCGCCCAGGCTCCAAAGGTTTATGGCAGAGACAGTACTATGAGAAAATACTGGTTCAGGATGTACTCCGATGTACCTTTGAGTGTGGTGAAAATCAACGAGTGGAACAACATTCCTGAGCTTCCGGCCCGTTCACGTGTTACCATTAGGGTGAGAAGCGATTGGGACGATGAGGAAAGTTTTACTTTCGAGCTGGTGAGAAGATGATGTTCTGGAGAAAAAAAGATATTTCAAAGAATCCCTTTTACGATGAAAGAGACAATCTAGTGGTGTATCTCCGATGCAATAAGTGCGGAGAAGTTTTCATGAGCCATATAAGGAAGACCACGGAGCTGTTCAGCGATTATGCAAACAATAGGTACGTTCTCAACAAGGAGTACATAGGTTCGAGGTGTCCGAACAGAATACGTGTTCACGCTGTTTTTAAACCCAATTACAAGCTGGAATCGTTCGAGATAGAAGGAGGTTCCTTTATAACGAAAGAAGAATACTGGAAGGAGGTGGAGGGCGAAAAGCCAGTGAGATGAAGAAGAAACTGTTTACCAGTGAAAGTGTTACGGAGGGTCACCCCGATAAACTCGCCGATCAGATTTCTGACGCTATTCTCGATGCTATTCTTGAGCAGGATCAGCGCGCACGTGTTGCTGTTGAAACTCTTGTCACCACGGGAATGGTGGTTGTAGCGGGGGAAATAAGCACTCGTGCATATGTGGACATACCGAAGATAGTGAGGCACACGGTTCTCGAAGTTGGATATACCAGAGCCAAATATGGTTTTGATGGTGAAACGTGTGGGGTAGTAACTTCTATAGATGAACAATCACCCGATATAGCTCTTGGTGTTGACAAATCCCTTGAGGTAAAGGAAGGTCAAATGGATGTTTACGATGAACTGGAGCAGTTGGGAGCGGGAGATCAGGGGTTGATGTTCGGATATGCCACGAACCAGACATCTGAGTACATGCCTTTGCCAATAGTACTCGCTCATAGACTTGCCAGACGTCTTGCTCAAGTGCGAAAGGAGAAAATCCTGCCGTATTTGAGACCCGATGGTAAAACACAGGTAACGGTGGAGCTGAATGATGGAGGAAAGCCAATCGCACTCGACACGATTCTCATATCGGCTCAGCACGATCCGAACATCACACGCGAACAGTTGAGGGAAGATCTGCTGGAGCACGTCATAAAACCAGTAATTCCGGAGGAACTCCTGACGAAGGAAACCAGGATACTGGTAAACCCCACCGGAAGGTTCGTACTCGGTGGTCCCATGGCCGATACAGGATTGACCGGCCGGAAAATAATAGTGGATACATATGGTGGATGGATACAACATGGGGGAGGGGCATTCAGTGGAAAAGATCCCACGAAGGTTGATAGATCTGCACATTACATGGCGCGGTATGTAGCGAAGAATATTGTGGCAGCGGGTCTTGCAGACGAGGTTCTGATTCAGGTGGCATACGCAATAGGTGTGGCTCATCCGATATCTCTCATGGTGGATACAATGGGGACCGCGAAGGTCGATGAAGAGAAACTCGTGAAGGTGGTCAGGGAAATGTTTGACTTCAGACCAGGTGCTATAATAAAAAGGTTCCAGCTTCTTCGACCGATCTACAAACAGACGGCCGTTTACGGACATTTTGGACGTGATGATGTGGAATTTCCCTGGGAAAAACTCGACGCGGTGGATGAGTTGAGATCCGCTTTTAACTTGTGAAAGGAGGGTGACGATGGCCAACACGGCTTCCGCAAGAAAGAGAGCCCGACAGGCTGAAAAGAGAAGGCTGAGAAACAAATCATATAAAACAAGATTCAAGAATGCCGTCAAGAAGGTTCTTAAAGCCATAGAACAGGGCGACCGTGAAAACATTGAAGAACTGTTGAGGCAGGCCATCTCTGCCATAGATAAAGCCGCACAGAAAGGTGTTATTCACAAAAACCAGGCAGCTCGTAGAAAATCACGCTTGATGACAAAAGTGAATGCTTTTCTGGCTCAAAAGTGAGACTAATTTTTCTTCTTTCCCCGGCTTTTCCCGCCGGGGGTTGTTCTTCAAACGTCTGTTCTCTTTTCTTTTTCCCACCTTCTGTTCGGTGTGTGGAAGGCACATCGTGGGCAGCGAAGGGATATGTGAAGAATGTGCTGGAAGTGTGGATGGTCCCATTATCGTGCGTGATGTTCCTTCACACAGTGCACATCTCGATATGGTGCATCATTTCTGGTGGTATGAAGGTGTTGTGGAACGTGTTATAAAGTTGTACAAGTACAGCGATCGTGTGAAACTTCGTCGTGTTTTGGCTTCCTGGATATTCAAAACCTTGACTTATTTCAACTTGCTGGATCTTCCTATCACCTGGGTTCCCTCCAGTTATTCAGCTTTGAAGGCCAGAGGGTTCGAAACCATGAAAGAAGTTGCATACGAGCTCAGGAATATGGGACTCGAGGTGTATGAGATTCTGGACTGTGTGGGTAACGTTCCTCCACAGGTGGGATTGAGTTTCAGGGAAAGGATGAGTAAGGTGAGAGGTAAATACCGGATTCTGATGCCTCCACCACCGGAAATCGTTATCATCGATGACGTATACACCACCGGTGCCACACTCAACGAATGTGCTCGTGTCATGAAATCTGCAGGCGCAAAACATGTGGTGGGTGTCACGGTGGCCAGAGTGAAGACGTGAAGATGGTGAGAGCGGTGCTGAAATACGTGGAATTCGTGGATAAGAACAGGAAACTTCTGCTCTTCGTACTGATGGTCGTCAATCTGCTGGCTTTCCTTGGGATTCTGAAGTTGAGTATAAACACCGATTACGAGCTTTTGATACCAAAAGATTCTCCTCATATGGAGTCGTACGGAGAGATGATAAAGCGTTTCGGCTCGAGCGATCAGCTAATGGTTGTGCTCGAGTACGCTGAAAATCCTGTGACTTCTTCTCACTTCGTGGAGATCCAACAGATGGTGGAGAAACTTCGCGAGATACCTGGAACGAGGATAGTGGTCTCGCCCATACCCGAAGTGATATTCATGGGTTTCAGGACGTTCAATACCAGAGAACTGATGAACAGGGACTTTAAGAGGGTCCTGGAGTTCATGGGCAAGATGGGTTATAATGACAGGATCGTTGCAAAAGGTGGCAAGTATTATTTGATGATCAATGTAACACCTGAGGCTTCGCTAAGTAATATGAGACTTTTCATAAAAGAAGTTAGGAAAACCGTTGAGGAAATTCATCCTGAATTTTTCATGTCGGGTAATTCCTATCTCCAAACATGCATATTCGATTATCTTCTTAAGATCCTGTTCACTTTGCCTCCAGCGGCATTCCTGATAATGTTTTTGATATTCAGATTCCGCATTGGAAGTGGCAAAACCACAATTTTTCGGTGATACCAGCAGGACTGGGCAGTTTGTGGGTCATGGGTACCATGGGATGGATGAAAGGAGACATTTCCATGATAACGGCTCTTGTCCCCATATTCACGATAGTCATGGGTAGCGCCGATGGCCTGCATTTCATGTCACACTACCTCGAAAACCTTGATAAGATGGAGAGAAAAGAAGCTGTGGCAGAAACACTGAGAGCAGTTGGAAGTGCTCTCATCATGACGACCCTCACCACCATGGTGGGCTTCCTGGGACTTCTAATGATACCCACAACGGGTATGAAGCAGATGGGTGTCTTCGCCGCAATGGGTATTGGCTATGCTGGATTGGCTTCGTGGGTGATTCTTCCCCTTATGACTCTATCTGCGCGCATCAATCTACCCGGGAAACGTGATGGGAAAGATCCGTTGCATAGTTTCATTGTGAAAATGATAGGATGGCGTGCTGTTCTCATTGGTGTGTTGCTGGTTGCTATCTTTTTACCTGGTATATGGCTTGTGAAAACGGATTTCAATTTTATCACCATGTACAAACCCCGTACTGCTGTTCGTAGAAACGTAGAAAAGATCAGAGAGATATTCGATATCTCCGTTCCTGCGTTTATTCTTTATAGATCCGACGAGGATCTCATCTCTCCGAAGGTAGGGTTGCATGTTCTGAGTCTCGAAGATGCATTGCGCTCTTCAGGTTTAACGGGTGAGGTTTTTTCGGTTTACGATATCCTGTCCAGGATGAATTCCTTCCTTTTTGGTGGGGCACCCGGTTATCCTCCCAACAACGTACGCGCACAGTTTCTCTACAGGTTGATGAACACCCAGAAATTCTTGGATTTATCCAGTTTCGTCAATCCAGCTTTTAAAGAGGGGCGTATCATCTTCTTCCCGGTGGATCTTTCCTCCTCTGTACTTGCAGGTATCGAGAAGAGAGTCGAAGCTTTTTCTACTCCTGAGATCGAATACGATGTCACCGGTCTTCCATACGTTATAAAGGACATGAACGACAGAATAGTGTCCGACCAGAATAGGGTCGTTCTTGTGGTGTTGGCGATAGTTGCGGGTATGATGTTCATTGTACACAGAAATATTTTGATGGTTTTCATAAGCATGCTTCCCATATTGATAACCCTGGTGGTGCTCTTCGGATTCATGGGATACACAGGAATAGATCTAAGCCTTGTGACATCCAACATGGCCAGCATAACCATAGGGGTGGGGATAGATCATTCTATACATTTCGCCGGTATGTACAGATATTACCGGAGGAAGAACAGCGACGTGGAAAAAGCTCTAAGAGAAACTTCGAAACATGTCGCAAAACCCGTGTTTGCCAACGCGCTTGGGCTTGCACTCGGCATCTCAGTCATGAATTTTTCGCCCATGACATTTCACACATGGCTTTCCATGATAATGTGGGTTACGATGCTCACCAGTTCTTTCACAAGCCTTACACTCGTTCCTACATTCATAAGACGATTTGATGATCGTTTTCTTGGAGCTCGTGGCAAATGGTTATAATAGTTGATGGATAAAGGGATGTGGTGAGAAAAAACAGGAGGTTGGGGAATGGTGGATGATTCCGACGGAACTCTATACATAGTTGGCACGCCCATAGGCAACCTGGATGATATCAGTAAAAGGGCTATCGATACGCTTTCACATGTGGACATAATACTCGCCGAGGACAAGAGAGTTACAGCTAAACTTCTCAACTTGCTGGGGATAGGGAGAAAAGAGCTGTGGACGTTGAATGAACACAATGTTATGCGACAGGTACCCAGAATCCTGCGGGTTTTGAGTGAAGGGAAAAATGTAGCCCTGGTAAGTGATGCTGGAATGCCTGTTATATCCGATCCGGGATACCAACTGGTTTCAGCATGCTGGAGAGAAGGTGTAAAGGTTCTCGTGATACCCGGCCCAAGTGCGGTGGTGAGTGCACTGGCGGCCAGTGGTTTTCCAGGTTCAAAGTTCATCTTCGAGGGTTTCATGCCACGTGGGAGAGCACGAAGAAAGTTGCTCCGCTCCCTGAAGAACGAGAGGCGGGTCATGGTGTTTTATGAGTCACCGAATCGTTTGCATGAAACGCTCAAAGACATTCTCGAGATCCTAGGTGACAGAGAAATATTCATAGCACGAGAGCTGACTAAGATGCATGAGGAATGTTTCAGGGGACGTGTGAGTGAAGCCATGAGACGGTTCGAGGGAGAAGTGCGTGGTGAAATAACGCTGGTCATATCCGGACGCAGTGAGGGTGGATGAAATGAAATACCTTGTGGAAGTAGTGTATCGTTTTCCCACTATACTACTTGTGATACTGGTTCACGAATATGCTCACGGTTTAACAGCGTTTCTGTTCGGGGATGACACGGGAAAGAAAGCTGGACGCCTCACCTTCAATCCATTCAATCATATGGATCCAATAGGTACACTTACTCTGTTGTTATTCGGTTACGGTTGGCCACGTCCTATACCTGTAAATAAATGGAAATTGAAACGACCCGTTCTCCACACGGTGGTGGTGGCTCTCATGGGACCCATTGCCAATCTCGTTCTTGCTATACTTCTATTCTGGCTTTATTTCCTCCTGATTACTAATCATTTCAACGTTCCAAAGTTCGTGTCCAAAGAGATACTCGTATGTGCCAAGTTAAGTGCCGGTTTCGGTATATTCAATCTTCTCCCCATTCCTCCAATGGACGGCGCGAAAATAATACTTGCCTTTCTTCCGGACGAATACATGAATTGGTATGTGAAGTACGAAGTCTATGGTATCCTGCTCCTTGTGGTACTCATAATACTGCGTATACCCAACTTTTTGATGGCTCCTGTGAACAAATTGCTGGAAGTTCTGATGCATAAGTTCATGCTTTAAGCGGAGATGATTCACACCACGATACTGATCAATCTTCTCTGGACTACCACGATCTTCTTTGGTTTCTTGCCGTTCAGCCATCTTTTCACCTTTTCGCTGGAAAGAGCCATTTCTTTTATCTCTTCCTCTGATGCATCTTTCGGTACCTTTATTCTGTCCCTCACCTTTCCGTTCACCTGGACCGCCATCTCGTATTCTTCCACCTCGAGCGCTTTAGGATCATATTGCGGCCATTCTTCTTCAATGGTAAGCGTTTCATGTCCCATGTTGTGCCAGAGTTCATCGGCCAGGTGGGGAGTGAAAGGTGCCAGCAAAAGCACCAGCTTTTCCGCTATGAAACGCAGTAATGCGCGGTTCCATTCAGATCTCGGAGTGTTTTCCATGTACTGATTCAGAGCATTTGTTAGTTCCATTAACCCGCTTATTGCAGTGTTGAAGTGGAAATTACCTTCTATATCCTCGGTGATCTTCTTTATCATGACGTGGAGTTTTCGGTGTAACTCTTTTTCTCGTTTATCTTTTATTTCTATCTCCCTCGATTCCAGATCTCTGGTTTCCGAGAGTATCTCGTTGAGAATCCTCCACAGTCTCTTCACGAATCTGTGTGTTCCTTCTATTCCGGCTTCGCTCCATTCGGCATCTTTTTCAGGTGGTCCCATGAAGAGAATGTACAGTCTCAGAGTGTCGGCCCCATATTTCTCTATCATGTCGTCAGGCGATACCACATTGCCCTTGGATTTACTCATTTTCGCTCCGTCTTTATATATCATGCCCTGTGTGAAAAGGTTCGTGAAGGGTTCGTCGAATTCCAGGTACCCCATATCATGCAGTACTTTCGTTATGAATCGTGAGTACATGAGATGGAGTATGGCATGTTCCACACCACCAATGTATTGATCGACGGGGAGCCAGTAGTTCACATCTTCGACCACGAAGGGCGCTCTATCCTCTCTTGGGTTGACGTATCGTAGATAATACCATGAACTGTCCACAAAGGTATCCATGGTATCGGCTTCACGTCTTGCTGGTCCACCACACTTAGGACATGTTGTGGTCAAAAACTCTTCGTGGTGCTGCAACGGAGATTGTCCTGTTGGTTCGAACCGAACATCCTTCGGCAGTTTCACAGGTAGTTGTTCTTCCGGTACCGGTACCGTTCCGCATCTTTCACAATACACTATCGGTATCGGGGCTCCCCAGTACCTTTGTCGTGATATGAGCCAGTCCCTCAATCTATATTGTACCGAAGCTCTCCCAAAACCATTTTCTTCGAGATATTTTATGATATCCTTCATGGCCTCTCTGTTATTTCTACCTGTGAAAGGTCCTGAATTCTTCATGATTCCATCGCCGGTGTATGCTTCTGTCATGGCTTCTTCTGATAGAGGATACTGGGGATCTTCTATAACCACTCTTACTGGTAGGTCCATCGCTTTTGCGAACTCGAAGTCTCTCTGGTCGTGGGCGGGAACCCCCATTATCGCCCCGGTACCGTATTCGTACAGGATATAGTTAGCGACATATATGGGTACCTTTTCACCATTCACAGGATTCACCGCATATTTCCCTATAAAGATTCCTTCTTTTTCCGCTCCTTCTGCTGTGCGCTTGAATTTATCTTCAACCAGGACTTTGGAAACAAATTTTTGAACTTCATCTTTTTTTTCCGGAGGCGTGAGAGCATCTACCAGTGGAGACTCCGGTGCGAGAGCCATGAAGGTAACACCCCACAGTGTATCAGGACGTGTGGTGAAGACTTCTATAACATGTTCCGTACCTTCTACAGGGAACCTGACAAGAGCTCCGTCGCTCTTGCCTATCCAGTTTTTCTGCATCATCTTAACATGTTCAGGCCATCCTTCGAGTTTGTCAAGATCGTTGTACAGTCTTTCGGCGTATTCCGTTATCTTGAAATACCACTGGGTAAGGAAGCGTACGGTTACCAGTGTACCACATCTTTCACACTTTCCATCCTTCACCTGTTCGTTTGCCAGAACTGTCTGACATCTTGGACACCAGTTGACCGCACCCTTCTTTCTATAAGCCAACCCTCTTTCGAAAAGTTTCAAAAAGATCCACTGTGTCCACTTGTAGTAATCTTCATGGCAAGTGGAAATTTCCCTTGACCAATCGTAACTTATGCCTATCTTCTTTATCTGACGCCTTATCGTGTCTATGTTCGAACGCGTCCATATTTCAGGATGAATGTTGTGTTCTATAGCCGCGTTTTCAGCGGGTAAACCGAAAGCATCATAACCAAAAGGGTGCAAAACATTGTAACCCCTCATACGCTTGTATCGAGCCACCACATCGCCGATGACATAATTCTTGACATGTCCTACATGAATGGAACCCGAAGGATAAGGGAACATCACCAGAGCATAGTACTTGGGTTTGTCACTTCTCTGCGGTGTATGAAAGACACCTCTTTCCTCCCATATTTTCTGCCACTTTTTCTCTATATTTGAAGGCCTGTACTTTACTTCCACACGCCTCCCTCCCATTCTCTTTTTGTGTCAATGATAACATATGGAAGTTGTCCAGTGGAAAAATAGATCAGAATGAATGAAAAGGATGATCGATAAAGTGTTTGAAATGAAGGAGATAGTATTGTTTGTCTGGAACAAGGTTAAAAGTTATATACTCAACAAGTTGATGAAAAATATGGTATTATTATAAAGAATGCTTTATACATAATATTTAACGCATAAAACGCAAAGAGTTTCACACGCTGTGAAGATTCGGTACATTCATGGTTATTTCTGGTACAGTTCCGGGTTTAAAAACGGTTTTTTCCTGGGGAGGTTGTATGATTTGCCATTTCGAGCAAAACTTTTCTTTAAAGTTGTGAATGATGGCTACCTTCCTTTCAACTACCATCACCCATTGATGGGATGGATCTATAGTGCAATCAGCAGAAGGAATCCGAAACTCGCAATAACGCTTCACGACGAGATGAAGATAAAGCCCTTCACTTATTCGGACCTCTGGGGAAAGAACAATGGAATGAACAAAAAGAAGGGATTTTTCTACAGAAAAGGAGCTAAACTGAGATTCATATTTTCATCGTGGGACGATGAGATACTCTCCTCATTTCTCAACGGTATCATTCTGGACGATTCTGTGAAAATAGCAGACCTTGAGATACGTTTGGTGGCTGTAAAGACCTACCAACGAACATTCGAGAGTGATTGTGAAAAATTTGTTTTATTATCACCGCTTATTCTCAGCGTGCCGGTAAAAAGAGGCGAGAAACTCTATCATCAATACGTTTCACCGCTGGATGGATTGTTTCAGGAAGTTTTTGTAAAAAATCTGAGTAAGAAATACAGGAGAGTTTTAGGCAGGGAACCAGCTCCTGTGCACGTAACACCCGATGAAAGCTATGTTTCCAAGAAACGAACGAGTAAGCTCGTAGATATAAAGGGCACAAGGATACGTGGGCATATATTTCCTTTCAAACTGTGTGGAGATCCGGACGTCATTGAATTTGGTTATTACGCAGGGTTCGGTGAAAGAACGGCTCAGGGTTTTGGTTGTGTGGAGGTGTGCACGCATGATAGAGAAGGTTTACGGGTTGAGTAAAGTCATATTGGAACATGGAACAGAACTCCCCGATTACATGAGGATGGTTCAAAGCCCTGCATCCGAAGAAGGCATAGTGATAAAGGTCGATCTGGATGAAGAAAAGTATACTGGAATAACGCCATTTAAGTATGTACCGGAGCTTTTGTTCGTTTCCCAGAAGGGCCAAGAACGTGGCAAATCTCCCACTCTTAATCTCGTCTTTTCGAGTCAGGAGAAGAAAGATCAGGATAAACTTGAGGGGAAAATTGAAAAAGTACTACAAAGGATTAAAAGTTTTTTCGATGATAACAGGCTCAGAGATATTCATCAGATACTTGTGAAGAACAAAGCAGCAATCAAGGACGATATAGTTAACTATGCGAAACATACCGGTTATAAGAATCTTTTTGTGAGTGTGATCGTTAAAAAAGAAGGACGTGAGTTGAAACCGGCAGACATGGAAAAAGTGATAGAAGTTTTCAAAGAAAGGAAGATTGAAGGTGTTGATAAAACCGGCAAAAGCAAGGCCAAAAAAGGAATTTGTTTTTTCTGTGGAAGAGTTGCAAACGTTGCACCAAGAGTAAGCGAGGTGTTTAAATTCGCTACATTCGATAAACCGGGTTTCACAGTTGGACTTTCCAAAAATGCTGAAGATATCCTGAATATATGCGAAGATTGCTTCGTAAAATTGATGGAAATCAGAAATTATATCAACGAGACTCTTTCTGCATCGTTCTTCGGAGATACCTTATGGATAATCCCATCGGGCCTCAAAGAAGAAGCCAAAAAATTTTTGGATGAAATCAAGGATTTCACGATTGAAAATACGAAAGAAGAAAAATCAGTCAGAAAAAACTTCGCAAAGCTGGAAAGGACATTCGAAGAATTCCTTGCCGAGCGTTCGAGTGTTACTTACGATTTCCTTATTCTTTCCATTTCGAACAATGAGGAGAAAATACTTCTTCACATCACCGAAGTTTCTCCGACAAGAATAAGGAAAATGATCAAGATTTCAAACGCTTTGAAGCAAGATCTGGGGGAAAGGTATGATCCAACTCTCGAAAATTACAGAGTTGTGTTCAACCCGCCCAAATCCAGAAACTCTGGAAAGACCGCCTTTTACAAACTGGTAAAGGCTATATATTCTGGAAGCCCTTTTTCCAGGGAGGTGTTCCTGAGGTATTTAATGAGGTGGATCAGATCTCGTGTACTCAGTGATGGAACGATGAAAAGTCTCGTTTTTCATGGAAGGATGGGGTTTTCGCTACTCGTATTTTTGATGAGACTGGGAGTTATACAAGGAGGGGTAAGTATGAAGGATTCTACCTGCAATGAAAGGTCTTATTTTGAAAGTTATCGGGATTTCTTCGATGCAGATTGGAAAAAGGCTGTTTTCATGCTTGGTGTTCTAACGGGTATCCTGATGAAACATCAGGAAGAGGAAAGAGGTAAATCGCCATTTTTGAAAAAACTGAGAGGTTTGAAGATGAACAAAAATGAGGTTCTTGCGCTGCTTCCTGAACTGAAGCTCAAGTTTGTCCAGTATGGAGTGGAAGACGAAAGAATTAAAAAGCTTATGGAGCAAACATCCCGGTGGATAGTTTCTGCTGGCAACTGGAACGCTTCTATCGATGAGATAAACATGATCTTCACGGTGGGTATATCTCTACACAATAAATTCTATAGGAGGGATGAGAATGAGAAGGAGTGAAGTGTTGTTCCTATACGATGTTAAATGGGGTAACCCCAACGGCGATCCTCTCGATGAGAACAAACCGAGAATGGACGAGGCAACATCAACGCTCATAGTCACCGATGTTCGACTTAAAAGAACCATAAGAGATTACCTGCAGAATGCCTGTAACGAAACTCTCTGGGTAACAGGTGAAGCTGTAAGCCCCAAGAATAGGTTGAAAGAACTTGAATTGAAAGTGCCGGATAAAGGTGAAGGGAAGCTTGAACAGCTTATGAGAGAACTTTACGAGAAGTGTATAGATGTAAGGCTTTTTGGTGCTGTAGTTCCAGCTGTTGAAAGGGGTGCCATGGAAACATCTCTCACGGGACCCGTTCAGTTCAGATACGGAAGATCACTTCACAGAGTAAAATGGGAGTTCATACAGGGAACTGCGGCGTTCCTTTCAAAGGAAGGGGCTGAGCAAAGAAGTTTCCGTGAAGAATATGTTGTACCGTACGTGCTTATAGCGTTTTATGGAGTGGTGAATGACCTTGCGGCGAAGGATACAGGTCTCAGGGATGAAGATATCGGGAAGATGTACAAGGCTATGTGGTTCGGTACGAAGAATCTCATCACGAGATCGAAGATGGAACAAACTCCTCGACTTCTACTGATTGTTGAGTACAAGGACGGTGTTAAGTTCCACCATGGGGAGCTCGATTATCTAGTGAGGGTGGAAAGTGAAAAAGACGATTTTGAACTCAGAGATGTTACGGATTTCAAGCTTCAGGTGGGTGATCTCATCGATTCGCTCTCGACAATAAAGGAAAAGATAGAAAAAATCCGCTTTGCGGTGGATAAAAGGCTCAAAACAGTTTGTGGACAGGAGGAAGGTTCAATGGAAACTTTCTTGGGAAAGGTAGTGAATAATGTGGAAGAGCTCAAACTGGAGTGATCAATATGAAAATCCTGGCCTTCAGGGTGTGGGGACCTTATGCACACTTCAGAAGGGTATACACCACCACTTCCGCATCGACATATTCTTTTCCTCCACGAACAGCGATCGTAGGGTTGATAGGAGCAATACTCGGTATACCATCAAAGCCCAGGGCATTTCACTTAAGAGAACTAAAAGATTTAAGAGTAGCCGTTGCATTGGAAAAAAGTGTGGATAAAACCCGGATACCTGTGAATCTCGTGAGCATAAAGGATGATAGAAGGAGGATACAGATACCTCTTGAAGTTATCAAAGATCCTGTATACAAAGTGTACGTATCGGATGAAAACTTTGAAAAGTTTGAAATGCTTGAAAAACTTTTGAAACATCGCGAGACCATGTATACACCATATCTTGGGATAAGCGAGTTTATAGCATCATTTGAGTATCTAGGTACATATCAGGCAAATGTGGCAAGCACGCCAACGAATGTGGTGAGCGTTGTGAGAACATCATTAGCTGAGATAGTGTTTGAAAAGGGATGTCTTTACCTTACAGAACGAGCCACCAGAGAGATGGATGAAAACAGGAAGTACATTTCTTACGAAACTTACATTCTCTCCGCTGAGGCGAAGCCTATAAAATTGAAGAACGCGGAAGTTGAGCTTTTCAAAGTCGGTGATGAGGTGATCATGTGGCTTTGAACGAGCTTTTATCGCACCCAGGCAGAAAATTGTCGGATCATTTAAACGGTGTATGTAAAAGAGTCCTCACCAAACTTAAGCGTGTATCAGAAATCGTAAATTTCAAGAAAGTGTTCGATTTTGAATTTGACCAAATAAAAGTCGCACTTGAAATCGCTGCAAAACTCCATGATATCGGAAAAGCTACAGAGTATTTTCAACGAAAAATAAGAGGGGAAAATCCGCGAGGCCCGTCAGATCATTCACTTCTTTCTTCTCTCGTAGTTGCGAACAAGCTGATAGAATTACAGCTTAATCCTGAGCTCATTTATGTGGGTTATGCTATTGTTCGGCATCATCACGGTCGACTCAGATCACCGGAAAAAGATGTACTCGACGAAGAAGTGGATTATATCACAATCGAAAAACTCAAAAGGCAGATTGAAAGAGTAAACGAAGATTTTATTGACCATGCCGAGCTGTCCAAATTTAAGTTAGAAGAGGCGATCGCGAATCTCTTCAGAATCCTTTTCGAAGTTCGGAGATCCACACGTAAGGATCCATCTTATTATTTCTTGATTAAGCTTCTTTTTTCAATACTTGTAGCTTCCGATAGAGAGGATGCCATCCTGGGTGAAGAGGATCTTCAGGTAGGAAGTATATCTCTAACTCAGCTTGACCATTACATCTCGAGTTTTAAGGAAACCACCAACATCGACAAATTAAGATCAAAATTTCACGAAGAGATCAGGAATTTCGTTCCCGGCAGTGAAGGAATTTACGTTGTAAAAGCTCCGACAGGTATAGGAAAAACTTTGGCTAACATCCGTCTGGCTCTTAAACTTCTGAAGAACGATGATTCTACAGTGGTTTATTCCCTTCCATTCATCAACATTATTGAACAGACAGCATCAGTTGCAAGGGAAGTGTTCGGTGAGGAAAATGTGCTCGAGTACCATCACATTGCTGAATACCCGGGGAAGGTCTCGCTTGAAAAACTTGAAGACATTGACATGGCTCATCTAGCTAAACTTGATCTCAAGCGATCAGTCTGGTGCAGCCCATTTGTGGTTACTACATTCGTATCTTTTCTGGAAAACATGGTGGGTGGTTCGAAAGCCCCGTTCCTTCATAAACTCGTGGGAGGTGTGGTAATCCTTGATGAGGTCCAATCCATTCCTCTGGAGAGATGGAAAACAGTGAAAGAGGTCATAGAATTTCTTCCAAAGCTTGGGATTAAAATCATACTATCCACAGCAACGCTACCTCTCATATTCTCGGGAAGGGTAGTGGTCAAAGAGGTTGAGAGAAAATACTTCTCTGTTTTAAAAAGGACGCACATTCGCTATGAAGGAGACTTCCAGCTCGAAGATTTTTTAAACTATGCAGAAAAGCTTTTGAAGGATGGTAAGAGTACTCTCTTCATAATGAACACGGTAAAATCTGCGGAAGCTCTATACGACAAACTGGCAGGTAACCACGAAATATGCTTTTTGAGTTCAAGAGTCCTTCCGATTGACAGAAAAAATCGAATAGAGGAGATTAGAAGCGGAAAGGTTAAATTATGTGTATCCACCCAGGTTGTGGAAGCTGGGGTTGATGTGAGCTTTGAAAGAGTTGTGAGAGATATAGGCCCTCTTGATGCCATTATACAAGCTTCTGGAAGATGCAACAGAAATTTCGAGAGGGCCAAAGGTGAAGTGATAGTAATAAGCGTGAAAGACGAAAGAGAAGTGTATCTATCAAGCTACATATATGGTGGAGCACTTACTTACCTTTCGAAAGAGATATTAGCGGAATTCAGGCATTTTGAAGAGAAAGAATTTCATGATATTCTGGAAAAATACTATCAAAAGATATTGGGACAACTTGCGGGGGTAGAAGATAAGCATGTAAAATATTTGCACGAAATAAACTTCGACGATCTTTCTGATTTCAGATTGATAAATAATGCTAATCAAATGACATTCCTGATACTTAAGGATACTGTAGCGTTGTCTATATACGAGAAACTGCGTGAAGTTGATGAGAAATACGAAGGACTCGCAAGGCATAATTTAATCTCCCTTTATATGGCGAAATTAGCCCCATATATGGTGTCAACCATGGTGCCCGAAAATTTCAGAGAAGCCCCTTCATTCAATTATGAGTATGGAATGGTTATCATTACACAGGATCACGTTGCCGACTGGTATCACCCTATCAAAGGTATAAGGATGGAAGGCATTGATAATGGGGGAGTATTCGTGTGAAAATAGGTGCATCAACTGTTTTGAGTTTCGTGAGCTGTAAAAGGGAAGCTTGGTTTATGCATCATGGGATAATCCCGGATCAGACAAACCCATTCATAGAACTCGGTAAATTTATACACGAAAGCGCATACGAACGCCTTGGCGAGAAAAGTGTGGAACTTCCTGGAATGAAAATAGATATGATATGGCAAGAAGATGGCATGACCATCGTCGGTGAGATAAAGAAATCTTCCCGATCTTTTAAAGGCGCACGAATGCAGTTGCTTTATTACATGTATACACTGAAACAGCTGGGAATAGATTCTAAAGGATACATTATGATACCTCGCGAAAAAAGGCGAATAGAAGTGATTCTTGATGAAGAAGCAGAGAATGAGTTAGAACAACTTCTGCAAGAAGTAAGAGAAATTGTAAGTACTGAAAAACCCCCGGAAGAAAAATGGAAAAGTATCTGCTCAAAATGTGGTTATGTTGAACTGTGCTGGGCGTGATAATGTGTTTGTAATAATGGCATATGACTTCAACGAGAAAAGGGTTCAAAAAGCTCTTAAGATTGGTCGGAAGTACCTGACATGGGTTCAGAACTCGTTATTTGAAGGTGAGATAACCTTCGCCAAATTTGAAAAACTGAAGGCGGAGTTAAAACGCGTTATGGATGAAAGCGAAGACAGCGTAAAATTCTACATACTTGAAAGCGGCAAAATCCTTAAATCCGAAATTCTTGGGGTTGATAAATCCCAAACGACGGGCTTTTTCTTGTAATATTTTGAGGTGATTGGTCATGGAAAGTGTTTACATATTTTCATCCGGTCATCTCAAGAGAAAAGGTAATACTTTGGTGTTTGAAACGGAGGAAGGAAAAAAGCATCTTCCTGTCGAAAACGTTTCAGAAATAAGAATATTCGGCGAGGTCAGTTTAAACAAAAGATTGTTGGAATTCCTCACACAAAAAGGTATCATGGTACATTTCTTCAACCACTTTGGCTTTTATATTGGCAGTTATTATCCACGGGAAAGCAACCAAAGCGGAATGGTAACTCTCCAGCAAGCGAATCATTATCTTGACAAAGAAAAAAGACTTGAAATAGCACGGAGAATTGTTGAAGGTGCTTTATACAACATCATGTCTACCTTGAAATCGCAGAGATCCAAAGATTTAGAAAAAATCATTGAAAACATCGCCATTCTGAAAGACAAATCACAGGAAGCTAGGACTATAGGTGAGCTCATGGCTTATGAAGGAAATGCGCGCGAAATATATTATAATGCGTTTAATATTATACTGAAAAACGAAAAATTCCGTTTTACAAAGAGAGAAAAGCGCCCTCCTACGAATTACATAAACACCTTAATATCCTTTGGAAATAGTCTTCTTTACACAACAGCCCTTTCTGAAATATTTCGGACGCATCTCGATCCAAGAATAGGTTATCTTCATGAAACCAACCAGCGCAGATTCTCCCTTAATCTGGACATAGCAGAGATATTTAAGCCAATAATTGTAGATAGAGTAATATTTCGGCTTGTAAACAGGAGTCAAATAAAAGAAGAACATTTTTCCAAAATAGTTGGTGGTTTAAAGCTGAATGATCGCGGAAAGAGAATTTTTGCAAAGGAGTATGAAGCACGTTTGAAAGAAACCATAAGTCATTCCCGCCTCAAGAGAAAAGTTTCTTTTAGAACACTTATCCGACTCGAAGCTTATAAGCTTGAAAAACATGTCCTTTCTGTTGCATCTTACCAGCCGTATCATCATAGTTACTAAATAACCAGCAGGTACAATGCTGTGACACTTCATTTCCGTGAACCTTGATAATGTGAAAATACCTGGGGATTCACGGAAGCTTCTAAATCTACTCCAAAACTCCTTCTGGACTATTTTATCCTCAAATTCATGACTTGTGTAATCTTATTCTTTACAGAGATACCCTATTTTAGTATAATGTTTATGAACATATATTTATGGGTTTCAATCGAACCTTTGAGGGATGGAAACTATCATAATACGCACCCCACCTGTTTTGTAAAAAAGTGTTTCAATCGAACCTTTGAGGGATGGAAACACGTCGCTTGCGCCTTTTTCTAATGTGGTATCACAGTGTTTCAATCGAACCTTTGAGGGATGGAAACACACCCCCCTAATTCATTTAAACCTTCTGCGCCTTGGTTTCAATCGAACCTTTGAGGGATGGAAACGCATGGTTCGTGCAATTGCAACGCTTTTTCCCTCTATGGTTTCAATCGAACCTTTGAGGGATGGAAACTCCCAAATCCCTCGCATAATTCGCTATACGTTCAGCCGTTTCAATCGAACCTTTGAGGGATGGAAACTAGCATTGTGTCCGCAGGCTACGACGGAGCGAAAGCGTTTCAATCGAACCTTTGAGGGATGGAAACAGGAGTGGAAGCGTCGTAAGCGTCTTGTATATGCTAGTTTCAATCGAACCTTTGAGGGATGGAAACAGGAGTGGAAGCGTCGTAAGCGTCTTGTATATGCT
>JAGGZV010000080.1 GCA_021161835.1 Thermotogae bacterium | reverse complement strand
CGATTGGGCGAAGTATAAAATATGAAAACCGTGTGTTTTGGGATGTAATCTTAAAGTTGCTTAGTGAAGTGAAAAACGATATGGATTTGAGAGTTCTTTTGGTAGGTCCTCAGTACGAAGGATACTTTAAAAAAGTGGTGCCTGCAGAGTACGTTTACAGTCGAAGAATAATATTTCACGGTCCTGATCTTGCAGGTAGAAGGTTCCTGAAATTATCTGATTTTTTCATAAACTCTTTTCCAATTGGTGGAGGAAACTCATTCAGAGAAGCTTATTATGCTGATCTACCAATTATCACTCCCGTAGCACGTTGTAAGAGCGGTGATGTAGGTTGTAGGGCTTTCAATCTTGTTTCTATTTTTTACGAGAAGGCTCTGGGTATTTTTCCGTCATACGATGATGGACATGTGGATTTTGAAAGTATGTATAAATTCGCGTATGAAGTTGTCATGAATGGAGAGCTAAGGAATCTATTGATGAATGTAAGGAAAGTAGGAAAAGATGAATTAAAGTTTGAAAAAGCCATCGTTGATCTTGAGGGTTTTTTGAAACATGTCGTATAGTTTTTCGATGATGGAGGTGGTTCGGCCATGAAATGGAAAAAAAGGGGTTTGATATTTCCGACGGGCATTGTAGCAACATACGCTTCATTGCCAACAGTATTAAAGATGCAAGGTAATGTGTTCAGAGTCTTTTATGCTAGTAGAGATAGAAATAACATCAGTAGCATCTATCATTTCGAGGTGACCATTGAGAACGGCAGATGTGAGATTTTGAAGCACTCCAAAGGTCCAGTATTAACAGCAGGACGTCTGGCAACTTTTGATGAACATGGTGTCACACCGTCCATGGCTATATATGTTGATGGGAAAATTTACCTATATTATACAGGTTGGCAACGCTGGAACAGTGTACCGTTCAATTTTGCCATAGGCCTGGCAATCAGTGAGGACGGGGGTACATTTAAAAGATATAGAGAAGTTCCCATAATCGATAGGAACGAATATTCGCCATTTTTAATAGCTTCTCCTTTTGTAATCTGTGAAAGTGGGATATTCAGAATGTGGTACGTGGGAGGAGTTAAGTGGGAAAGCTATGGTTCCCAGGGTGAAGACGGAATAAAGCATTATTACAACATCAGGTATGCTGAATCCATGGATGGTATAAGATGGACTCTGTATCCCAAACCGTGCATTGATTTCCGATATGAGAACGAGTATGCTATAGCCAGACCAGTGGTTTTAAAGGAAAATGGAGTATACAAAATGTGGTTTTCATATAGGGCAGGTCCTAAAGGTTCAACTTACAGAATTGGGTACGCAGAGTCAAAGGATGGAATTCATTGGGTGCGCAAGGATGAATTTGTTGGGATAGACGTTTCAAAAGTAGGATGGGACAGTGAGATGATTTGCTATGCATATGTCATAAAGCACGAAAACAAAAAGTACATGTTCTACAACGGGAACGGCTATGGTAGGACAGGTATAGGTTATGCCGTTCTGGAGGAAGAATAATTGTTCTAGGAGGTAAAAAACAAGTGAAGGTCTCATCATGAAGGATCTTCCAGAAAGAATGTGGGATAAACTGCCCGAGTTGTGTAGAAATTGCCGTGATTGGCAGGCAGCGTACGCAGATTATGTGGAGATTGGTCAGGACGTTAGGAGGGTGGTATGATGTGCAAACTTGTGATCTTTGGTACAGCTCTGTTTGCAGAAGTAGCTTACGAATACTTTACGAGAGACAGTGAATACGAAGTTGTGGGTTTCACAGTTGATAGTAAGTATATTTCTGAATCCAAAAAGTTCGATTTACCGGTTGTTCCCTTCGAGGAAGTCGAGAAAGTTTTCCCACCCGAACAAGTCGATATGTTTGTAGCCATCGCTTACAAGCGATTGAATCATCTGCGGGAGGAGAAGTTCAAACTTGCAAAAGCAAAAGGATACAGTATGGCTACATTCAAGAGTTCCGGGGCGCTGATATGGGAAGGAGTAGAGATAGGTGAAGGTTGCTTCATCCTGGAAAACAATGTGATACAACCTTTCGTAAAGATAGGATGTAACACCGTTTTGTGGAGCGGTAACCATATAGGTCATCATTCGATAATAGGGAATCACTGCTTTATAGCATCCCATGTCGTCATATCCGGTAACGCTAAGATAGGTGATTACACCTTCATAGGCGTTAACGCTACAGTGGGGGATGGTGTACATGTTGCAGAAGAAAACATCATAGGTGCAGGGACTCTGATTTTGAAAAATACGGCTCCTAAGGAAGTATATGCTGTCAAGGGCACCAAACCTTTAAAAGTTTCTAGCGATCGCTTTCTTAGATGAGGAGGAGATTCATCTTGGCTTTCACAAGGGACATAGAAAAAGCGGTGTGCGCTTATGAAAGAGGAAAAATCAATGAAGCTGTAGAGATACTGCGTGATCTATACCGTAAAGTCCCGGATTCGTATGAAGTATTGATGAACTTAGCAAACCTCGAGCACATTCGCGGAAATCTGAGAGAAGCTAAAATGTATGCGGAAAGATGTTTGAAGTTCATGTCCACCTGGGAGATGCACGATATCATGTTTGACTTCTACTACACCGAAAGGCAGTATAAAAAAGCTTTGAAGCATATTGAACAAGCTATAAACCTTTGTGAAGGGGACGAGAAAGAACTGCTTCGTGAAAAGAAAGTGGGATTAGAGAACGAACTGTTAGGTGGTTTGAAAGTCCTACATTTTTCAATAGATTCTCCTTACATTCATAGATATGTGGAATTCTTAAAGGATAATTTTGGCTTCATGAAGCATACCTTCATTCTGGATGCTAGGGAGAATTTTGTTCCCCAAGCTCACGAGAATTTTAAATTTATAATCTTGCGTGATGATCCATTGTTAAATAAAATTTCAATTCCCGTAAGTGTGGAGGTAGCTTTCTTGTATCCCAGAGAAGTTCTTCATGGTGGTAGAGAAATAGTGAAAGAGATAGAAATACCAAAAGATATGGAGAAAAAGCTACATTCTCTTTTAAGTTCATGTGATATCTTCATAATTCACGGTTTTTTCGGCTTTTCGGAGAAAGTTCTTATCCCATTCTTTTACAGATACCCTGATTATCTCAATAAGGCCGTGTACATTCCTTGGACAGGTGATTACTTTGATATGTATTGGTGCTTAAAAAATCTTCTCATTGAGAATACACCTCTGGAGCTAAGAAACAATGTACACGTTGTGCTTTTTTATATGCAGAGGAGGATTATCAAACGAATAAATACAATAATAAACTTACAAGGTTCGCTTGAAGAAGTATGCAAGGTGTTTGATCACAACTTCAAAAACGCCTATCTTTTTTCTCCCTACCCTATAGTTACCAGTTTCAAGCTTCTTGACAGCTTGATTGATGTCAAATACAAGAAGGATTCGCGATATATATTGCTTGGCAATTCAGCCCATCCCTACAATAAGCATGTGGAAACCCTGAAAATCCTGAAGAACGTTATAGGCAATGAAGGATTCGTAGTATGTCCCCTTTCATATCCTCCAAGGAGTGTGGAAGCAGTAGACAAGTATGTAAATAATGTAATAGAACAGGGTAAACAGTTATTCGGTGAGAAGTTCATTCCACTGTTAAAAATGATCCCTCGCCACAATTACGCACGCATGCTTTCTTACATGGATGTTGGTGTGTTCAATTCTTTTAGACGTCAGGGATTTGGTAACATAATCGCAATGCTTTACTTGGGGAAGAAGGTGTACATGGCTGGGACCTCGCTAAGAAGAGATCTTGAAGCTTTGGGGATCAAGGTATATCCTATAGAGAACGTACGCCGCGCTGATTTTTACGAACATGACGAGAAAACAGCTGTAGCAAATCGTCAGAGAGTGCTTGAAGTGTTTTCAGAAACGACTCTTGTTGAAAACTGGCGTAGATTCTTTGTGGATATGGCGCTTAAAAAGAGGTGATGGAACTTGAAACATCTGTTGTTGAAGGTGGATAGATATTACTCTGATAAGTTTGAAACGTTTGGTCCTGAACCAAAAGGGGTAGACTGGAAAAATCAGGAACATCAGTTAAAGAGATTCAATGTGTTGATGGATATAGGTATCTCTTCCGGAGATAGCGTGCTCGATGTGGGATGTGGATACGGAGCTTTCTATGATTACATGGTGAAGAAGGGTTTGAAGGTGGATTACGTGGGCGTAGAAATGGTCGCCAGCATGGTGGAATATGCAAAGCAGCGTTTCAAGAATGCCAACTTCCTACATGCGGATTTTCTGACTTTAGAATTTCCAGAGGGATTCGATTACGTGCTGGCTTCAGGTACATATCATGTCAAACTCGATGTAGGAGAAAAAGAGTGGTGGGAAAAAGTTGTCAAACCTTCTATCGAAAAAATGTGGCAGTTGTGCCGAAAAGGAATCGCTTTCAATATGATGTCTCCTTTCGTGGATTACAGATACGATAGGCTGTTCTACCCTGAGATTTCAGAAGTGATGGATTTCGTGTCTAGGTTTACCAGGAAATTCACATTCAGGCATGATTATGGACTTTTTGAATTCACGGTTTATCTCTGGCGTGATTGAACATGATGGAGGATGGGATGGTGAAAGTTGCCATAGTACAATCGGCCTTCATACCATGGTTAGGGTATTTCAATATGATAGATGAAGTAGATGTGTTCGTGTATTTAGACGATGCACAATTCACCGTGAGGGATTGGAGAAACAGAAACAGGATAAGAACACGTGAAGGCTGGGTGTGGTTGACTGTACCCGTACGCATGCGGAAACCCTACTTCGAATATAGGATTTGCGAGGTGGAGATAGATTACTCACACCGATGGATGGATAAACATCTCAGAACCATAGAATACAGTTACAAGCGTTCTCCCTTCTTTCAGGAAGTGTTTCAAATGGTGGAAGCTGTGTACTTAAAAAAGCCGAGATATCTTGTAGAACTCAACTACGCTTTCATCGATTCTATATGTGACTATATGGGGTTAAGGAGGAAAAGGGTGCTGTATTCGCAGAATATGGGTATCCCGGCTCATCTTAAAAAGACGGACAAGTTGCTGTACATTCTGGAACAGCTGGGTGAAGTGAACGTGTACCTATCCGGTCCCAAAGCGCAAGCTTATCTTGAAGTGGAAAAACTACATGGCGCGGGGATAAAGGTCGAATGGCATGAGTACGAACATCCTTATTATGGACAAAATCGATGGGGTACACGTTTCTTTATAACCCACCTTTCCGTGCTGGATCTACTTTTCAACCATGGCAGGGAGAGTCTGGAAATCATCAAGTGGAAACGCATTTTTAGAAAACCAGATAATGTGATCATGGTGAGTGCCGATGAATATGGAAGAATTCACAGTGGGGGTGGGAGGATATGAAAGGAATCATACTGGCGGGGGGATATGGTACAAGGTTGTATCCCATGACGAAGAGTATAAGCAAACAAATAATCCCGATCTATGACAAGCCCATGGTGTACTATCCCCTATCCATCTTGATGCTTGCGGGTATAAGGGATATTATCCTAATTTCCACACCTGATCATTTGGAGCTTTTCAGGAAGCTCTTTGGCGATGGTTCACAT
>JAGGZV010000050.1 GCA_021161835.1 Thermotogae bacterium | reverse complement strand
CCAACGTCCTCAGGATATTTAGAACCGCATCCTGATTCCTTTTACCCACCTCGATATTCAGTTCGCGTAAAGCAAACACAAAAATGGGTAATAAAACAAATACAACGATTACGCTCTTCCTATCGAACTTACTGCACACTCATTCTACACCTCTGTTCCCAACGTCCTTCACCGATTCTCGCTCCACGATTTTCGTTGGTAGTATAACATTTCGACACAAGCGATTCTGTGAAGATTTCAACCTATCTATGAGTAGCTGAGCAGCGACTATTCCCATCTCCTTGCGGGGTTGTAAAACGGTGGTCAAAGGTGGCACGGTATAAGGAGCAAATGGAGAATCATCGAATCCTATTATTGAAACGTCATCTGGTACTTTCAACCCTGATTCTGCCAGTGCTTTCAAAGCACCCAGTGCTACATAGTCACAGACTGCGAATATAGCGGTGAAGTTCTTACCGTATTGTGCCAGATGTGTTTTAACAGTGAAGTACCCATTGTCAGGTTCGAATCCTTCACTCTTGCTGAAGTAAACTTCCATATCCCGATGCTTCGCGAGGAACTTCTTTATGCCCTCTTCTCTATCCTGAGAAGAATACACACTCGATGGACCACGTAGATACAGAACCTTCCTGTGACCTTTACTGTACAGATATTTAAGAGCTTTATAAGCACCTCCAACGTTATCGGTATTCACTGAATCCACCCGCACTTCCGTCATCTTGTAATCCACTGCGGTCACAGGAATCCCACTCTTCAGGAACTTCTCAAGTATATTTTCGCTACCGTGAAGTTCACATATTATCACACCATCGACCCTTCTCTTGAAATACTCATCCAGGATCTCCAGTTCTCTGCTCGGAAGCCCTTTGGGGACGGAAATCATGGTATCGAACCCTTCTTCTCTGGCGTATTGCTCTATGGCCATTAGAATTTCGTTGTAATGGTATCCCAGAAGATCCGGAATCAGCACGGCGAGAATCCCGAAGAGTGTGGATTTCCTTCTGGGTGAAGGCATGGGACGATAATGCAATTCTCTTATAACTTTCAAGACCTTACGTCTTGTCTTTTCGGAAACAACGGGGTGCCCGTTGATCACTCTGGAAACCGTGGCTATGGACACCCCTGCCGCTTTCGCGACATCTTTTATCGTTACCAAGAACTATCTCTCCCTCCATATCTCATAAGGAAATCTCAAATAACGTCTAAACGGTTCAAGAGTTTTCTTGCTCACTATTTCGCGGAATATGTATGCAGATGGCCGTGGGGTGATCTGCTTGGTTTCAAAATCGACTTCCGCCAGTCCAAAGCGCTTGCTGTAACCATGAGCCCATTCGTAGTTGTCCACAATGGACCAGTGCAGATATCCAAGTAAGTTGACACCCTTCTCAAGCGCTCGTTCAACGGCATGCAAATGGGCAACGAGAGAATACGGTCTCAATCTATCAGCCGCATCCGCTATACCGTTTTCCGTAACCATCATGGGAAGATCGTATCTTTCCTTCAAAGCTACCAATACCTTCTCCAGACCCTCGGGATAAACTTCCCAACCTATATCGCTCACCGGCCTGCCGTCTCTGGATATTCCACCGGGTTTACATGCGTAGCCATAGTCGCTGATTATGCGCCATCCCATTTTGAAACCATCGAATTCCACGGGTACAGTCGGCTCCACAACGAACCGGGTGTAATAATTCACCCCGAGTATATCCAGCTTATTCTTCATATCTCCTCTTTCCTTGCCGGCTACCATACCCTTCGTTATACCATCTATGAACATGTAGTTCACCTGATACATGGCCTCATCTGCAATTTTTCTATCCTTCGAAAGGCTGTCCACCCATGCGAACGAATATATCAATGCGACCGGCGCATCGCTGAATTGTTTTATGAGATCATACGCCCTTGCATGTGCCTGCATCTGGTTTACCAGGCTCTCGATGTACATTCTGGGACTGAAATACGCAGGTGGAAAACCAGCTCTCACAAACAGGTAACCCTGTTCGCTCACCACGTGAGGTTCGTTCATTGTAGACCAATAATCCACCAGATCACCGAGCTTCCACGCTATATAAGCAGCATATTTGGCGAATTCCACAACCGTTCTAACGTCGACCCATCCCCTTGCATCGGTGGTTTCACCCCGATGCACTTTCAAGGGATCATGAATCCAGAGCGGTAGGGAGAAATGATACAGATTTACCATGGTTTTCAAACCACGTTTCTTCATATCTTCGAGTATTCTCCGATAATGTTGTACAGCTTCCCGATTAGCTACCGAATCAAGACGCTTAAGAGTATCTTTCGTTATGACAACATTCTTTATTTCCTCACCCTCGCCGTCCACCTCCACCTCAATATCCCTGGTCGAAGTGGGAAATATTCTGGACCATTCCATTCCTATACGTATGATGTCCATGCCGAGTTCCACGGCGAGTTGGTGAATCTTCTCGTAATTCTTCCAGTATCCTACGCCATATTCCGGCAGGTCACCACTGACCACACCGTTGATCAGGTTTTCAGGTTCTCTCACCCACACGTACCAGTCACTATTCTCATCCCTGTCATCGCCTCCATACCCCATCTCGAACTGGAAGCCTGACATGGACGCACCAAACAGGAATTTCTTTGGAAACACTGCACCTCACCTCCTATGACATGCCACGAAATGGTCATCTTCCACTTTTACCAATTGTGGTTGAGAACAATTAGTTGCATAAGGGCATCTATCATGGTATTTGCACATACCTTTTTCTATTTCTATTGTTTCGTTGAAAGGTTTTATTTCTTCTTTTCCCCATTTTTTATCCAGTCTAGGTACTGATTCTAATAGCATTTGT
>JAGGZV010000026.1 GCA_021161835.1 Thermotogae bacterium | reverse complement strand
CACAGTAGGGGTGGGAGGATATGAAAGGAATCATACTGGCGGGGGGATATGGTACGAGGTTGTATCCCATGACGAAGAGTATAAGCAAGCAGATAATCCCGATCTATGACAAGCCCATGGTGTACTATCCTCTTTCCGTTTTGATGCTCGCAGGTATAAGGGATATCATTTTGATTTCCACACCTGATCATTTGGAGCTTTTCAGGAAGCTCTTTGGCGATGGTTCACATCTGGGTATCTCCATTTCGTATCTAGTTCAGGATGTTCCCAGAGGTATTGCTCATGCGTTTATCGTGGCCGAGGACTTCATAAAAGGCTATAAAGTGGCGTTAATATTAGGGGATAATGTGTTCTACGGGCAGGGATTCGGAAAAATGTTAAAAAAGGCTGCATCATTAGAGGAGGGTGCCATCATTTTTGGGTATTACGTGAAGAATCCCGAGAATTACGGTGTTGTGGAATTCGATGAACACCTGAATGTTTTATCCATTGAGGAGAAACCACAGAAACCCAGATCGAATTACGCTGTTCCCGGTCTTTATTTCTACGATGAAAGAGTACTTGACATAGCGAAAGGGTTGAAACCATCTGTTCGTGGCGAGCTGGAAATAACGGATGTTAACAGGGAGTATTTAAAAATGGGCAAGCTCAAAGTGTTGTTACTCGGTAGAGGTTTCGCATGGTTGGATACAGGAACACCTGATGGTTTGCTGGAAGCGGCAAACTTCGTAGCCACTGTTCAGAAACGGCAGGGCCTTTATATAGCTTGTATAGAAGAGATCGCATACAGGATGGGTTACATCAGCAGAGAACAGCTTCTGGAACTGGCCAAACCTCTGGAGAAGACAGATTATGGTAAGTATCTTAAAACGCTGGCCACGCTGGATCTGGAATCATCTTAAAAGTGCCTGTGGGGTGATACAGAAATGGTTTATCTGGTAACTGGAGGGGCTGGATTCATAGGTTCGAATTTCGTGAGATATCTTTTAAAACATGAGAATGACGCGAAGATCATCGTGCTGGATGCTTTGACCTACGCGGGAAGTATGGACAATCTGAGGGAATTTCTGATGGGTGGTAATGTGCTTCTTCCTGACAAATACACCATTCTGCATCCTGTACAGCTCGATTTGAATTCCTGGTATGAAGAAATAGTGGGAGGATTCAATGGAACGGCGGAACGTTTGAAACGCAAACTTCTTGGATACGAGTTCAGGGAATACACTTTGGAAAATCTTTTGCTGGCACTGGATAAACATAGATTGGTGATCGTGGTGGGAAACATTGTGGATAGGCGTTTGGTCGGAGAACTCATGAGGTTCAGTAATGTGGTAGTGCATTTCGCTGCCGAAACGCATGTGGATAGAGCTATTCTCAACGCGGAAGAATTCGTGAAAACCGATGTTTACGGTACTTTCATTCTCCTGGATGAAGCACGCAGTGTAGAGCTGCGGAAATTCGTGTACATATCCACCGATGAAGTTTACGGTGTGGCAACCGGTGAAGAAGGCTTCGATGAAACCGCTCCCTTGAATCCCAGGAACCCATATTCTGCCAGCAAAGCGGCGGCAGACCGACTGGCTTATTCTTTCTACACGACTTATGGAGTACCTGTTGTCATTCTGAGACCTTCAAACAATTTTGGACCCTATCAATATCCTGAAAAGTTAATACCCGTCGTTATAACCCGTGCTCTGAATAACGAACACATACCGGTTTATGGAGATGGAAAACAGCGCAGGGATTGGTTGTACGTTGAGGATACAGCCAGAGCGGTGCATCTGTTGATAGAGAGAGGAAAACCAGGTGAAGCGTACAACGTTGCTGGGCACAATGAGAAGGAGAACATATATATCGTACGCAGGATACTCGATCTCCTCGGGAAGTCTCACGATCTCATAAGATTCGTCGAAGATCGTCCCGGCCATGATAGGAGATATTCTTTAAAAGATAACAAATTGAGGAAACTGGGTTTCGAAAATCGTGTGGATTTCGAGAAAGGCCTGGAAAAGACGGTGAGGTGGTACGTGGAGAACAGCTGGTGGTGGAAGAAGATTCTCGCATCGGATGAGGAATATCAAAGATTCAGGCGGAGATGGTATGCTGAGCGTATGGCAGAGAAATACCCCCTCGTGGGGGGCTAGCATCCGGTGTTCTTCACGTTCACATCCTTTAACGTTTTTCTCACCAACCCTGTCAGAACTTTACCTGGTCCAACTTCCACGAATTCGCGAACTCCCGTGTTGAACAGGAAATTAAGCGTATCGACCCACTTCACCCTTCCGGTCATCTGATGTATGAGGTTTTTCTTGATTTCTGTGGGATTGGTAACAGGCTTTGCCGTTACATTCTGGACGATGGGAATCCTGGCAGGTTTGAATTCCACAGTTTTCAGGAATTTTGCGAGTTCATTTTTGGCTTCTTCCATGAGTGGAGAGTGGAAAGCACCGCTTACTTTCAAAGGTACCACCTTTTTTGCTCCTCTTTTCTTGAGTTCTTCACCTACTTTTTCTACGGCTTCCTTTTCACCGCTTAGCACATACTGAACAGGCGAGTTTTCATTGGCTATTACCACATCTTTAAACGCTTCCAGAACTTCTTCTATCGTTTTCTTGTCCAACCCTATCACTGCCAGCATGCTTCCCTCCCGGGCTTGTGCCATCAATTCGCCTCGTTTTCGTACTATTCTGATACCATCTTCAAAATCCACAACTTCTGCGGCGGTTAAGGCAGTGTATTCTCCCAGGCTGTGTCCTGCCACATAGTCCGGTGTTTCACCTGTTTCCAGAAAGGCTAGATAACTTACCAGATATATAGCAACCTGTGTATTCTCCGTTTTTTTCAGCTCCTCCTCGGGACCTTCGAGTATAAGCCTTTTTATATCGAAGCCAAGTATCTCGGAAGTTTTCTCAACCAGCTCATGGCGTTTTTCCATGAGTTCCCTCCCCATACCGACAAATTGTGAACCCTGTCCAGGAAAGAGAAAGGCTTTCACCGTTCATCCCCTCCCAACGTATTTTCTGCAGGTTGCCTCAAGCACTTCCACTGCTTCTTTGATCGTTTCTTCAATTATGAGTTTGACGGGTTTTATGGAATCTATTAAACCGCTTGATTGCCCTGCCATGAAAGAACCCTCGGCAATGTTACCTTCCTGGAAAGCTTTTCTGAGGCTGCCAACCAGAATCTCTTCTGCTTTCATCGGATCTTCGACTTCGAGCTTTCGTACTTTCCGGGCAAACTGATTCCGGATCACTCTAGCAGGATGCCCTAGATTCGCTCCAGTCACTATCGCATCGCGTATGGAAGCTTTGAGCACCATTTTCTTGTAGTTTTCATGTGCTTCACATTCTTCACTTGCTATGAAGCGTGTTCCCATCTGTATCCCGTCGGCTCCCAGTACAAGCGCGGCTGCCAGTCCTCTACCATCCGCTATACCACCTGCGGCTACAACCGGTATTTTCACTGTATCCACCAGTTTGCGCACCAGAACGATGGTTGTTACATCGCCTATGTGTCCACCACACTCCATACCTTCACCTATGACAGCATCCGCTCCAGCCCTTTCAACGATCCTGGCCAGGGAGTCGGAGGAGACCACTGGCAGTACCTTCATACCTCTTTCCTTGAATTTCGGGATGTAGGTAGCAGGGTTTCCAGCACCTATGGTTACTACTGGCACATCCTCTTCCAGAACAACTTCCACCTGTTCGTCGAATTGTGGGGAGATCATGATCAGGTTGACTCCAAAAGGCCTGTCCGTGAGTTTTTTAACTGTTCTGATGGCTTCTCTGAGTATCTCGGGAGGCATGGCGGCTGCTCCTACAACGCCGAGTCCGCCGGCGTTCGAAACGGCGGCTGCCAGCTTCGGTGTAGCCACCCATGCCATTCCGCCCTGGATTATAGGGTACTCTATTCCCAGAAGTTCCGTGAGCTTTGTTTTCATCGTATCTCCTCCCACATCAATACTCCTCCATAGTTCATACCGCTTCCAACCCCCACCATCATTATGGATCTCGGTGTATATTCCTGCAAAGCATGATGGAGAGCAATTGGTATGCTGGCACTCCCGGTGTTGCCGTGCTTTACAAGGTCTATAAAGATCCTTTCTTTAGGTATGCCAAGCTTTGAGAAACCTCTTTCTATAATTTTCAAGTTTGCCTGATGAGGCACCACCAGTTCTACCTCTGTTGGATTCAGCTCAGCTTTCTCCAGCAATTTTCTGGATACTTCTTCCATTCCTTCCACGGCTGTCCTGTAAACTTTTGTACCGTTCATCTGTATCGTACCATTTTCATTCAGGAAGAGATAATCCTCTGTTCCTGGAATGCTCTTGAAGTACGATACGTGTGTCCAGTGATCGTTTACCAGCAGCACACCTCCAGCACCATCTCCAAACAAAGGCAGAGTGGACGGGTCTTCCCAATCCAGATGTTTCGAAAGCGTTTCCGATGCGACTATCAGTATTTTCTCTGCTTTTCCTGCTTCTATGGCAGCTATTGCCAGATCCAGGGCGTGCAGAAAGGCCATGAAACCTCCCACTATATCCACACCCGGACTTTCTTCCATGCCAAATGCTGAAGCCAGCTGTATAGAATACGGCATGTAACTCGGTTTTTCAGAAGAGGTAACGAAGAGAATTTTGTCCACTTGTACTCCTTTTTCTTCATCCAGAATGTTCTCAACGACTTTTATAGCCATGTTCAGAATGTTCTCGTCTTCCTCTGCCCAGTGTCTGGATTCGATCCCTGTCCTGGATTTTATCCAGCCACTCTCTAAACCCAATTTCTTTTCCAGTTCTTCATTGGTGATGATGTTACGTGGTAAATACACAGCTGTTTTGAGTATTCTAACCCCCATCTCTCACTCACCCTCACCCTCCGCTAGCATCATAATGAACCTTTTCAAGCGGAGAGCGGCCAACGATGCTACAAACGCTTTCATCAGATCGAAGACCACGAAGGGAGTCACTCCAGCCATGAAGGCTTTCACAAAGTTCCCCTGCATGTAAATGCCCAGTCTCAACCATCCAAGCAAGTATATTACCCCTACTGCCAGCATTGAGACCATCATCAGATTAATGAAATTGCTCTCTCTTTTCCTGTTCATCCATCCTGCTACAAAAGCAGCCAGTGGGAAGGCCACCAGATATCCTCCTGTGGGACCATAGATGTGTACAAGTCCTCCACTGAATCCTGCAAAAACCGGTAACCCCAGAGCTCCTAATAATAAGTATGCAACTTGACTCATGAAGCCATATTTGGGGCCAAGCATTAAGCCGCTCAGCAGAACAAACAGAACTTGAAGGGTGAAGGGAACAGTTCCGAGGTTTATTGTTATTTGTGCTCCGACCGCTGTAAGGGCTGTAAACAATCCACATAAGACTATTCCGCGCGTCTTCATGATTCACTCTCCTCCCTCTTTTATACCGAGGATCAGGTCTGCTACAGTGCATACCTTGCCTTCGACGGAGGCTTTCGCTTTTACGAAGATCATCCCATGTCTTTCCATGGTGTAATTTACCTCGTAAATCAGGACATTACCTGGTTTTACTTCTCTTTTAAAACGTGCCTTTTCTACACCTATAAATAGTGGTACCACATCATCTTTATCGGCTTTTAGAAAAAGTAGTCCAGCAGTCTGTGCCAATCCTTCCAGTATGAGCACACCGGGCATTATGGGATATGCGGGAAAATGTCCCTGGAAGAACGGTTCGTTTATGGTGACATTTTTAAAAGCCTTTATGTACTCCCCTTCTTTTTTCTCCAGTACACCATCCACCAGCAAAAATGGGTATCTGTGTGGCAGAATCTTCATGATTTCCACCGAATCCATCAACATGTTTGTCACCCCCACTGTACTATTATTCCAACTGCCCCCGGGCCAAGATGTGTTCCTATGATCACATCGCACGTGTCCACAAACAATCTTGCGCCGTTATCATTCACATACGGGCGTAACATTTCCTTCAATTTACCCGCTGATTTTACATCTTCGGTGTGTACAACAGCAACGCGTTTGATGTTTTCAGACGTCAGACGTGATAATGAACGCTTAACAAGGGTGGTAAGCAATTTCTCCTTGCCCCGTGCCGTACCCGCGGGCAATATTTCACCATTTTTTAAGCGCAGAATGGGTCTGATGTTGGCAATTTTACCCATGAGAGTTCTTGCCTTGCCGATGCGGCCTCCCTTGTAAAGATGATCCAGATCGTTTACAGTAAAATATGTGGTTACGGTGGGTTCAAAGGAAGCAGCGAAATTTACAACGGTATCCAGATCCGCTCTGTTTTTTATCAGGTTCGTGAGTTCCATAACCAGGAATCCTAGCCCCCAGCTGGTCAGTTTGGAATCCACGACTATTATCCTGCCACCCACCGCTCTTGCAGCCATATTTGCGGTGTCTACCGTTCCGCTGAGTTTGCCGGATATGTGTACGGATACTATGGCATCGTATTTTTTCAGTTTTTCGATGTACATCCTTTCAAAATCCAGAGGCGAAGGTTGTGAGGTGGAGGGTACGTAATCTAATCTGCGAAGTTCGTTGTAATACTTTGCCGGTGACAATTCCACCGCCCTCGAGTACACACCTTTTTTCATTATGTATAGTGATACCACACCTATATCGTTTTCCTCTACAAAATTTTTTGGGAGGTTGGCGGTGTTGTCAGTTACTATTCCTATCTTCATTTATTCACCCCCTTCCCACCACCAGTGAAACGTTGTGTCCCCCAAAGCCGAAGGAATTGGAAATGAAATTCGTTATTTCCATGTTCAGTATCTCATTTTTAGGGACCTTCAATCCCTCACATTCATCATCTGGTTCTTCCAGATTGGGATGCCCATGAACGAACCCCTCTTTCATCATGAGGAGTGCACAAATCATTTCGAAAGCTCCTGCAGCACCGAGAAGATGGCCGGCGAGACCCTTGGTGGAATTTACCACCACTTCGTTCGAATGTTTACCCATCACTTTCTTTATGGCTTTGAGTTCAGCCGAATCACCTACCGGTGTACCCGTGGCATGTGCATTTACATACTGAATATCCTCGGGTTTCAACTGTGCTTTTTCAATTGCTATTCTCATGGCTACTTCTGCTCCTCGACCTTCGGGATCCGGTGCGCTCAGGTGGTAAGCGTCTCCCGTCATCCCATATCCTTTTATGTAACCGTATATTCGTGCTCCTCGTGCTTTCGCCAGTTCCTCTCTTTCCAGGACGAGTACCGCTGCTCCCTCACTCATGACGAAACCATCTCGATTTTTGTCGAAGGGTCTGCTGGCTTTTCGTGGTTCTTCGTTTCGTGTGGAAAGAGCTTTCATGCTTGCGAAAGCCGCTATGGGAAGTTCATCTATAACTGCTTCCGCTCCTCCTACAAATACCACATCCGCTATGCCGTGTTCCACGAACATGGTGCCAAGAGCAATCGAGTGAGAAGATGAGGCACATGCGCTCACTGGAGAGAAATTTGGACCTTTGAGTCCCAGGTGTATGGCAACCGCGCCACTTATCATATCCACTATCATCATTGGTATGAGGAAGGGGCTGACTTTATTAGGGCCGAATTTCTGGTATCTCTTCATTTCCCCCCATAATGTTCTGAACCCCCCTATTCCTGATGTAACGAGAACAGCAGTTCTTTGAGCCAGGGAATCGTCAATGTCTAATCCACTGTCTTCATACGCCATTTTGGCGGCCGCCACAGCGAACTGGAGAACTCTGTCATAGCGTCTTGCGACCTTTCTGTCCATATATTCGGTGGGATTGAACCCCTTTACCTCACCACCGATTTTCACGGGGAAGTCTTCAGGACAATCGAACAGGCTTATGCGATCTATACCAATTCTGTTGCTTTTCAAAGATTCCAGCAAAGCTTCTTTACCTATTCCTATTGGGCTGATGACACCCATACCTGTTATGGCTACTCTTCCCACATTCATCCCTCCCCAGCAAATTTTTCCGTCATATACGTTCAAGCAACAATATGCCAAGACAGGATAAAAGGGCGAGGAATATAACGGAAAGACTTTTCTAAGAGGAAAAGAAGAACAGGAGGATGAGTCCACAGTGTAAGGATATAGAACACCCCATCGATATGGTGTTCAATAACTGTACACCTTTCAACGTATCAGCAAGTATCGTATGGCGCTGGTAACGACCATGGTAAACAGAACGTATCGCACGAATTTCGCTCCTCTTTTCAAAGCGAGTTTGGAACTCACATAAGCTCCTGACATTGTTCCCAGTGCGAGTACCAGACCGGCCACATAATCTACCTTATTGTTGAACGCAAATATCGACAGTGAGACGATCGTATAGCACATCACAATGAATACTTTTATGGCATTGGTTTTCACCAGGTCGTAACCTTCCACAAGCACGAGAGCAAGCATCAGGAGGAAACCAACACCTGCCTGTATGAAGCCGCCGTAAATACCGACGAGAAAAAATATTCCAAAACTCACGAAATTGCTCGCTTTTCTTTCTTTTTCTTCAAGCCATATTCTGGGCTTCCAGAGTATGAACACGCTCATCACGAGAAAGATAATTCCGACGATGCTCCTCAGGACGCTTCTGTTGAGTTGAACTACCAGGGTAGTTCCGAGAACGGCACCGAGGGTGGTGGGTATCGTCAGAAAAACAGCCCTCCGGATGTCCAGTACCCGACCCATTCTGAAATTTCTGGTGGCGATGATATTTTGAAGCAGTATACCGATTCTGTTTGTCCCGTTCGCGACGTCAATACCCATACCCAGGAGGGTCAAAGCTGGTATGGTGATCATCGAACCTCCACCAGCCATCACGTTAACGAATCCTGCGAAAATACCAGCAAGAAATATCAAAAGGTAATTCATGAATCTTCCCCCTTTGTGAATTTCCATAATTCTATCATGTTCAATTTCAAGGCGGGAGAGGGATATATAATAAAATCGGTGGTGATGGAATATGAAGTGTTACGTAGGATGTTCAGGATGGCAGTATGGGCACTGGAAAGGTTTGTTCTATCCGGAAGACCTCCCGCGCAAGAGCTGGCTTGGTTTTTACACGCAGCACTTCAACACCGTGGAGATAAACAGCACTTTTTATCATTTCACAAAGGAGAAGACTTTTCAGAAATGGTACGATTCCACCCCGGAAAATTTTATGTTCAGCGTGAAAGCGAACCGTATGATAACTCACAACAAAAAGTTGGTTGGAGTTGAAGAACTCGTGAAAGAGTTCTACAGGAATGTTTCTGCTCTGAAAGAAAAGCTGGGGTGTATATTATGGCAGCTACCTCCTTCCATACACATGGACAGAGATCTCGAAAAAGTCAAGAATTTTCTAGATCTGCTGGATCGAAATTTCAGGAACGTGATCGAATTCAGACACAAATCCTGGTTCTGTGAGGAAGCCTACGATATGTTAAGAGGAAAAAACGTTGCCTTCTGCTGTGTTTCCGCCCCACGCTTACCTGATGATATCGTTTCAACGGCTTCCTTCATGTACGTACGTTTTCATGGAAAGAATCAATGGTATCGATACAATTACGACCATGAGGAGTTAAGGCATTATGCTGAAGCAATGAGAGCCGAGAAGGTCGACGAGATATTCTGCTATTTCAACAACGATTTTGGAGGATACGCTCCGGAAAATGCGATGATGATGAAAAAATTGTTGGATGAATAATTTTAGATCTGTTATAATAATAGCGGTAATTCGGGAGATGACCGTGGATGGATGAAAAAGAAAAAGTTCTCGCTTTCATGAAAGAGATCGACAAACTCGTTAGACCGGGAGAAGTGGCGGAAAAACTTGGACTCGATAAAAAGCTTGTCTCCAAAATCATATCGGAGCTGAAAAAAGAGGGGAAGGTTGTATCCCCCAAAAGGTGTTTTTATAAAGCTGTGTAGAACGTATTTAGGGTATTTCACATAGTCGAATCTTTTTACCTCTGTATACGAAGGAAATTACCATATTCAAGCGTTGAATATCTATACCCTTGAATATCAGTTTCAATCCATCCCTGACTGGTATAAGTGTCAGAAATTTGGGTGTTTTTTCTTCAGGCTGCAGACGTGTGAGTAGGAGATCTATACCCACCACTTTACCGATTTGAGGGAATTCCAGAAGGAGTACCCCAAAAGAATTGGATTTCAAGGTAATTTCCAGAATTGCTTCTTTCTCTCCCACATAGCGGAGTACGATCGTTTTTATCGGTATTATCGGGTGAGAAGACCTGTACAGTTCCCGTGAAGGGGGAATCTCACGAAATTGAACAACGCGCCGCAGAAGATCGGCGAGTTTGTATTTTCTTTTCTCCCGACCCAGCTCCAATTCCAGAAAAGTGTACTCGGGATGCGTGAGTTCTGGCATTACCAGAATCAGAGTTCTTCCAACTATCAAATATTTCATATTTCTTGACTCTATACCTGATTTAGAGACGCGTAATTCCCCGATCACTCTTTTCATTTCAATCAACCTGATATTCGCTTCTCTTTTCCTTAGAAACAACTTTCCAAGATCGAATCCCACTATCAACCTTTCCCTGAATTGTGAAAGCATTATTCTGGGAATATCGAGGATTCCTGTAGAAACAATGACTCTGGATTTGTATAGAGTTCTTGTCAGCTCCACAAGACTTTCTCTGTTGAACTCCTTCTCCAGTTCCGAGGGTACACGCGCCTTTTCTTCTGTTCTCATTTCAGGTTGCTTTTCGCGCTTCCTTTCCTCCCATCGAAAACCTTTCTTACAACTTGCGACTATCTTGGACGTTTGCACGTCTATTATGCGTGCATATACATTGTATTCTTCCCCTACCAGTAATACCTGGCCTGTGAGCACGTAATCTGCTCCCATGAGTTTTCCAATTTGCACGCTTTCTTCTTCCGTTATCCCGGCCAGCTGCATCTTGTGTTCTTCCAGTATCATATCCATGAAGTCTCTATCGAGAACCATGACTCTCGCTTCGTTTATCATGGCGTTTACTATTTCATTGCTCAAGAGTTCGATGAGTTCAGAAGGAACATCCTGTTCAGAAGCCTTGAAATTCATAACGGTTATCCTGGAATCCGTGGCCAGGGAAGAGGTCAAATCACGGGCTATGAAAGCGGCCACCTCATCAAGAGTGTTGTGTTCTTCTGGTGTTGTGATATTCGCTTCACGTTCTTGAGCTCCACAGGAAAGCAAAAAAAGCAGGGATAAACTAACCAGAAAATACATCAGACCCCTCATGATGTTCGTATGCCTCCCTCTAAAGGTTTAGGAATCATCATCTATTATAAATTACCCGGCTCGCGGCTCTACGCAAACGGTTCATCACTGCCAATCCCAGTCCCTTCTCTTCCACTCCTTCGGCGACAATGATCTCAGCGTCCGTCTTTTCGGCATCGCGAAATAAGGAGAATAGCTTCTGGGCAGCAGCAAAGAGATCGTTTTTACTCCCCCAGATGAGTGTAGGATATTCACGCAGATTTGATGCCGTTTCTTTAGAGCATATTATGATGCTCTTTTGAGGTAAACGTTTCATGATTTCTTCTGTCAGCTCTCCTTCAACGAGGAGAAGAGGTTTCGTGGGAGCATAATGTCTGTACTTCATTCCTGGCGATAAAGGAACCTTTTCTGACTTTCTACCACGTGCAGATTCGGGAATTTCCACATCTGTTCCCAGGATTTCGCGAAGTTTTTCAACCGATATGGGACCGGGTCTGAGTATCCTTGGAGATGAAGAAGTGAGATCCAGAACTGTGGATTCGAGTCCGAGTGGTGTGGAACCAGAAAGCAGAATGTACTTCACCTTGCCATCCATATCTTCGAGCACGTGTTCTTCTTCTGTTGGGCTGGGGCGTCCCGACAGGTTGGCACTTGGAGCAACCACAGGCACCCCCGCCAGTTCTATTAACTTCCTGGTCACAGGATGTGCGGGAAAGCGTACAGCAACGGTAGGGAGACCAGCAGAAACCTGAGGAGGAACATGTGCTTTTCGCTCGAGTATGAACGTCACTGGTCCCGGCCATAGTTTCTCGAGAATTTTTCTGAATTTTTCGGGTGACAGGCATCCTGTTCCAACGGTAATATCCTCCAATTGATTTATGGAGGAAATGTGAACGATCAATGGATTATCGTGGGGTCGTCCTTTGACCTCGTATATCTTTTTGACGGCAGCTTCGTTGAAGGCACTGGCACCGAGTCCATAAACTGTCTCCGTTGGAAAAACCACCAGTTCGCCCTTTTTCAAATCCCGAGCCACAATTTCGAGTATATTCAGATCAGGATTCCCGGGATCTATTCGATATTTCAATGTATTCACAATAACCACCTTCTAAAATTCAAGAGATCATGGATCGTACGTCCATGACCTCTCAGAGAAACGGGACAGCTTTCAGATCACCTTCAATTCTTTCAGATTCTTTTCCACTATTTCCTTGGTATCTCTGGCGATTACCAACTCTTCGTTGGTTGGTATCACCATGACGGTGACTTTGGAATCGGGCGTGGAAATAATTCTTTCCAGACCCTTGAAATCGTTTTTCTCCTTATCTATCTTTACTCCAAGGTATCCAAGGTAGTTGTTACATATGTTCCAGCGGGAGTCGGGGGCGTTTTCACCGACACCAGCCGTGAAGACTATCACATCCACTCCATTCATGGCAGCCGCGTACGCTCCTATGTACTTGGCTATACGATACTCGTATATATCCAGAGCCAGCTTGCAGGTTTCATCACCGGCAAAAGCTTTTTCTTCTATGTCTCTCATATCACTGCTGAATCCTCTGGTCAACCCGAACACACCGCTTTTCTTGTTGAGAATATTGTAAACATCATCGGCGCTTAAATTTTCCTGAACCTGCAAGAAGTAGAAGATGGCTGGATCTATATCGCCGCTTCTGGTTCCCATTACCAATCCTTCGAGTGGAGTGAAACCCATGGAAGTATCGATTGACTTCCCATACTTAACTGCCGCTATGGAAGCACCGTTTCCAAGATGGCAGGTTATGATCTTTAATTCCTTTATATCCTTTCTCAAGATTTCCGCTGCCCTCTTCGCGACGTATCTGTGGCTGGTACCATGAAAACCATATCTCCTTATTCTGTACTTTTCGTAGTATTCATAAGGTATGGCGTAAAGATACGCTTTCGGTTCCATGGATTGATGAAAGGCTGTGTCGAAAACCGCCACCTGCGGAGCATGTGGTAACAGTTCCATGGCAGCTTCTATGCCCATTATGTTGGGTGGATTATGGAGCGGTGCAAGGTAGGAATATTCCTTGAGAACTTTTATCACTTCTTCATCTATTCGTACCGAAGATGCGAATCTTTCTCCGCCATGAACTACCCTGTGGCCAACGGCGGATATCTCTTTCAGATCGGATATAACACCGATCTCTGGATCCATGAGGGTATCTATCACTAGTTTCAAACCTTCCTTGTGTGATGGTATATCGCGTTCTATTACATGTTTCGTGTCCCCCACCTTATGTATCAATCTGCCTTTTGGAAGGCCTATTCTTTCAGCCAATCCTTTGCACAGTACTGTTTCATCATCCATGTCTATGAACTGGTATTTTATTGAAGAGCTTCCAGAATTTACCACGAGTATTTTCATGACCGCCTCCCCCTTTCCTAATGCACTCTTCACGCTTTACCAGCAGCGCCCAAGAAGCGAAGCCTTTCCTTCACCACTTTCTTCACATACTCTTTCCCCAGTTTGAGATACTTGCGAGGATCGAACTGTGCGGGATCATCGGCCAATGACTTCCTTAATCCAGCAACGAATGCTATTCTCAGATCTGTATCGGTATTCACCTTGTTTATCCCATAACGTACGGCTTCTTTCAACATTTCAGGTGGCACACCCTTTGCACCTTCTATCTTTGCTCCGTGTTGATTTGCCAGTTCCACGAGATCTTCGGGAACGCTGGAGGCGCCGTGAAGGACAAGAGGAAGTCCTGTCAACTCCTTCACTTTCTTCAGACGTTCAAAATCCAGTTTTGCTTCTCCTTTGAATTTGAATGCACCGTGGCTGGTGCCTATCGCCGGTGCTAGAAAGTCCACTCCAGTCAACTCAACAAACCTGCCGGCTTCGTCAGGATTCACCAGCACGGCATCACGTTCATCTACCGATACGTTATCTTCCACTCCCTTCAGTCTGCCCAGCTCTGCTTCCACCGAAACTCCAGCTGCGTGTGCTATCTTGACTATCTCGGCTGTACGTTCCACATTTTCTTCAAACGGGAACTCCGAGGCGTCTATCATAACGGAGGTGTATCCAGCCTTTATGGCTGCTACGATGAAGGAGAAATTTTTCCCATGATCCAGATGTAGCGAAATGGGTATATCCACACTCTCTGCGTAGCCTTTTACGAGATCGACGAAGAATTTGGCTCCTCTGAAGGGATCACCGTTGCCCGCATACTTTATGGCTCCTTCACTGGTTTCGATGATGAGAGGAGCCCTTTCTTCCACCGCTCCTTCCACTATGGCATGGAAAAATTCCAGGTTGTTGATGTTGAAAGCTGGAACAGCGTAAAATTCCTTGTTGGCCTTATCGAGTATCTCCTTGGTATTCACATATGCCATTCTCCGTTCACCTCCAGAAATATATCTTTTTTCACAATTCCTGTATTTTCAGGATATTGGTTTTGCCGGAAACGCCGAAGGGTACCCCCGCTGTTATAACTATCTTATCACCCTTGCGAGCGTAACCAAGCTCTTCACACACTTTTTCCGAAACGTTGAACATCTCATCCGTGGAGTTGATTTCATCCACCAGTACCGGTACGACTCCCCACACCAACGCTAGGGCATGAAAGGTTTGCAAGTTGGGTGTTATAGCTATTATGGGTTTTTGAGGTCTGAACCTTGCCACAGCTTTTGCGGTGAAACCTGAAAAGGTCGAGGTTACAATAGCCTTAACATCGAGCTCTTCTGCTATTTCTACACAGGCACGTGATATGGCATCTGTAACGCCTCCCACGGAGGAGAAAGTTCTCAACCAATCCATAAGAAAACCCTTGAAATTTTTAAGATGAGGTTCCACGTTTTCGGCTACCCTGTTTATCACATCCACTGCTGCCAGGGGGTATTCACCCACTGCCGTTTCGTTTGAAAGCATCACCGCATCCGTACCATCGAGGATGGCATTGGCTATATCGGAAGCTTCTGCTCGTGTGGGAACGGGTTTCGAAACCATGGAGTCAAGCATCTGAGTTGCCGTTATGACAGGTATGGAATATCTGTTCGCGACTTCTATTATCCTTTTCTGAGCCATCGGTACTTCCTCGACTGATAGTTCCACACCCAGATCGCCCCGTGCCACCATTAATCCATCCGCAACAGTGGCTATATTCTCAAGGTGTTGCATAGCCTGCTTGGTTTCTATCTTGGCTATTATGGGAATATTGCCTCCATATCTTTTTATCAACCTTCGTGCTTCCATAACATCCATTTCGGTTCGCACGAAAGAAAGCGCAAAATAATCCACTTTTTCTTCTATACCAAGTTTGATGAATTCTTCATCTTTATTTGTTAGAGAAGGAAGTGAGAGTTTTACACCCGGCAAGTTCACCCCTTTATGATCGCCCACGGTTCCTCCTACTTTTACGAGACATTTGAGAGAATTCTCGTCTATCCTTTCCAGAACTTCAAGCTTCACCTTTCCATCGTTTATAAGTATGACATCACCTTTTTTCAAATCGTTGGTGAGATGTTCATACACGACCGGTAGCTTTTCTTCGTCGCCCACCACTTCCTTTCTCGTCAGCACAATTGTTTGACCCTTCGATAGCTCTATCTCTCGTCCACCCAGCGAACCCAAACGAATTTTGGGCCCTTCGAGATCTATCATTATGGCCAACGGTATTTTGAGATGATCACGGATAGCCTTTAAGCGCCTGATGTACTCCCTATGTTCATCTGTGGAACCATGACCGGAGTTCAAGCGTGCAACGTTCATGCCCGCTTCAACGAGTTTTCTCATCATCTCCATGGAATGGGTCCTGGGGCCTATGGTACACACCAATTTGGTCCTTCTCATGTCCCTTACACCTCAAGATAAAAGCAGAGACATTTCGTAATAGCTCATGTCCAGGGGTTTTTTCTTGGAGAGAGCTTCTTCGAGAGGGACATGAGCCATCTTGCCTCTCTGTAAACCTATCATTATATTATGTTTGCCGCTGAGCAAGGCACTCACCGCTTCGTAACCCATTCGCGAAGCCAGTATGCGATCGAAAGCTGTAGGCGATCCCCCGCGCTGTATGTGACCCAGAATGGTTATTCTGGTTTCGTAACCTATGCGATGTTCCAGATGCCGGGCTACGGTGTAGGCACTGGCAGCTCCTTCCGCCACCATTATTATGCAGTTTATCTTGCCTCTTTTCCGAGCTTCCAGTATTCTATCTGCCAGCGCCCCGTAATCCACCGGAACCTCTGGTATGACCACTGCTTCGGCTCCTATCGCTATGCCACTCATCAGGGCAATGTAACCGGATTTTCTTCCCATGACTTCAACTATGAATGCACGCTCGTGCGAGGAGGCCGTATCCTTGAGCTTCTGGGTAGCTTCCACAACGGTGTTGAGACATGTATCCACACCTATGCACATATCCGTTGCGTTTATATCGTTGTCTATAGTCGCGGGGATTCCCACTACTGGCAGATTGAACTCTTCTTCCAGGAGCATGGCTCCCGTTAAACTTCCCTCTCCTCCGATTACTACCAGAGCATCGATACCATTTTCCCTGAGGTTTTTCATCGCCAGTTCTCTACCATGGGTGGTCTTGAATTCTTCGCATCTGGAGCTCCTGAGGATCGTTCCTCCTCTTTCCATTATTCCCCCTACATCCTTGTAGGTGAGTTCAACGATTTCATTATCTATGATCCCAGAGTATCCGTGGTAAAATCCGATGACGTCTATTCCTCTCATCCTCGCTGTACGCACCACCGCACGTATGGCGGCGTTCATCCCTGGTGCATCGCCTCCGCTGGTAATAACTCCTATTCTTTTCATGATGATACTCCCTCCTTTCATTGAAATTATACTTGATAGCCAACTGGATTTCTCTGTGGTATAAATTGGAGAAACTGGATTTATAAAGGCTGTAAATCGAAATATGAAGAATTCAGCAAGTTGCACAAGTATTCATGAGCATTTACCTTATATTTGCCAATAATTGGTGATAATCGTGTATAATTGTCCGTGATGCCGATATATCATGCTTGACAAATCCAGTACATAGTTTATTATATTAGCAGACAACACATGAGACTGCTAATCTTTGAAAGGAGGGGTTGAGTAATGAAGGTGCAGCCGTTAGGTGAAAGGTTGTTGATAAAGCCCATCAAAGAGGAAAAGAAAACGGAGGGTGGAATCGTTCTCCCTGATACCGCAAAGGAAAAGCCCATGAAAGCAGAAGTGGTTGCCGTGGGTCCCGCCGTTGAAGATGACAGTGATTTTCAGGTTCGTGTTGGTGACAAGGTTATATTCTCCAAGTATGCTGGTACTGAAATAAAGATCGATGATGAAGATTACATTATCATCGATAAGGATGATGTACTTGCCAAATATGAAGAGTAAAGGAGGGATGGATGATGTCGAAGATATTGTTGTTCGATGAAGAGGCGAGAAGGGCTCTCGAAAGAGGTGTAGACAAAGTTGCGGAAGCTGTAAAGATAACTCTTGGCCCGAAAGGGAAGAACGTTGTGCTGGAAAAGAGCTGGGGATCGCCCACCATAACCAATGACGGCGTGAGCATTGCCAAGGAAATAGAGTTGGAAGATAAATTTGAAAATCTTGGCGCTCAGCTCGTTAAAGAGGTGGCTTCCAAGACCAACGATGTTGCCGGTGATGGTACCACGACAGCCACGGTACTGGCACAGGCAATGATAAAGGAAGGTTTGAAGAACGTGGCTGCCGGTGCCAATCCTGTCCTCATGAAGTTGGGAATAGAGAAAGCTGTCAAAGTTGCGGTAGATAAGATAAAGGAACTCAGCAAAAAGTTGTCCACACGTGATGACATAGCCCATGTCGCAGCCATAAGTGCAAACAGCAAGGAAGTGGGTGATCTCATAGCTGACGCAATGGATAAAGTTGGACAGGATGGGGTCATCACCGTGGAAGACAGCAAGACCATGGAAACTTTCGTGGAATTCACCGAGGGTATGCAGTTCGATAGAGGTTACATTTCCCCGTACTTCATAACCGACGCTGAGAAGATGGAAGTGGTGCTCAAAGAGCCCTACATTTTGATAACGGACAAAAAGCTCTCCGCCGTGAAACCCATAGTTCACATACTGGAAAAAGTGGCTCAAACGGGCAAACCTCTCCTGGTGATTGCTGAGGATGTTGAAGGTGAAGCCCTGTCCACGCTGGTTCTCAATAAGTTGAGGGGAACGCTCGAAAGCTGTGCTGTCAAGGCACCAGGATTCGGTGAGAGAAGAAAAGCCATGTTGCAGGATATAGCCATACTCACTGGTGGTACCGTTATAAGCGAAGAGGTTGGTCTCACACTTGAAAACGTGGACCTTGATGACCTTGGACGTGCAGGTATGGTTCGAGTAAAGAAGGACGATACCATAATAATCGATGGTAAAGGTGATCCACAGAAGATAAAGGATAGAATCGCTCAAATCAAAAAACAGATAGAGCAGACCACCTCCGAATACGAGAAGGAAACACTTCAGGAAAGGATGGCGAAGCTCGCTGGTGGAGTTGCCGTCATAAAAGTTGGTGCAGCAACTGAAACGGAACTCAAAGAGAAGAAACACAGAATAGAGGATGCTCTCAGCGCAACCAGAGCGGCTGTGGAAGAGGGTATCGTTCCCGGCGGAGGAGTAGCACTTCTGAGGGCTATCAAAGCTGTTGAAGAGCTGGAGAAGACGCTCGAAGGAGATGAAAAGGTTGGTGCTTCCATCGTCAGAAAGGCTCTCGAGGTGCCCATAAGGCAGATAGCGGAAAACGCGGGTGTAGACGGAGCGATAGTAGTGGATAAAGTTCTGGCAAGCAATGATTCTGCATACGGATTCGATGCCCTGAAGGGAGAATACACCAACATGTTCGATGCGGGTATCATCGATCCAACCAAGGTTACAAGGAGTGCATTGCAGAACGCGGCATCCATAGCATCCATGCTGTTGACCACGGAAGTCCTGGTAGTTGAAAAACCGAAAGAGGAGAAAGAATCCACACCACCAGTTCCGGAATACTGATGGGAAAAAACTGGAGTCTCAGGGCGGGGTTCATCCCCCGCCCTTTTTGCTTGCTGTATACTTGTAACAAATTCTGGGATGAGGGGGGACACTCATGGCGAGACATCCTCTCACAGGCAGAGAACTTATGAGGTTGGATCATCCGCCTTACACGATCGATCGAAGCAGGTTCAAACCCTTCGACCAAAGGAAGAATGTATTCGGCAGGCTGATCCATGACAAAAACGCTCCCTTTTACAGAAGGGGTCTTTACGACGAAATCGAAAAGATAATAGACGATGGACGTCCGGGATTTTCGCGGGTGGAATTCGCGCGGGTCATGGGAGCGTGGGCGGTGCACGATTTCTTTCACTATGCGTTTTCGTGGGAGCCACCCTCGAATCCCAACTCCGTCATGGAACGTCCCAAACTGGAGAAGTACATCATCGGAGACACCGAAGCGATGACAAAAATGGTGAAGGAAACTGCCATAATGTATGGAGCGGATCTCGTGGGTATCTGCAAGTTGAACAACGATTGGGTGTATTCTCACGATCTGGAAGGACGCAAGCTCTCACTGCCTTCAAATTGCAGGTACGTCATAGTGATGGCGGTCAGAATGGAGCTGGAGAGACTGGAGGATACTCCCACGTTCACTGCGGGTACCGAAACGGCTTTCGCTTACTCTAAGATGGCCTTCATCATTGCGTGTCTTGCAGAGTTCATACGATATCTGGGTTACACGGCGATACCGTCGGGAAACGACACGGCATTGAGTATTCCTCTGGCTGTGGATGCAGGGTTGGGAGAGCTGGGAAGAAATGGACTTTTGATAACACCCGAATATGGACCGAGCGTCAGAATATGCAAGGTGTTCACCGATATGCCCTTGATCCCTGACAAACCCTTGAAGTTTGGAGTGACAGAGTTTTGCAGGAACTGTAAGCTGTGTTCCATGGAATGCGAAGTTGGTGCCATATCTTTCGACGATGAGGCTTCGTACAGAACCGTGTGCCCTTCAAATAACGAGGGGATTTTGAGATGGGCTGTCGACCATGACAAATGCTACATGTTCTGGTTGGAAAACGGGGTGGATTGTTCAAAATGTATAGCGGTGTGTCCCTTTTCCAGGATAACGGTGAAGCGGGATGAAAGTTGATCTTTTTTGAGGTATAATCTCATTGAAAGGGAGGTAGAGAAGTTGGGGTGAGAAGAGTGGCGGTTCCTGCCGATATGGAGTTGGTTGAAGTTTTCGGACAGTACGACAGAAAAGCACGTTTCCTGCGGAAACATTTTGGTGTAGATATATCTGTAGTTGATGATGAGATATGGATAGTAGGGGACAACGATGAGAACATAGCCAAAGTGGAAAGTGTTATAAGTGAGATGATACAGATGACCCAGGAGGGTCATCTGTTATCTTGGGATGAATTTCGCTATTTAGTTCAACAGTACAGTAATGGAGAGAAAAAAGAAGGAGACAGAAGATCTGAGGTGGAACGTTCCTTACGATTGGTGGGATCGAGAATAAAGCCGAAAACCAGGGGACAGGAATATTACGTGAAAGCCATGATGGAAAACGAGATCGTTTTTGCTATAGGACCGGCTGGTACGGGAAAAACCTACCTGGCTGTGGCAATGGCGGTGGATCATCTGAAGCTTGGAAAGGTTCAGAGGATCATACTGACAAGACCCGCCGTGGAAGCGGGCGAAAAACTTGGGTACCTGCCAGGCACATTTCTTGAAAAGGTGGATCCTTATTTGAGACCGTTGTACGATGCTCTCATGGATATGCTCAACCCCGATAGAGTCCAGTTTTACAAAGAAAGGGGGATCATAGAAATCGTTCCCCTCGCTTACATGCGCGGTCGAACACTCAACAATTCTTTTATAATCCTGGATGAAGCCCAAAACACCACCTACCAGCAGATGAAAATGTTCCTGACCAGAATAGGTTTCAATTCAAGAGCTGTGATAACCGGGGACATAACCCAAATCGACCTCGATGGTGGCAAAGATTCCGGCCTGGTGGAAGTGCAGAAAATCCTCAAAGGTATAGATGGGGTGAAATTCGTGTATCTCGATGAATCCGATGTAGTACGAAATCCGCTCGTTAAATTGATTGTGAAAGCTTACGAAGAGTTCGAAAGGAAGAACAAACGTTGAAAATGCGTAGATCATCTCGCTTTCCATACGACGATCCGGTGATCTGGGGTGGGATACTGTTCCCTATTATTTTCGCTATTGCATCTCATCTCCCTTTCTCATACGGTTCTCTGCCATCACCTGAATATCTCCTTGCAGCGTATCTCGGTGCGGCTGTGTTTGTAGAATACCCGATCATCAAGGAGAAGGTTTTCAAACTTCACTTCTCATACAGATTGACGCTTTACACAATCCTTGTGGCGTCGGGTTTCATCAATTCTCTCACGTATAGATACCTCGGGATGGCGGGCGTACCCATGTTCCTCGGGGTAGCTCTCATAACGTTACTTTTCGGGGTGAACATTGGAATCTTTGCGGGGCTCTTCCTCGGTTTGCTCACTTCGTTCATAACGGGTGCCTCTTTCAACAACTTCATATGGTTCATGACCGTCATACTGATGTCGGCTTACCTGTTACGTAATACCTACTCACGTTCCACCGTTGCCAAAGTGGCTCTTTACGTTTCTTTTGTGAATCTTGGAATGTACCTCTTTATCACCTACAGATTGTTGCTTCCATTCTCGCTACAGGAGCTTTTCATGTCCTTCATTAATCCATTCGTCTGTTCTATAGTGGTGGTAGGTCTTCTACCCTATGTAGAAGTGGTCAGCAGGATATACAGTAACATAGGATTGATGGAACTTGGAAACCTCAGTCACCCACTCCTGAAGTTACTCTCGTTAAAAGCTCCTGGTACTTACTATCACAGCGTTGTACTCGCCAATCTTTCGGAGGCAGCCGCGGAAAAAATAGGCGCCAATCCTGTTCTAGCAAGAATATGCGCCTATTATCACGATATAGGCAAAGTGAAAAGGCCTGCATATTTCACCGAAAATCAGATGGGAGAGAATCCCCATGAAAAGATTTCACCATGGGTCAGTAACTTGATATTGAACGAGCATGTGAAATACGGGTTGGAATTAGCCAGAAAGCATAGATTGCCCCTGGTTATAGAAGACATAATACTCCAGCATCATGGAACCAGGCCCAAGATGTACTTCCTGCACAAAGCGAGGGAAAAAGACCCCGAAGTGGATGAATCGGAATTCGCTTACCCGGGGGTAAAACCTCAGTTTAAAGAGGCGGGTATAATCATGCTCGCTGACAGTGTGGAGGCAGCCATTAAAAGTTTGAGGAATCCCAAACCGGCAAAGGTTAAAGAGGTAATTAAAGAAATAGTCAGTTCAATATATAATGAAGGCCAGCTCAACGAATCCGGATTAACATTGAAGGATCTGGAGATGATAGTGGAAGCCTTCACAGTGGCCATAACAAGCATGATGCACGAACGTGTTGAATATCCCAAAGATCTCAACGGTCTGCGTGAAAAGGTGGTGAACTTGCCTGAAGGTCAACGTGATACAACACGGAGTGAAGAAGGTGGATGAACTCACGGAGAAAATCGAGAAAATAGCTCTCTGTGTTCTGGAGTACCTGTGTGAAGAAGGGGAGGGGGAGATTAACATCGTCCTTACAAATGATGAAGTCATTCGGGAGCTGAACAGACAATTTCGAAACATCGATCATCCTACGGATGTGCTTTCTTTCACCTATGATGAAGGCGAGCTACTGGGAGAAGTCATCATTTCGCTGCAAACGGTGGAGAGTCAAAGCATGCGGTATGGAAACAGCTTTCAAAGAGAACTCGAATTCGTTCTCATTCATGGTATTCTTCACATACTGGGATACGATCATGAGACCGGTGAAGATGCAGAAGTGATGTTCGATCTTCAGAAGCTTCTGCTTAGAAGATGTTGTGGGGAGGGATGAGGTGTGATAGTGAAACCTTTCAAAGCACTTCGGCCGAGAAAGGATCTGGTGGATCGGGTGGCGTGTCCACCTTACGATGTGGTAACGGAAGAAGAAGTCAGATCGATTGTTTCCGGCAACCCATACAGTTTTTTGAACATTGTGAGAGCTGAAGCCACTTTCGAAGAAGGTGTAAATCCCTACGATGAGAAGGTCTACAGGAAAGCTCGCAAAAATCTGGAGCGTTTCGTCAAAGAAGGAATTCTTCTACGTGAGGATTCTCCCGCTTTTTACATTTACAGACAAACCATGGGAGAACATCAGCAAACAGGTATAGTTGCATGCGTTTCTGTTGACGAGTATCTCGCAAACAAGATCAAGAAACATGAGCTTACACGTCAGGACAAAGAGGACGACAGAACACGACACATCGTAAACTTAAAGGCCAATACCGGTCCAGTTTTTCTCACATACAGAGCATGTGAAGAACTGGACAGGTTCGTGCAGGGAATCCTTGTGAAGGATCCTGCTCCTGAGTACGATTTCGAAGATGAAAATGGCGTGAATCATACAGTCTGGGTTATCAAAAAAAGCGATTTGATAGAAACCATTACTGATCTCTTCAAGGAGATCGATTGTTTTTACATAGCCGATGGTCATCACAGAGCAGCCGCCGCCGTGAGAGCCAGAGAGCATTTCAAGAGTCTCAACCCTCATCACCGTGGAGACGAAGAGTACAACTTTTTCATGGCAGTAATATTCCCTCACGATCAGCTACAGATACTACCATACAATAGAGTGGTCAAGGATTTTGGGGGTATGAATGAAGAAGAATTCATTGAGAGGGTAAATGAAAGATTTGAGCTGGAAAAAGCCGAAAAGGAACCCTTCGAGCCACAGGAAAGGCATTTGTTTGGTATGTACATGGGAAAGTGGTATGTATTACGTGCGAAGCCTGGAACATACAACCCGGATGATCCTGTGGATTCGCTCGACGTACAGATACTACAGAAAAATTTGCTGGCGCCGATATTGAAAATAGAGGATCCAAGGCGTGATTCCAGGATAGATTTCGTCGGTGGAATAAAGGGTGTGGAATACCTGCAGAAGCTGGTGGACGAAGGAAAATATACTCTCGCTTTTTCCATGTATCCGACGAGTGTGGAGGAACTCATGAAAGTTGCAGATGCCGGAATGATAATGCCGCCCAAATCTACATGGTTTGAACCTAAACTCAGGAGTGGTTTGTTCGTGCACGAACTCGAAGATTGAAAAAATGAGGGTGGAAAGTTGAAACTTACTGAGATAAGGTTGAGAGGTTTCAAAAGTCTGGCTTTTCCCACATACTTGCCGTTGGATGATGGCATAACGGTCATCGTTGGGCCGAACGGTTGTGGGAAATCCAACATCGTAGATGCCATACGCTGGGCGCTGGGTGAACATTCTTCCAAGACACTGCGCACCACGAGCAGAGAAGATGTGATATTTGCTGGTTCCAGAACCCATCCACCTGCATCCAGCGCCGTGGTGACGCTGGTTTTTGAACACGATGGAGAGAAAATAGAGGTTGAACGTTATGTAGACAGAGATGGTAAGGCGCGTTACCTTCTGAACGGTACACCATGCCGTTTAAGGGATATACAGGATGTTCTCAAGGGAACGGGACTGAACAAAGACATGTACGCAATAATAGGTCAGGGACAGGTGGAACGCGTGGTAAACGCATCTCCGGAGAAGTTGAGAGAACTGATAGAAGAGGCAGCGGAGATAAGTGTTTACAGGGAGCGTAAGGAAGAGGCGCTTGCGAGGCTGGAGGTTACTCAACAGAATCTTCAAAGACTGTCAGATAAACTCCAGTTTCTGGGCGATAGGAAAAAGTCCCTTTTCCTGAAGGCGAAAAGGGCGGAAAGGTTCCTGGAATACAAAGAAACTTTGAAAAAGAAGAAGCGTATGTTGCTGGCACACAGATACGTTGGACTGATGGAGCACAAGAATGGTATCACGAAAGAGAAGGATAAACTGTCCGAGGAGATCAGGAGTATTCAAAAACGTCTGGTAGAGGTTGAAGCGCAGTGGCGTGGCCTCAGAGAGGAATTTTCCAGCACTGATAGTGAATTGCGTGATTTTGCTGACATCATGGAGGAGTACAAGAAAAGACAGAACACTCTTCTCGAACTAAAAGATATGTTCCACAAACGCCTTTCCGAACGAAAGAATGCTCTGGTGGAAGTAGAAACACAGCTGGAAGAGTTGAAAAAATCAGGTAAAGCGCTGGAAGAACGAGCTGAACACCTTCAGACAATCATAGCAGATTTCAAGAAGGGTGTGGATGAGATACGCAAGAAGCTTGTGGAACTGGAATCCCGTCAAAACGATCTGTTGATGAATTACAGCAAGAAGGAGAAAGAGTATGTTCGTATACAAAACGAGCTGGCTGAGAAGGAGAAGCTGCTCCTGAAACTGGAGAGCGAGATAAGCAAAATATCTTCCAGCATGGATGATTACAGAAACAGATTGGCTATGCTCAAATCACAAAAAGAAGCCAAAGAGAAGAGAATAAAGGATCTGAATGAGGAGATCGCTCATCTGGAAAACAGTGTTGTGGCCCATGAGATACAGGAAGAGGATGTTTCCTCCCGGATCAATCGTTTGAAGCAGGATGAAGGCGTTCTGGAAGCACAACTGGATAGCATGAAAAAGAACCTCGACGAGTTGACCATGAGAATATCGAGTTTGAAACATGAAAAGGAAATCATAGCCTCCCAGCTTGAAAATTACCAGGGTTACTCCCGGGCCGTTCGTGTGATCTTCGAAAACAAAGATCTCTTTCCTGGTGTGGTGGATACCGTCGGTAATCTCATAAAGGTTCCTGAGGAGTTCGAGACAGCTGTTACCGTCTTGCTCGGTAACAGAGTACAGGACGTTGTGGTGGAAAACGTTGAAACAGCAAAGAAGATAATAGAATTCCTTAAATCTCAGGATGCTGGCAGGGTAACTCTGCTACCCCTTGACAACATGAAACCCTGGCGAAAACCCGATTTGAAAATAGAGCATGAGGGGTTCAGAGGATACGTTGTGGATCTTGTAGGAATGGAACCCGGTTTGTCACCAATAATGGGGTATCTGTTCGGTTCTGATGTGCTGGTAAATACCCTGGATGATGCTGTGGAAATAAGCCGAGCCTACAATCTTAAAGGCAGAATAGCCACTCTCGATGGGCAGATAATCTTCTCATCGGGAGCCATGACGGGCGGATCCGTTGGAAAAGCGCCGGGTCTGGACATACTGGCCAAACGGAGGAAGCTCGTTCAGATAGAAAGCGAAATCGAGCAGTTGAACGAGCGTGTGGAGGAGATACGGAAGGTTCTGGAAAGAAAAAGCAAAGAACTCGAGAGATTGAGAGGCAAGCGAAAAGAACTGGAAGAAGAATTGCTGAAAATATCGTCGTCAGGTGCTTCGGCACGCATTTCTCTGCGTGAAGCGAAACGTTCGCGGGATAACGTGGAAGCTGAGCTCAAAAATCTTATGGGACTGGAGGAAGAGTACACCGGTAAATATCAGGGGTTGTCACTCAGAAAGGACAGGCTTCACGATGAGATGAACCGGGTTTACAATGAAGTGAGAGATATGAAGGAAAAATTGTCACAATTCGATGTTGAACTGCAACATCACAAGAAGCTGGTCGATGAATTGAGGGATGAGATAGTTAACATGAGATTGGAACTTTCCACAAAGCTGGAGAAGCAGGCAGGCTACGAAGAAGAATATAACAACATTAAGAAAAAACTTTCCGATGACAGCACCAGAATGCTGGAACTTCAGAAGAAGCGCGAAGATATCCTGAAAGAAATCGAAAAGGCAAACGCAAAGCTTGAAGAAACCGAAAAGGAACTGGAAAGTTTGAGATCCTCCATGGATTCTGTGCTCGCCGATTTTCAGGAACGTAGAAAAGATCAGGAAGAGAAGCTCAAACGTATCCAGGCCCTGGAGAAAGAGCTTGAGCAGATGAAAGATATCCTCGAGGACAGAAGAGAGAAAATGCACAGGCTGGATCTCATGCTTCAGGAAGTGGAAATATCCATAGAAGGAGTGAGCAGGGAACTGCTGGAATTGCTGGAGGATGGCGAAAAACTCGACGAGATAGAAGATCCATTCCTTTCTTCAGAGGATGCGGAGCGTGTAGCAGAGGAGGTCAAGGATCTCGAGCAGAAGCTCAAGCACATTGGCACAGTTGATTTAAATGCTATAAACGAGTACGAAGAGGTGGAAGCCGAATACGACGAATTGAAGAAGCAGTTCGATGATCTACAGGAAGCCAGGGAAAAACTACTCGACATTATAGACAGGGCTGACAGGGAGGCACGTGCGCGTTTTCTCGAAACCTTTGAGGAGATGGACAAGGCATTTGATTCCTTTGTTTCCATCCTCTTCGATGGGGGACATGGAGAGCTTCGTTTGACACCGGGTAAAGATGTGCTGGAAGCAGGTGTAGAAATAAGTATAACGAAACCAGGACGCGGTGTTCAGAAACTCCCGTTGCTTTCAGGTGGGGAAAAAGCGCTTGTGGCTATAGCTTTGATATTTGCCCTTATGACGAAGAAACCGAGTCCTTTCTACATTCTTGACGAGGTGGATGCAGCTCTGGACGATATAAACGCTGAAAGGTTCAAAAGACTGCTTCTGAAGTACCGCGATAGAACACAGTTTCTCGTGATAACCCACAACAAAATCGTGATGGAAGCGGCCGATCTGATGCATGGAGTTACCATGGAAAACGGCATTACCAGGATAATACCCGTACGTTTGAAGGAGTACGCAACGTGATGAGAATGGGCATCGTAACAACGGATATTGGTTCTGTTATCCTGCACGTTGAAGAAGGATACCTGGTTAAGATCGAACTGACCGAAAAGGCTTTACTCCCCGTCGACCTTCCCCCTTTCACTTCTCAACTTGTGGAATACTTTCAGAAGGAGCGTACTTCTTTTTCTCTGAATTTTCGTGTGGAAGGAACAGACTTTCAAAGAAAGGTATGGCAAACGCTCATGAAAATCCCCTACGGGAGTGTTGTAACGTACTGTGGCTTGAGCAAAGAACTGTTTGGTT
>JAGGZV010000007.1 GCA_021161835.1 Thermotogae bacterium | reverse complement strand
GTGTCTTTTTTCTTCCAGCGAAGCTCTCTGAATCTGGTTCTGCCCTGCCATCCTCTGTAACCTCGTGCTTCCATGGCCAGGGCAATTTCGTCTGCTCTTCTGAGAGAGGATATGATGAGGGGAATTACGATGCTTATCATACCTTTTATCCTGCCCGAAAGTTTTCGATCGTCTATGGGAGCACCACGTGAAATCTGTGAATGGATTATGTGTGTGGCCTCCTCCGCCAGAACGGGTATGAACCTTATGGATATGGCAACTATCATGGCCAGTTCGTGGGCTCTGGAACGCATACCCGGTAGTTTTCCCACCAGATTTTCAAGGGCATCAGCCAGCTCTATAGGTGAGGTAGTGTTGGTCATGAGGGATGCTGAAAGAACGACGAATACCAACCTGAGCGAAACTTCTATGGCCATCTTTAATCCTTCGTCATGTATTGTGAAGGGTCCCACCTTGAACAGGACCCTACCGTAACCCGAAAAGAGCTGGAACACGACGGCCAGAAGCAGCAAAAACCAGATACTCTTTATCGATCGCAGGAGATATGTCAGTTCCACTCTGGAGATGAGTATCAGGAAGAATAAGGCCAAAAAAGCGGTGAGGTAACCATGCCATCCCCTCACCGCAAAAATGCTTATTATCATCCCCATGAATCCCAGCAGTTTCAAACGTGGATCGAGAGAATGAATCAGTGAATCCCTGGGTACGTAGACACCTATTGAAAATCTGGGAATTATCGTTTTTCACCTTCTTTCAAAACCTCAGCACACCGTGGGCAGACCTCGGGATATTCTGGATCTTCACCAACGTGGAGCGATATCTTCCAGCATCTTGCACATTTCCTGCCCTCCGCTTTTTCCACCTTCACCTTCGCGTATTCTCCTTCGTATCCGTCTGCCACATCATCGAGAACAAGCTGAGAAACGATGAATATATCCGCAAGCTGTATCAAACCCATCTCCTCTACCACTTTTCGGGCTTCGGAATTTTTGGGATCGAGCGTTACCCTGGCATCGAGAGAATGTCCTATGAGCTTTTTGCTTCTGGCCTCTTCCAGTGCTTTTAAGACATCTCCACGTAATCTCAGGATACATTCCCATTCTCTCTTGAGAGTTTCATCCACATACTCACTTCGATACTCCGGCCATGTTTCTGCCTGCACCGTCCTGTATTTTCTGAACTTTTCGGGCAGATGGGAATAAACTTCTTCCATGGTGAAGGTGAGTATGGGAGCAAGAAGCTTAATGAGTGTTGTGAGAACCTCGAACATGACTGTTTGAGCACTTCTGCGCGATATGGAATCTTTTCTTTCCACATAAAGACGATCTTTCACCACATCCAGGTAAAACGCGCTCATGTCGTTCACACAGAAATTGTTAATGAGATAATACACCTTGTAGAATTCGTAGTTCTCATATGCGTCTGTTACCGCTTTTATCAATTCATGAAGTTTCATCAGGGCCCATTTGTCGATGGGGAGCATCTTGTCATATGCGATCCTGTGTTCTTCACAGTCGAAATCGTAAAGATTACCCAGAAGAAAACGTATGGTGTTTCGTATCTTACGATAGGTTTCCACATGTTGAGAAAGCATGTTCATCGACAGTCTCACATCGTCATGATAATCGGTGGAGGCAACCCAGAGTCTCAGTATATCCGCTCCAAACTTGGATATTACCTCCTCGGGATGTACCACATTACCAAGAGATTTCGACATGGCTCTACCCTGTTCGTCTTTGACGAAACCGTGGGTTATAACGTTGTCATAAGGAGCGGTACCATGCATGGCAACAGAAAGGAATATAGCCGACTGGAACCAGCCCCTGTGCTGATCACTACCTTCAAGATACACATCGCATGGGTATTTCTGATCCTCATCATGTACCAGCACGCCTTCGAAAGACGCACCGGAATCTATCCATACATCGAGGGTGTCAGTTTCTTTTCTGAAGGAATCACCCCCACATTTCGGACACCGAAATCCATCGGGCAGGAAAACCTGCACAGGTTTTTCATACCAGGCGTTGGAACCTTCCACTCTAACCACTTCTATAACCTTTTCGAGTATCTTAGAATCCAAAATGGCCTCACCGCACTTTTCACAATAAACCGCGGGAATGGGAGTACCCCAGTACCTCTGCCTGGAGATACACCAATCCGGTCGTTCTTCAACCATCGCCCTTATTCTCGCAGCACCCCAATGCGGGTACCATTTAACCCTCTCGATTTCTTTAAGTACTTTTTCCCTCAATCCGTTATGATCAACACTTATGAACCATTGTGGAGTGGCCCTGAAAATCACAGGTTTCTTACATCTCCAGCAATGAGGGTAAGAATGACTTATCTCTTCAGAAGATATGAGCATCCCGGATTTTCTGAGATCTTCCACTATGACAGGATTCGCATCCTCTATGAACAAACCTGCATATTTCCCCGCTTCTTCTGTGAAAACACCTGCGTCATCTACAGGAGATATGACCTCAAGACCATACTTCTTGTAACCATAGTAATAATCTTCCTCACCATGTCCCGGTGCTGTATGAACGCAACCTGTCCCTGTATCCATGGCCACATAGTCCGCGGGGAAGATCAGTGAATCCCTGCCCATGAAAGGATGGAGTGCCTGCTTGCCGTCCAGTTCAGCTCCTTTCCATCTTTCCTCCACTTCGAAGGACTCAACTTTCGCTTTTTCCAGCACTGCCGTGATCAACTTCTCGGCGAGTATCCAGTATTCATCGCCAACTCTGACCCTCACATAATACTCATCCGGGTGCACAGCTATACCTGTGTTTGCGGGAAGTGTCCACGGAGTGGTGGTCCATATGAGGATATAGGTGTTTTCTTCCTCCTTCATGGGAAATTTCACATAAATAGATGGGGAGGTGTGATCACGATACTCCACTTCCGCTTCTGCCAGAGCCGTCCTACAATGCGGACACCAGTAAATGGGTTTTTTCTCACGGTAAACGTTACCATCTTCCACCAGCTTTTTTAGTACGCTCAAAACTCTGGCTTCATATTCGGGTTCCAGTGTAAGATAAGGATTTTCCCAGTCTCCCCTTACACCCAGCCTCTTAAATTCGTCACGCTGTATATCCACGAATTTGAGAGCATATTCTTCACACTTTTTTCTCAACTCCAGGGGAGTTATTCTACTCGCCCCCTCCCCCAACATCTCTGTGACGCGGAGCTCTATTGGCAATCCATGGGTATCCCAGCCAGGCACATACGGTGTGTCGTAACCTCTCATGGTCTTGTATTTGATAACAATATCTTTGAGCACTTTGTTGAGAGCTGTACCTATGTGTATGTGGCCATTCGAGTATGGTGGACCATCGTGGAGCACGAACTTGGGTTTCCCTTTTCTCTGTTGTCTGATATATCTGTAAAGCTGAATCTTATCCCACATTCGAAGTATAGCAGGTTCCTTCTGTGTTAAATTGGCTTTCATAGGAAAATTTGTTTTCGGTAGATTGAGCGTTTCTTTATAATCCATTTCTCTGCCCCCTCATCCCAGTAATCTTTCAACTGTATCTTTCAGTTCTGTAAAATCCATGGATTTCACTATGTAGGCATCGGCCGCCCACGATGCAAGATCATTTTTGTAATGCGAATAAGCTGTGAGAAGAACGATTTTCGCATTCTTTTTCTTTTCTCTTATCTTTCCAGCCAGCTCCAGGCCGTTCATACCCGGCATTTCGATATCGACCGTTATGAGATCGTAATCACAACTTTCCAGTTTTTTCAAAGCTTCTTCCGCATTGGGAGCATCGTCCACCTCGTATCCTGCATCTGTTAACTCTTCCATTATGAGTTCTCTCATGTTTTCCTCATCTTCCACTACCAGGATCTTGGCCATTCACTTCATTCCCCCTTTCTCAAGGGATTTTTGGGTATTATAACTGTGAAAATCGTACCATCCTCGGAGGATTCCACAAAGATTTTCCCTCCATGTTCATCTTCGATGATTTTCTTGCATATCGGTAATCCCAGTCCTGTACCGTACGTTTTTGTGGTGAAGAACGGTAAAAATATCTTATCCATTATATCCTTGGGTATCGGAGTTCCGTCATTCCACACCTTGAACACAGCGCTTTCTCCTTCTCTATCCACCGTTACTCTAATGTTACCACCCACATTACAAGCTTCGATGGCATTTTGAATCAGGTTTATAACCACCTGTTTTATCCTGTTCTTGTCCGCTTCTATCTCGACGGGACCGGATGGCTGATTGAATACAACATGTATCCCCTTATCTTTTATCCTCTGAGCATACAGTTCCAGCACATCTTCAACGAGTGTCCCAAGATCGAACACACTGAAATCCAGGGCTCGAGCTTCTTTGCTGAATTCGAGTATTTCGGCAACTATACCTTCCAGCCTCTCTATTTCTTCCTGGAGTATCCCCAGGTATTTCTCGATGGATTTTCTATCATCTATTTTTTTCTGTGCTCTGCGCACGAATCCACCTATGACCGTTATGGGGTTTCGAAGTTCATGAGCAACACGTGCAGACATTTCACCGAGTATGGCAAGCCTTTCCTGTCTTTTGAGTTCTTCTTCCAGCTGATGACGCTTGGTAACATCTTCTACAGAAATGATAACACCTTCTATTATGCCAAGAACAGGATTCCTCAGAGGTGAAAAGCGTATGTCCAGAAACATCTCCTTGTTCCCCAACTTCATGTAGTAATCTGACAGGGTTATCGTTTCTCCAACATCGTAAACCTTACCAGCTATTTCCTGAAGCTCGAAAAACTCCGGGGAAACTTCTTCCAGTTTCATCTCCAGCATATGCTCCCTTGGACGTCCGAATATCACTTCAGCCTTTTTGTTCCATTCTTTTATCCTGTCTTCTCTATCTATAACTATTATCGCCGCATCGAGGTTTTGCAGGATACTTTCTGCAAATCTTCGCAGGTATTCCACAAGGTCTTTCTGACGTTCCAGAGAAAGGGTTTTTGCCCTCAGTTCTTCGTAACTTTCTATAGCTTCTATCGTCAGCCCTGCACTGTCTGACAGAAGCCCCAGTATCTCCAGGTCGTCTTCATGGAAAGGCTCAGCTGTATATTTGTTATCGACTATGAGCACGCCCAGCGTATCGAACCTACCCGATAATGGACACACAACAAACTCTTCCGTTCCCAGAAGTTCCGCCAGGAAGCCATAATCTTCATAGCGACTTTCGACCAGAGATTTCGTAACATGAACGAGTTTTCTTCGTAGAACAACCCTTTCCAGTACAGGATTACCCCTGTATGGTATTTCTTTATCTTTTATGCTCTCTATGAGTCCAACCTCCAGGTTGAGAAGGATTGCTTCTTCGCGAAGGTACTGTCTCAAATCTCCGTACCTCATGGCTCGAGCATGCGCGTCCTGCCATTCTTCGGAGAGTTTTTCATCACTCGCCGGGCCGATCCAGTACTTGGGCTTCAGAACGTGTTTGTCTCTGTCCCTGAGGAGCAGAAGTGCTCTGTTGAAACCCAATCCTCTTCCACTCACCGTACCCAGAAGGAGGATCTTGTACGCGTTGTTCACATCGTAACTGCTGCGCATGGCCTGACTTACTCGCTGGAGAATCCTGAGGCGCTCCAGCTGTCGCTGCTGTTTTTTTATAAGATGTTGGTGCTGTTCTTCCAGTCTCTTCAAATTCTTTACTTCTTGTTCGAGACGCTTGTAAAGCTCTGAACGATTCAGGGTAACTCCAAGGCGCCGTCCTATGTCATCCAGAAGTCCAAGATCGAATTCATCGAAGTGTTTGTAAGGTCTATACCCTCCTTCTTCACGCCTGTTGGCCAGAAGTATAACGCCCAGTATGTTTTCACCATCATCTATCGGTGCAGCTATGGCAGATTTTATCTCCATGTCGAAGATGTCCAGTGCAGCCCTCTCGTCTTTATCCGTTGATACTGAAAGCAAAGGTTCCTTTTTGAGAGCCACCCATCCCACCAATCCGTAACCGAGGGGGACCCTGTTTTTTATAACCTTCTCGCCATTCAATCCTTTTACCATGTTGAGCACAAGTTCGTCGTTTTCTACCAGCCATATGGAACCAACATAGGCATTGAGAGCATCCATGGCGAGCTTCAGCGTTGCATCAAGAAGAAAAGACGGTTCCATTATCTGAGAATGAACCAGCGACAACATTTCCAGAATTTCCAGTCTTCTTCTCAAATCTTTCAGTACGCTGAGATCGGAAATGAGTTTCAGAGCCGCCCCTATTTCTTCTACCGCTTCTTTCACCTCTCCGGGAAGGTGGGCTTCTTCATCGGATACCGTGAAAGCTATGGCACCTATCAATTCATCATCCACCACAATTGGTTTCAACAGCATCTTAGCTTCTTCTCCAACATTTAAAAGCTCAAAGCGCGAAACCACCAATTCTTCATGCTCGGAAATATCCCTGAATCTGCTGGATTCGTCGAGCAGGATCTTCAACTTTCCCACTTCTCCTTCCAGCTCTTCGGACGTGGTACCCGTCAATCGAAGGATGTTTCTATGTCTTTCGTACATGAATATGTGCACTTCTTCGGTATTGAGAAGTTTTATCAAATGCGTGGCAAATCGCTTTATCAATTCATAAGGTCCTTCCTCTATGGAACGAATGAATTCTCTGTATCCATCCATGATTCATTCTCTCCTCACGGGAATCTTCAATTTTCTGAGTTCCTCAACCATATCCTCCACATGTGTACCCGCCCAGTATACCTTTCCACACATTGGACACTTGAGAAATCTTTCGTGTGTCATGTAAACGTACTCGGGGACATCCAACATCACGTCCTGTTTTGAAACCTCTTTAAGTACTGTATTACATTCCATGCAACGTGAAAACAGTTTGAGGTCATTCTCTGATATCCTGAATTTCTTCAAAACAGCCGAAATCTGAGAGCGCCATCTGTCGGACTTGATCAAAAAAGTTTCGATACCCCGTTTCACCGCTTTTTCGAACAATTCCTTATCCCGGGTCAGCAAAATCCTGCCTTCATTGGAAGCCATGGTAAGGAGCTCATTTTCTTCGATTTCACTGAAGTACAGGGTATCGAAACCCAGCATACGCAACTTCTTTGCCAACTTGCCCAGCATTCTATCCGCCAGGAATCTTTTTCCCGTCATGCGCCATGCCCCACCAAAAACGTATCTGATGATAATTCTACCACGATGGATCTCGATAATCTGACATCGATATGACTCACGTTCCATCCCTGTAAAAGAGCATTTCCACCACTACTCCCTTACCCGCTTCCGATACTATGACCATTTTGTCCGAAAATCTTTTCATATTAGGCAACCCCATACCTGCGCCGAAACCCAATTCTCGAATATGATCTGGAGCAGTGGAGAACCCTTCCCTCATGGCCAGATCAACATTCTCAATTCCTTTACCGTAGTCTTCGACCCGAACGCGTATGGCATCCTGCCCCAGAAAGCAATAAACCACGCCGTTACTGCCGCTGTGTATAACAACATTGGCTTCGGCTTCATAGGTGGCTATGGCAATCCTCCTCACGAGTTTCTCATCCACACCTTTTGAAATCAGGAATTCTTTCAATCTGGCTGCAACTACTCCTGCCATGTTGATGTCGGTGTATCCTATTTCCATGACAAAATCGGCTCCTCTCTTGTCGAGAGGTTCACCGGTTAAAAGCGATTTATAGAAATATTCGGATTCAAGTACATCACTTCTTCTCTCATCGTGAGTATAAACGGTGCTAAACCATTGAAGTAAGCCTTTGAGCACGTCCTCTTTCGCCACTATACCCACGACCCGTCCTTTTTCGTCCGTTACAGGAAACCTTCCATAACCATATCGCTCAAAACACTCGACAGCTTTTTTAAGATTGTCAGATGGTTTCAAACATACGACGTTCCTTGTCATGTGCCTTTCAATAGGTTCATTTATGTAATTGCCCTCCAGGGCAAGTATTATGTCTTCTATACTAACTATCCCCACAAGTTTTCCTTCACTATTGACTATGGGTATTCCTGACACTTTTTTAAGTCTCATCAGCTCCTTAGCATGCCACATGCTCTTCTCGGGTGTCAACACATGCACGTTCTTACTCATCACCTCTTTTATTTTGAGGTGATTCATTATCTGCATCAACGAATCCAGGAATACGTTACTCAACTTCATCCCTTCCAGAGTTTCAAGTCTTGACTCCGACATTTATAGGTTTCAACCCCCTGGCATACAATTTTCCACATGCCTCAAACATCGTTAGAGGGGAGTGAAGCAACGGGACCTCCAGAACCCGCGCAAGTTCCACGGTACTTTCGAGGACCACGGGCTTCCGCACCACGACAACTCCTATTCCTCCCACTATGTTCACCGTTCTGGGTACCTGGGGAGTATTCAGTCCTGTAACAAGCAGGAAACCTGGCTGGCCAAACGCCAGAACATCGCTCATCATATCGGCAGCCGCCACGTATTCCACTACCACACCGTCGAGCCTCTCATCGCCACACAAAACCTTTGCATCCAACAGATCCGCTATTTCCCGGAGCGTCATTTCATCACCTCTTTCTCCATCGCTTCCACGAGATCCTTTACCAGCTCTCCAATCCTTTCGCTCAGTTCCACCCGTCCTTTTATATGGTACCACCACAAACTCGAAACACTAACCGGTGCCAGTTCGTACATACACCTGAGGATAGCCGATGCTACCCACTGTACTTCATACTGCGCATGTCTGTCAAGACGTAACTCAACAAAATGCATATAGTTTCTAAGATTTCCCGTCATGTAGAACTCCGTGAACACACCCTGAGGCAGTACAAAACGTGCTATTTCCCTCGCCACTCCCGCATCAATAAGTTTTCTGTACAATCGGTAAGAACTTTCATAGAATTCTTTCATCTCCCGCAACAATTCTGATGCTTCGATAATTCCTTCACTTCCCTGTCTGTCGGTTTGACTCTGCGAACGTAATTCATCCGGTAAATAAAAAGTAATGTCGCGACTCGTGTATCTCCTGCTCAACATGTTGTAGGAAAATGTCCTGTGTCTCAGAACGTGTACCGCTATACATAGGGGACACTTTATATAAAATTTAAAAACAACATGTTCGAAAGGTGTCATATGGGAGTGTTCAGCCAGATACTTTATCAGTTTTCGATCCTTTTCCGCCCCTTTTAAACCTCTTTTTACTGAAACTCTCGCTGCTTCCACAACACTGGCGTCATCGCCCATGAAGTCCACCAATCTTACACGCATTTCACCTGGACCTTCATAATCCATCTTTTCCAAGTTCACCTCATGGACATGTCCATTTAAATCCCTATACGTTCTCATCTTCTTCACCCCTGCGCATTTCTCTCAACATCTGCAAAAATTCTCTGAACGCCAATCCAACTGCTACGGGTACAGCTATGAGCAAAGCTTTGGTAGTTGATAGTTTCGAGGAGAGCAGGATTCTGAAGAGTTCAAACACGAAGAACCAGGATGCGAAGAAGGAGACGAATACAGCCATTCTCAATCTTCTGAACAGCGCGAAGGAGTAGACTCCAAGGCACAAAACCACGAAACTTATCACGGTATTCAACTCTTCGAATACAACCCTTGAATAGGATATTTTCTCAAGAATGCCGATAACGCTTCCCAGAAGCAGCGTCACCTGCATTATCCCGAGAGGTCTTTGAACTCTTCTGGATACGATTCCCAGAGTCATACCAACGGAGGTGAAAAAAAGGGACAAAAAGAAGCCATGAACCGGTCCCAGTACCAGGTAACTTACGAGCAGGTAAACTCCCAGAAAAACCAGCGGCGTTGTCAACGTTCCTCCCTCCATTTCATCATGATCTTCAAAAGAGTTTTAAAATCGTATACCTTCAAAAGTCTGGCAAGAGCAAGGAATATAACACAGAACAATACGACGCCAATCATCCTTCCGATCATGCCCCCAATGAAAAAACGACACATCAATGAAATGAAGACGCTTCCAGAAGTGGCCAATGAAATTCCAAGCATGTATCTCAAGTCCACCATTTTCTTAACTCCGTACTTTTTTCTAGCTACCAGCTGGAGTAATATAACAGCGTATACTGCCGATAGAGAAGTGGAAAAAGCCAATCCCATATGGCGCATGCGCTCCACGAGTATAAAATTCAGTAAAGCGTTTAAACCAACTGATGAAACGTTTATTAGAGCTACGGTACCAGCATCGCGATACGAGAAGAAGAGATAGTTCAAAATGGTTCTGTATCCTCTGAATACCATCCCAATAGCGTAAAAAGCCAGAGATTGATATGTCACCATTCGCGCTACTTCGCCGAAGGCCCCTCTTTCGTACACCAGCGATACAACGAAATCACCGAAAGTTATGTATAGCAGAGCAGCGGGAATGTAGAAAAAAGAGATCAACTGGAATGATCTTTTTAAGAGAGTATCCCTGGATTTCGTATTTTCACGCGCAACAGCAGTTGCCAGAGCCGGATACATAACGGATCCCAGCGCTCCCGTTATTATTCCCGTAGGAAGATCTCTCAATCTTACTGCATAATTCAACGCACTTATGGTGCCGGTGGGAAGAATAGAAGCAAAGCCCCTGTCCACCGCTATGTTGAGTGTACCTATGGCATATATTAGAAAGAACGGGCCCATGAGTCTGAATGTTTCGAATATTTGTGCTCTTAAAGTCTTGAATTTAAAAGATGGAACCGCACATTTGCCGAGTATCAATGTACAGAGTACAATAATCGCTAAATAGCTTGCACCACGTGCTAGTACCAGAGGAAAGCTTTTCGCGGGATTAGCTGTCAATACCAGAACCAGTATGAAAACCGGATTGAAAAAAAGTGCTGGTATCAAAGCAGCTGTTAAAAACAGACGTTCAACTCTCAGGAAAGCAAGATACATCAAATACAGGGCGTTCATAAGAATCAGGGGAGAAGCGTACTTCAAAATGCGAGCAACGATATTTTTCATCTCGACGGAAAACCCGGGAAAAAAGAAGGATACGATGTGGAACGAGAACAAAGTAGAAAACAGTATCATCGCCAGAGATATCAAAACTATTAAAGCCACCATGGCACGTTTGTAATCAGCAGCCTTTTCATTACCTTGAGTTTCCCTTGTGTGTGCATGCACAGAAACGAAAACGTTACTCACTGCGCCAGCAGAGAAGTTGACCATGAGCATAAGGGGGGTTATAGCTGAAAGGAAAGAATCGTACGCTTTAGTTGCACCATAAAAATAGGCTATAACTATTTCACGCACGAATCCCAGTATTCTGCTCAGCACGTTGAAAATGGATGTCCATATGACACCCTTTGCTACACCCTGCCTCGATCGAAGAAAAGAACCTTTCATTTAAACACCTCTGAAGTTTCCCTCAACTTTCTTACAAAATCACCCGGTGATTCTTTGGCAAATATTCCGCTTCCCATGATCAACGTATCGGCTCCGCACTTCACAACCTCCTCCAGATTGGTTTCGTCAATGCCTCCATCCACCGCTATATGAATGGAGAGATTTCTTTCATCTATCATCTTCTTGAGCCTCGCTATCTTGACGGTCATCTGGGGTATGAATTTTTGACCGGAAAAACCTGGATTAACGGTCATGATGAGAACTCCATCCACGAATGGAAGTATCTCCTCGATCGCGCTGAGCGGTGTTGCAGGGTTGAGACATACGAAAGCTTCCACATCCAGTTCTTTTATTCTCATTATGGTCCTGTGGAGATGAGGACAACTTTCCACGTGCACCCACAAACTACTTGCACCATGATCCACAAAAGTTTTGAGATATCGGTCGGGTTCCACAATCATGAGATGGACATCGAGCGGTAACGATGTGATATTTCGAAGGGCATCCACTATAGGTACCCCGAAGGTTATGTTTGGAGCGAAAACGCCATCTATCACATCCACGTGTATAGAATCGACATACTTTTCCACACTTTTGACGGTTGTTCTCAGATCGGTGAAATCCCCTGCAAGGATGGAAGGGCTTATCCTCACCATCTTTCCTTTCCTCCTTCCATTATCTCTTTTAGAATATCTCTGTAACTCCTGTACCTCGATGGAGCTATCAACCCTTGCTCGGCCGCGTATCTTACGGCACAACCTGGTTCAGACAGATGCAAACAATCACTGAAAAGGCACTTTTGATATTCAGCAAATTCTGGAAAATAGCTCTTGAGTTCTTCTTTACTTATATCCTTTATTTCGAGCGACGAAAATCCTGGTGTATCTGCAACGAAACCTCCAAAGTCAAATTCCAGAAGTTCAGAATACGTGGTAGTGTGGCGTCCCCTGCCCGTACGTGATACTTCACCTGTACGAAGTTTTAACCCTGGATTGACGGCGTTTAACAGGCTACTTTTGCCGACACCGGAAAGGCCTGCCATGACAGAAACCTTGTTTTTCAGGAACTCCTTGAATTCTTTCAGACCTTTTCCTTTCTTGGCGCTGGTGCAGATAGTAGGATATATCCTGGCGTATATGTTTTTGATCTCCTGAAGTTTCTTCTTCTCTTCCTCCGTTTCAAGAATATCCACCTTGTTAAACACCACCACTATTTCTATACCCGCTTTTTCCGCGAGTACCAGTATTCTATCCAGTATCCCGAGAGGTGTCTCGGGCTCCTTTATCGTTGCCACCACCATTACCTGGTCCACATTGGCTACAGAAGGTTTGGTCAGCTGGTTACGCCTGTGCAGAATGTTTTCTACCAGCCCCGAACCGAATCCGTCAGGAGTGTATTCGATAATATCTCCAACCAAGGGTCTTATACCCTGCATTTTGAAACGCCCCCTCAATTTAAGCGTTATCCTGTTTCCATCTTCTAAATCGACGACAGTTACCTGATTGGAGTGAAATCTCACAACCCTTCCCCTACGTCGTGCCACCCGATAACCACCTCCACATCATGTTTCAACACACTCAACATCCCAAAAAAGATCTGCCCTTCCTGATGCTCTACAATTTCAAAAAGCTTCCCATCTACGAACACCGGAACACCAAGGATGAAGAGTCTTTCAGGTAACGGTACGAAATCGTACAAAAAATAGGCATACACCATGGCCTTCCCGCTTCCACTGACAAAGAGCGTGATCTCATCACCGGTGAACATAGCAGCCGGCGTCTGTTCCACCACAAAACCTTCCGGAATCGATGAATTCTCCGTCGCGGTCAGCGTTATTTTATGCACACCCATCCTTTCAAGATTTGAAGCGGCTATTCTGGCTGGCAAGAACCTCACATCGGGCATGGGTCCAAGATAGTGGCTTCCTTTGCTGACGAGAACTTTCAACAACATACCATCATATTTAAACACATCGAGAACAGTCCCTTCAGGATAATCCGACCACACATAGGTTGGATCCACCCGATACCCGCTTTCCAGGAGGACAGCACTTACATCCCGAAAATCTTTCATGGACACATCTGGCAACTCTTCTGGAACCCCACTTCCCAGATGGATATAAATTTTTCTTCCTTTCCTCACGTTTCTGCCAGCATGTGGATACTGTGCTACCACAACATTCCCAGTACCAACCACATGGGGTTTCAAACCACGCATTCTCAACACTTTTACAGCTTCGTCTGTTTCCAGGCCCACGAGTTCTGGCACGGAAACTGCGGGAGAATTCTGAAGGATCAACACTACAAGCAAAGAAACTGCGAAACCTATCAACACACCCGCAAAGAATCTCAGTAAATTTCTCAAAATGTTCATCGCCTCATTCTGAGCTGTCCGCAAGCTCCATCAATATCCTGCCCTTTTTCGATCCTTATCGTGACTTCCACACCTCTCGCTTCAAGGTATCGTGCGAATCCCGTCACTCTCTCATGTGATGGCCTTTTGTAACCTTCCACAGCTGGATTCAAAGGGATCAGATTCACGTGAATTTTCAATCCCTTCAACAAATTGTACAACTCCCTGGCATCATCAGGTGAATCGTTGAGATCACTTATAAGAACGTACTCAAGCGTTACCCTCCTACCAGTGTCCTCAATATAGCGTTTTAAAGCTTGTATCACCAGCGCAATGGGATATTTTCTGTTCAATGGCACCAGTATGTCACGTTTTTCATCGTTTGGGGCATGCAGAGATACCGAAAGTCTCACCTGTGGAAATTTCTTCCCAAGCGCTTCTATGAACTCGGGCACCCCTGCCGTGGAAACGGTTATCCTCCTTGCACCTATGTTACGTAATTTTGGATGTGTGAGTATCTCCAGAACTTTAAAAACGTTGTCGACGTTGAAAGCGGGTTCTCCCATACCCATGAGAACTACGTTGTTCACCTTCTCACCATGCAATTTCTCCATGAACAAAAGTTGACCAACGATTTCCGATGTTTTCAAATTTCTAATGAATCCCGATTGTCCGGTGGCACAGAATGGACAACCAACAGGACAACCGACCTGCGTTGAGAGACACGCCGTGTTCCTGTTGGGATGAACTATATATACGGATTCCACGGTATTACCATCTTCGAGAATCCAGAGATACTTCGTAGTTCCATCCAGTTTTGAAACTTTTCTTTCTACTGGAGATAGATCAATTATCTTTGCTATCTTTGCCAGCTCGTTTCTTGTTTGCTTGGAGAGGTTGGTCATATCCTTGAAATTGAAAACGTATTTATCATATATCCAGTCCGCTATCTGATCAGCTCTATACCTTTCAAGACCCTGAGACTTCACAAAATTTTCGAGTTCATCGTATGTTAAATCAGTGAGAACCAGAAGCTCCACCTCCATGGATGAAGAGAATGTGAATCCTTGTTTATTGTATCGCACGCTCATGCTGCACCTCTTCAGCTTTCAAAACAGACAGAAAGAATATCGCTATTCCCAGTGTGATCAGCACATCTCCCACACTTATAACGAAACTTCTACCCCAGGGGAAGACCACTGTTGTAACATCACCAAGAAGGATTCTCCAGTTCACCGTATCGACAAAAACGTGTTTCGCATCCACTGAGTGTATACCAATCTGAGAAGCCATCCAGCGAAGAACGGGCATCTTCCCGCCGTTCAAAGATACGGCTATGGTGTTCATCAATGTACCGGTGAATACATAGAGAATCCCCGGAATGTGGAAGTTGAGCAACAACACCACAAGTAACAATACGTACGCCCCGATGTTCAACACGGGAGATGCCTGTGGCCACCACACCCCGAGAAGTTGCAGAATCAACGGGATAGGAAAAAGAAAGATACATCTGTATCTGTAGGTCAATACTTTCATTGGATTCCCCTTCAACAGCAAGGTCAAAAGTATACTCAATGCCATGATATCCAGGAACATTACCCACCCTCCGTTTTTTCTAGAATTTCCTCACTTCCTCAGATAGATTTTATCACTTTACCTGAGACGTTCTTGACTTTCCTTGAGTCGTGTGATAATATATATGCAGAATGTATATAATAGGAGGTGAAAAAAATGCCCAGATACGGGAGAGGATATGGAAGAGGAAGAGGATGGAGATTTGGAAGTTATGGACCTGGATGGGGGTTCGGAGGCTGGGGAGGATACTGGGGACCACCCTTCCCCATGGGAGGCTGGGGAATGATGGGAGAGATAGATCCAGAAGAAGAGCGCGAAATGCTATTGGATTACAAGGCATATCTTGAAGAAGAGCTTAAAGCTGTTGAAGATAGGTTAAGAGAGATAGAAGAAGAGATGGGGAGGTGAGCGTAATGCCCGGTCTTGATGGTACTGGTCCCATGGGCTTGGGCCCGATGACAGGTAGAGGCCTTGGATGGTGCAGGTTCTATTACGGTGGATACGGACCTGGATTCTGGCGCGGTTGGTTCCCTGGTTGGGGTTGGGGATTCGGTCGTGGCTTTGGTCTGGGAATGGGCTGGAGATGGCGCAGAGGATGGGGCTGGGGACGCAGATTCTGGCTCCCATTCTGGTGGTAAATACACTGTGACATGGGCCCTCTTCGGAGGGCCCGAATTTTAACGGTGTTTTCCTATTCGCATCCACTGGAGGTGACGAAATATAACCTTCAAACCTCTAAAGATAGTTGTCCTGAGCGGTAAAGGTGGAGCAGGTAAAACAACTGTTGCGACGAACCTGGCATGGGTTCTCTCACTTCAATACAAAGTATTCCTGATAGATGCGGATGTCGAAGAACCCAACGTACATCTGTTCTTCCCTGTGAATTACAGTTTCGAAGAAAAAGTTCACATACCCAAACCCAGGGTGAACAACGATGTATGTGTGAAATGCGGCGAATGTTCTGAGATATGCCAGTTTGGTGCTATAAACGTTTTCAAAAATGGTGTCATGATCTTCAAATCTCTTTGCCATGGTTGTGGTGCTTGCGCGCTGATCTGTCCTGTCAACGCCATCAAAGAAATACCTGAGGATATGGGAATTGTCAAACGTGGTGATGCACGCTGTGGAAGCCTTAAAGTGGGGATGGGTTATCTGAATGTGGGGGAACCTTCTGGAGTTGTACTCATAAAGCGGCTGAAGAAATGGATGAGTGACGAGGATGACGTGGTCATACTCGATGCCCCACCGGGTACATCCTGTCCTGTTGTGGAAACACTCAGAAACACCGACTTTGCTTTGATAGTTGCAGAAAACTCTCCTTTTGGCCTTCACGACCTCAAGATGGTGCTGGAAATGGTAGATGAAATGAACATCAAAAGAGGACTGATTCTGAACAAACACACTGACACCTATGAGGGGGTTGAAAAATACGCTGTGGACAATGGTATCCCTATTCTAATGCGTATACCGTTCGATATGGAAATTGCTTCCCTGTACTCCCGGGGAATACTGTTTGCCAGCAGATATCCCCAGTGGAAGGCAGAGTTTGAAAGAATGTTCTCAACACTTGGGGAGATGACAGGATGGTTATCCAGATAGCGATCGTAAGTGGTAAAGGCGGCACTGGGAAAACCACGCTTTCAGGAGCGCTGGCTGAACTTTTCGAAAACGTGGTAATAGCCGACTGTGATGTGGATGCACCCAATCTCCATCTACTGTTGAATCCCTCCGTGATAGAAGAGTACGAATATCACGGTGGAAGGAAAGCACACGTAACCCCTGAAAAGTGCGATGGATGTGCAATCTGCGCGCAACATTGCAGATTTGACGCAATATCACTCGTAAATGAGAGAGCAGAAATCGACGAATACGCGTGTGAAGGATGCGGTGTCTGCAAGCTGGTATGTCCGAAGGATGCCATTGTTCTTCATGAAACACTTTCAGGGATGTTCTTCGTCTCGAAAACACATGTAGGACCAATGGTACACGCACGCCTGAAACCCGGTGAAGAGAACAGCGGCAAATTAGTGGCCGAAGTACGGAAGAAAGCTCTGGATATCGCAGAAAAGAGAAAATATCCGGTGGTGCTGATAGACGGAGCTCCAGGTATAGGATGTCCCGCTATCTCGACGGTGACCGGTGTGACATACGCTCTTGTGGTTGCAGAACCCACCAATTCCGGGATACACGATTTGATGAGGATAGTGGAAATGTTACGGCATCTCAGGCGCGATTTCGGAGTCGTGGTAAATAGATCCACTCTGGATCTTCCCAACACGACGAAAATACATGAATATTGCCGATCTGAAGACGTGGAAATAATCGGTGAAATACCCCACGATCCTCTCGTAATGCGAGCAACGGAGGAAGGAAAAAGCGTGATGATATACAAAGAGTCTGCGGCAGCTGAGGCCATAAAGAAAATACACAGGGTGTTGATGAAAAAATTCAATCTGGATTGAAGGAGGGATAATATGTTGATAGCCATACCCACGATGGATGATAAGGGACTGGATTCGAGGATATCCAACCACTTCGGACGTGCACCATTTTTCACTCTCGTTGAGGTTGAAGGTAACACCGTGAAAAATGTTCAGGTTTTGAGAAACCACATCGTTGACCACAAACCTGGTGATATTCCCCGCTATCTGATGAGACGAGGAGTCAAGACGGTTGTGGCGGATGGAATAGGTGAGAAAGCCATTCAGCATTTCGAGCGATGGGGAATCCGCATCATAAAGAACGTTACAGGAACAGTCCGTGAAGCGTTGAAAGAACACCTGAAAATCGAGGAGCATTGAGAGGAGGTACGATGATGGCGAAAATTGCCATACCGGTTAGAAACGGCTCGGGAAGCGCGACGCTGGATTCTAGGTTCGCAAGAGCACCTTACATTGCGGTATGTGATACGGATGGAAACGATATGGAATTCGTCCAGAACTCCATCAGTGTTGAACACGGGGCAGGTCCCAGGATGGTACAGTTTCTGGCCGATAAGGGTGTGGAAGCACTGGTGGTGGTGAACATAGGTGAGAACGCTCTGAAAGCTGCTAAAATGGCTGGTATCAGAGTCTACAGAGCAGACGATGGAGCGAAACTTCAGGATATTCTAGCGAAGTTCAACTCCAATGAGCTCGAAGAGATTCACTGATCTACCGTAGAAAGGAGAACGATCATGCGTTTGCTCTTTCTCGTCGAGGACAAGGCTCCTCCTTCTTTTCGTGCGGAACACGGATTGTCCATTCTGATAATCAAGGATGAAAGGTACATAATCTTCGATACGGGAGCTTCAGATACTTTTATAAACAACGCCGGACTGAAAGGGATAGATCTTTCCCGGGTAACCGATGTTGTTATAAGCCACGGACATCACGATCACATCAACGGTTTACCTGCGTTAACAAGGATTCACAAGGGTTTCAATCTCTGGGTGAGAAAAGAAGCTTTCATACCCAAGTACAGTGGAAAACGTTATGCAGGTCCTTCCTGGAAAGCAGAAGATGTAAAAAACATGGTGCACCTCGAGTGGGTTGAAGATAAAACGAAGGAAATAGCTGAAGGTGTGTACGTGTACGGACCGGCTCCCATGAAGGAAGAATATGAGAGGATAAGTGAAAAGTTTTTGATAAGAACATCAGATGGCATCTTCCACGATACTTTCGAAGATGAAATATATCTCGTCGTGGAAGAGGATGACCATCTTGTACTAATAACAGGATGCTCGCACAGAGGCATAGTGAACATAATAGATGGAGTGGAAGAGGAATTCGGCAAACACGTATCCACCGTTGTAGGAGGTTTACATCTCTGGGATGCTTCGCATATCAGACTTCACGAAACGCTGAAAGCTTTGAACGACAGTCATGTTAATGTACTTGTCATTTGCCACTGTACAGGAAACAAAGCCATAGAATTTTTCCACGGGCACTTTCGCGGCGAGGTTCTCAGATGTGAAACGGGATATGAGCTGACGTTATGAAGAATCCGCATCTTTGCAGAATATCAATGTTAAAACACATCCTGTGAGCATGAGGAAAGCCATCACCGCGAACATAAGGGAATAGGAAAAGGATGCCAGCACTCCAGCAAGTGCCGGTCCAAATGTCGAACCAAGCGATCGAGAGGAAGACAACATTCCCAGAAACTGTCCTTTTCTGGTCTCAGGACTGTTTTGCACGACGAAAGATGCACTTCCGTTTATGAACGCACCAAAGGCAAATCCTATGGCCATATAACCTGCCGCTATTCCCTTGGCAGATCGTGCTCCGAGGAAAAGAACAGCCGTCAGAGCGGACAAAGCCATTCCCGCGGCGGCCGTTTTTTTCGCTCCTATCCTTCCTATGACTCTCGCAAAGAACAGGTGCGAAGGCATTTGAACCAGAGGATTGACCGCGGAAAGGAAACCCATCGTGGATTTTGAGAGGCCTATATTTTCCGTTATGTAGATAGCTGAAAGTGACATGATGCCAGATATACCCGTCTGTCTCAGAAAAGCCGATAGATACATTGTCCACAAACCGTTGCGTTTTAAAAAATGCAACAATCTTTCCCCACTTTCATGCAATCGCTCAGCCATTTTCACATATCCAGCTTCCCTCACTCTTAACACAGGTATGAGAGCCAGAAAAGCCACCGGAATGAACACAAACACCACCTTATGAGGGCTGAGCATCAGGAGAGTAAATCCCAGTATAACCCTTCCTATAAACATTCCCAGCGAGTTTGAAAGATTCAAGAATGAAAGCTCCCGGGTTTTGGAAGAGGTCGATACGGCATATTCACTGCTCAAAGCCATTGATACGGGTCTGAAAGCAGACGAGAACATGGAAAATGCAACAGTTATCAGAACGAAATCCAGCGGGTTCGAAGCGTAGACATACATGATCCCTATAATTCCTATCATGATGCACGATAGAACCAGAAAGAATTTTCTTCTTCCCAGACGATCAGACAAGATTCCCCATATTGTTGCCATCAATATCGCCGTTCCACCGTTGACCGTTGAAGTTAGACTTATAAGGAATATGGGAGCACCAGCATCTCTCATCAGGAACTGCCTCAGTACAGAAAGACTCATCGTGTATGTGAAGAAAAACGTTGCCGATATCATCAACGGTAACCTTTGCTGCATGACACCTTCTTCCCCAGGAAATATTTAGATTTCCTAACTTTAATGATACCACAGGAATTTTGGATTGCAATCGATTACTTTATTCAGAACTGGAATCAGAGGAAATTTCCAGAACAATAGGAGACACGCTATTGGTTTTGTTATCATCAGGTGCAGGATCTGCAAAAGCAGTAGCAGATACAAGCAAGAACACCATTGTCACCATCAATAGAGCTATGAACTTTTTCACAATTTCACCTCCTTTTTCTCAATGTTATTTCCTCCTCACTTTCACTTTACCTCATACCATTTGATTGTCAAATTTTGTGGTTTCTGTAACTGTGAATGTATCAGAGTTTAAGTTATGCGATTTTTGCAAATTTTTGCAGCATCGTCGAAAAAAGGGCATAACACTACATGTTGTATGGTAAAATGTGGATAAAAGCGTAATTAGGTGGTGATGATCATGGACAACAGACTTCTGAAAGTCATAGAACTGTTGATGGAATACGGCTACTACTCGAAACCCTTCGTCAACTGGGCTCTTAAACAGAGTACTAAGGTAGGATGGAAATATTTCATGATGGCTGTACGCAGCAATTGGAAAGGAGATAACGAAAAACAGTTGATGTGGATAGAGAAAGGTTTGAGAAGTAGAAAACTCACCCAAACGTTAAAGTACATTTTCCTGGCTCATAAATTGTCTACTTTAACAGCTCTCAAGAGGCCTGAAAGCAAGGAAATATATAATCTATTGAGAACAGAGTTTGCCAATATCCCGGCGAAGGCACGTGATATAGTAATATCTTCTCTCCTGAGTCATCCTTATTTTACCAATTCTTCCGATTTACCGGATGTTAGAGCCTGGGCTGCTTCTTATCGCGATAAAAAGAATGCCACAAAAGTCTACTACCTACGTGGATGTGCGCGCAAGGAATTGAGAGCAGGAAATTTGAAAAAAGCTATAGAGCTTTTCAAGGATAGTCTGAATATAGCACTCTCCCTCCCTCACCCAACGGCCATCATAGGAAACCTGAACGATATAGCCTGGTATCTGAAAGATAAGAATTCTCGCGAAGCCCTGAAATATGCTCGGGAAGCCGCGTACTGGACGGGATGGTACAGGGAAAATCCATGTGAGGTGATGTACGTCTTCGATACGCTCTTTCATGTTCAACTGAAAGCGAAGGATCCCGAAGTTGTTGAAACAGCCAATTTCATATTGTGCTTTACGAACTTGCGCGAACCGGATGATCGTTACAAATCACTGATCGAAAGTTGCAAAAAATTTCAATTCAATTCGGGAAGATCCTGGTATCAAAACACGAAAGAATTGCGGCAGTTTATAAGAAGACGTATAAAATCCATAAACGATTTGTACAAACGTTCGGGAGTAGCCAGGACCACGATAACGGCCATATTCAAAGGAAATTGTGAGAGTGTGAGGGGTGAAACACTTCGAAGAATATTGAAGGCTATTGATTGTGTTCCCCTAAACGCACCATATCCAATCGTAAACGAGTGGATAAAGCTTCGAATAATGGAGAAATTTGAGAAGTCTCTGGATACAATGAAAGAACTACCTGCGCATGAATTAGTGAAAAGGTTTATTGTAACTTATATGAGTATGGAGAATCGTCAGACATGTTTATCCACCCTGACTGGATATCATAAGCTGACAAACGTTATAAACGTGCTCAAATACGATCGAGAAGCTATTAAAAATTTGGCATCTGGAGATTACGAACTCATGAAGTTAATGGGTGATATGTTTTTCCCCCATCCGTTTATAAAAGGTAGAATGGATCTTGCCATGAAATTTTTCAAGCGTTTTCCACAGAAGAAGATGATGGAATTCATTGACAGGTATATAGATCTGAGCGAATCTTACAGGATCGTGGTCGACCAGTTCATACGTAATTATGCACGCTATAGCAGGCACTGGAGCGTTCGAATCGATCCCGTCGAGGATTTAGAAGGTTTCATAAGTGAGTACAGACTAAACAAGCAGGCAGCGCTTCTGGCATATTGGGTAGAAGAGAACGGTAAAACCAGGAGAAAGCTCGTAAGAACGCTCGAAAAGTTCGTATAATACATGCACTCGCGTCCCGTCCACGAGACATCATGTAGAAGACAATGCCAGCATGAAGTAAAAACCAAAGTGCATCCCCATGCCGGCTCCCAAATTTTCCGTTTTCCAACCGTAACTTTCTTACGCACATTCACAGCACTATCAAAATTATTATTGCAGCTCTGGAAAGCCGCATCAGTCACCTTTCAAGCGTTCCAGGTGAGATATTCGTAAAAAAACAAGCGGGGCGAAAAGATTCGAATCCTCCAGCATGTTATTAGATGATCCTCTTCTATTCTACATTTAATTTTCCCTTTTCACCAACATGGTGATATCCTTTTTTAATAGTTCCAGAAACATCTCCACGATCATAGGATCAAATTGTTTGCCTTTGTTATCCACCAGCTCCTTCAATATCTCCTGAGCACGAAGGGCTTTTCTATATGGTGTATCGTTCTTCATAGCATCGAAGCTATCAACAACTGCTATTATTCGCGCTTCCAGAGGTATCTCTTCTCCCATAAGGCCGTCTGGGTATCCTCTACCATCGTACCGCTCGTGATGATGTCTCACTATTTTCGCGATCTCCGCCATACCCTCGATTTGATTTAGGATTTCCCAACCCCACACAGTGTGTTTTTTCACCAGTTCATACTCCCCACCCTCAAGATTCCCCGGTTTCTCCAGGATATATAACGGTACCCCTATTTTTCCAATATCATGCAACAGAGCAGCCCAGAATAGCCTTCTTATCGTTTCTCTGGAGAGTCCCATCTTTTCCCCCAGGGTAGTGGCATATCTCGCAACTCTTTCCGAATGCCCCTTCGTGTATACCGAATACAGTTCCATGGCTCTTGTAAAGGCTATGGCAACGCTTTTGTGGAATTTACCCATTCTTTTCAGGAGTCTTCGCATGCTGTAAAAAGATGCTATTATCCGGGCAAGCTGATGAGCCATTTTCAATTCTTCTTTTAATTGAAAGGACATGCGCACGTACGGTTTTCTCAAGATCAAGATCCCTTCAGCATTTTCGAAAAACCTTAGAGGTATTATTATCACGGCTCCTCTGTTACCGGATGTGAGAAATTCTCTCACTATACGAGACGGTAGGTATTTCAGAGCTTCTACCTCAGTGCTGAGAAATTTTGTATCCTTTGGCACGGTGAAATCCTCTTCTCTGAATTTCAGGTTTCGGAATCTGTGTATATTTTTCCCTTTCGTACTCACCACATTCCACTTTCCTTCCTCGAATATGGATAGCATATATTCTCCTACATCTGCAAAGAAGCTGGACATCGAATTCAGCGATCTATCCAGGAACTCTTCATCGCTTATATCGCAAGATGCCAGATTTGAAATATTTTCAAGGGCATCGATGAAACGCCTGTTGATATCCTCGATCTTTCTGCATCTTCTCTCTATAAATACTCCCCGAAACACCAGCATATCCAGCAAAAGAGCAAACAAGAACCCTATTACTCCCCACACTATGGGTTCCAAAGTCGCTTCCCCCACTGTTCTGACCATTTTCAAACTTTGTAAGTGGCCACTATATCTCGCAGATTTTGAACTTTTTCCCGTATGTTTTTAACAGACGAAGCCACCTCCTCGGTGGAAGCGTTCACGTTCTCGAGAGAGGCCGTTATCTCCTGGATGGAAGCGGATATATCCGACACGTTCTGTGCACTCGATGCCATGGCTTGAGTCACTTCATCCACTGAAGCGGTCTGTTGTTGAACGGCCGCAGCTATCCTTTCCATCATCGACGTAACTTTGTTTATCCTGTTGAGAATCTCCTCAAGTTTATAACCTGCATCGTCGGCCAGTTGTGAGCCTTTTTCTACTTCCTCTTCTATCTTCCTTGAGACGTTCACCGCATTGTTTGCAACGGTGTTTATGGAAGAAACCACAGTGCTTATTCTCTCTGCTGCCTGTCTGCTTTCTTCTGCCAGTTTCCGTACCTCGTCTGCCACAACCGCAAAACCCCTTCCAGATTCCCCGGCCCTGGCAGCTTCTATCGCCGCATTCAAAGCCAGCAAGTTGGTTTGTTCCGCTATGGCCGTTATGGTTTCGACGAAATCGCTTATTTGTCTGGCGCCGGTGTTGAAGTTTTCCACAACCTCGTTGATCTCCTTCACCGTACCGGCAACTTCTTTTATGGTGTCGATAACCGCCTTCAGAATTCTGCCTCCTTCCTGGGCGAGTTCCGAACTTTCCGAGCTGAATGTGGCAGCTTCTTGAGCATCGTTGGCTATGGACTTTGAGGCGGCCGAGAGTTCCTCAGCACCCGCTGTTACCTCTTCCACATTGGCTGAAATGCTTTCAGTCTTGCTGGAAATTTCTATAGTGGAATTTGTGATGGTGTTTATGTTCTGTGCTATCTCTTCCATTGCAGATGTAACTGCGTTTATTTCCGTAGCTACCTCCTCTGTGTTGCTGAGAACGTTCGCCATGTTACTCTTGAGAGTTGTGGTGGCCATGCGGAAACTCTCCATCAACCTAGAGATTTCATCCTTGCCAGCGTATTTTTTCTCAAACTTGAAGGTGAGATCGTTATCCTGAAGCCGTTTGGATGCTATCATGAGAGGTTTAAACATCCGGAACATGCCTGTTGTGATCATCACTATGAACACTACGGAAATACCCAGGATCACAGGAGGAACAAAGGCCTGTATGACACGAGTCTTATCCACCATGTTGTCCATCTCAACCTCGGCCTTTTGCATTTCCTCTTTCGCTATCTTCCTGATATCGGTGGAAACGGATAGAATCTCGAAGATCGTTTTTTTCATTTGTGCCACATAATTGAGAACATCTTCTTCATTTCCCTTCTCAATATCACCTTTCATGCCTTCTATCTGGGATTCCAACTGCGATATGAGATCTTCCATTTGCTTTATCTTTTCCCCAAACGCTTCCAACTTCATATTTTTCAAGCGTTCTGTTGCATCTTTGAGAACCTGTAAGCTTTCCAGAAGGATCTTCCTGTCGTTTTCAGAACGTGAAACTATATACGACAGACAACTGCTTTCAACTCTTAGCGCGTTTCTTTCTATATCTCCCGAGATTTCCATTGCCTTCACGGCTATTTTTGAGAATACATCCATATACTCGTTCAAGGTGCCGATGTTGTAGAGTGTGTACAAACCAACTATCCAGAGGATCGTTATGGGAAGAACACCGGTGATGAGAAACTTGGCTTTTATACCCATCACTACACCTCCCCTTAGAAGTCATTGAAAACGCTTTCACACCTCTTCTATTCTAGTCTAAAAAAAAAAAAAAAAAAAAAAAAAAAAAAAAAAAAAAAAAAGAAAAAAAAAACAGAAAAAAAAAAAAATAAAAAAAAAAAAAAAAAAGAAAGAAAAAAAAAAAAAAAAAAAAGAAAAAAAAAACAAACAAACCCCCCCACACCCCCAAACAACCCCACCAACAACACCACCCCACCCACCCCCCCCCCCCACACC
>JAGGZV010000016.1 GCA_021161835.1 Thermotogae bacterium | reverse complement strand
TCCAGTTCTACAATGCGGTGTCTCTGAACAGTGCTTATGTGTATTTGACCACTTCGGATTACGAAGCTGATGAAGGTTCGTATGTGGCAGAAGTTGGTCAGCTCAGTGGTAATCTCACATCTGCTCTGGATTACAGAATACTCAAAGCGAGCGAATCTGGAGTAACCACCGTTGGTGTGGATCAACTCAGAAGAGGCTTCCACTTTGAAAATGGTCTGCTCTTCTCATGGAACCACAACGAGTTCACCATAAACGACTTTGGTGGTTCGCTGCCGTTGAACGAAGTGGTTGATAGTGCTGTGGCAAGGGTTGAAGAAAAGTACACTGGTAACACCCAGCTGGTATTCCAGATAGGTGCGAACGAAGGACACAACATGATAGCGGGAATAGACGACATGAGCGCTGGTGCTCTGGGTATCACCAGTGTGTCGCTGGACGTTACAACACAGGACAAAGCTGAAAGAACCATAATGGTCATAGATGCGGCCATTCACAAGGTGAGTACAGCCAGGGCATCATTGGGTGCTATACAGAACAGGCTTGAACACACCATAGCCAATCTCGGTGTTGCGGCAGAGAACCTGACAGCGGCAGAGTCCAGAATCAGGGATGCGGATATGGCCAAGGAAATGATGACGTTTGTGAAACAGCAGATCCTGTTGCAGAGTGCGAATGCGATGCTGGCACAGGCTAACGCACTACCGCAGAACGTGTTGCAGCTGTTGAGATAAAGATGTACGTTTTTCGTGGAAAGCCGGGGGTTCATCCCCGGCTTTTCGTTACTTTTAAGGAAAGTGAGCAAGTGGTGAAGTATAATGAAGAGAGCGTGCTCCTCTGATACTGCTATCTACCAGGAGGGAGAAAAAATGCAGCAGGCTAGGAAATGTCTGCTTTCGGTTGCCATGATAGTGAAGGATGAAGAACACAACATACGCCGTGCTCTGGAAAGTTTGAAGGGGGTTGCAGACGAAATAGTGGTGGTGGATACCGGTTCCACTGATAGAACCCCTGAAATCGTACGTGAATACACGGATAAACTTTATTTTCATCCATGGAAAAATGACTTTTCCGAGGCACGAAATAACTCCCTGAAGTATCCCACATGCGAATGGGTTCTCATTTTCGATGCTGATGAAGAATTGAGCGAGGAAGCACGGAAGAATTTAAGGGATTTTTTGAAGAATCTCCCTTCGGATGTTAACACCGTGTACATGCCCACCCTCAGCTACCTCGACTGGGATTTCAAAAAGCAGGAAATCGGATCCATGCCGAGAATATTCAGAAATGGTACGGTTTACTATCAGAATTCTGTGCACAATCAACCTGTTTACAAACCGAAGATAGCCAATTTTCCATACAATATAATCCATTACGGATACATATGGACGAGAAAATTGAGGAAGAAGAAATACCAGCGTACACGGAACATGATCGTCGATTTTTTGAAAGAATGTAAAGATGTTCCAAACCGTCTGTATTATCTTGTTCAACTTTACAAGACGGAAACGACAGGTGGTAAGAACCATGCGCGTTACAAGGTTGGCTGGCAAATACTGGAGGAATTGAAAAAAGCCGAAATCATGCCAAGTATAGTCTTCGAGTTTCTGTATCTTTTCGGTATCGAAGCGGTGATACATGGGTACTACGATCTTGGAGAATCCCTGCTAAAAGAAGTGATCAAGAGAGCTCCTCATTATCCCGATCCCTACTTTGGAATGATGGCATCAGGTGAAAGGAAAAAGGATTGGGATATGATAATAGAGTATGGAAACAAGTTTCTGGAAAAGCTGGATGAAGTGATGAGGAAAGTGGAGGATTTCACCTGGACCATCATGACTCTCAAAGAGAAGGGCACCGTGTATGCCTTACTTGCAAGAGCCTACTTCGAGAAAAAAGATGCGGAAAAGTTCGGGTATTATATGGAGAAAGCACTTGAGAATTTCGGGGAGAATGTTAAAATACTGATGTACCAGGTATTTGAACGTCTCAACGATGTGGATACTGAGTTCTTCAAGGAAATCCTTCCACACCTTGTGAAGATACAGGATTTTGCTTCAAAAAATGACATCAAACTGAAGTTAAGATCATTTCTCATCAAGCTGCTGGAGAGTGGAATTCAGCTGGATGAAAATACTTTGAGCATTCTTTCTCCTTCTTCAAGAATGGAACGTATAATGTTGAAGCGATTGAAGGAAAAAGAAGACATGCTGCTCGAGTTCTTCCTTGAAAACAGATCTCCGTTGGAGTTCGTAAAAGAAAATGGAGCACCTGCGTTGGTTTTTCTATTCGATATTTTGAAAGAAAAGGCCTCATATCTGGAAGTTGCTCAGTTCTTGAACGATGTGAGAAAGCTGGGCGACAAGAAAGTTTCAGGAATAGCTCATGCACTCCTGGGCGACATGTACTTGAAAGATGGGAGGATAAGGGAAGCTGTAGGTGTTTACAGAAGAGCTGTTGGAATATTGCCAGAGCTTGCGAGCTTCGTCAAGCCGATCATCGAGGATCTCAAGACTTTCCTGGATCATAAGATTGATGGCGTTTATGAAGAGTTGATCGGATATTTCGGTAAGAGAAAAGACCTGATGTTTGAATTTGCCATGAAGTACAAGAAGGAGGATCTATCGCTGCTATACTTGGTATCTGATCACCCTTTCGCTGTATACATTTCGGCCATTGCCTGTGACGATGCGAAGAAAAAGAGAGATTTGCTTACCAGATTGAAAGACAAGAAGGAACTGTTTCCTTTCTACTATTATCACCTGGCCAAGACTTACGAGGAAGAGGAGCCACGTAAGGCCTTCGATTTGCACATAAAGGCTTGTGAAGAGAACGAACATATTGGTGACCTCAAGCTTGACAAATTCCCATACACCGGTTTCTATCCCATCGATCTTTCCAAGACAAACAGCATCAAGAATTCGGAAACGATGTGGGTTGGCAATATCAGCGAGAAGATACCGACTCTTGGAGTCATAAATCCTGTGAGACGCTGGGAAAAAGTTGGAAAGGGAAAGATGCTGGCCTATCCTTACCCATCGGATGAGGCGGTTAAACTCTATTTTGAACGCGCTAAAAACCATTTCAAGAAACCTCTGTTCAGGATTGACGCACTCCACGTGGCACATATGTTGAAACACGTCGATTGGCATGATGTACGTGTTTATCATTGTCCGTATGATAAAGAAGGTGAAGTGCAATGGATCGAATCGGTGTTCCAGGATTTCGGTGTGAACATCGACGATACATCCAGGAATTTCATGGTCGTTTCTGGAGTGGAACAGGTAATCTATTTAAAAAGCATACTCGAAGAACCCAGTGAAGTCATTCTGTTTTTCTGGGTTCCTGTTTTGGGTGACAGGGAAGATCTTGCATGGTACTTTCCCCCATTCCGGGTGCTTAGAACATTGGAAGGTATAAAGGAGGAATTGAAATCGCTTGGGTACACTTTGGAGAAGATCGAGGTGTTTGGACGGAATCTCAGGGGGGTGCTGGTCCGGAAAAATTCAAGAGGTGGTGGATGAAAGTGGACATCAAATCTCTCTTCGAAAATGGAGAATACGGGGAAATTGTGAGCAATTTTGATGGTAAAGAGGACAATCTGACCATCGATGAAAGGATGCTGTTAGCTCTGGCAAATTACAAACTCGGCAGGAAGAACAGGTCCATTTCCATTCTAAGAAATATCCTGAAGTTGGATCCCGAAAATCGCGATGCTCTATACAACCTACTGGAAATATACAAACGGCTTGAAAAGTGGAATAGGGTTAAAGAGTACGTCTCCAGATGCTATCATCTGGACCCAAATTCCTGGGTGGTTCATGATATATTGAGTGATCTCTTCTTCTTTGAAGGTTTCTACGGGAGAGCAATAGATCACCTTCTGTTTGCGATGAAAAATGCTCCTCCTGAAGCAACACCGCTTCTGAGTCAAAAATTCGAAAATTTCAAGAGGAAGTTAGAAGAGGCAAAAACTCGAAAAAAGGTGGCTTTCATTTGCGCAGTTGGTTTTGATAATTTCGTGAACGATATAATAAGGGAACTTTCAAATGAATACTGGGTGCAGAAGCATCTGGTGAGGAATACCAACGAGATTCGTGCAGCTGTGGATTGGGCAGATATCGTGTGGTTAGAATGGGCAAACGAGGTGGCGGTGGAAGCCACCAAATATCAAGGATTGATGGATAAGAAGGTTTTCCTGAGGCTTCACGGATACGAAGCTTACAGAAAAGATTTTCTGAATGGGATCGATTGGAGCAAAGTAGATGGAGTGATTTTCGTTGCTGAACACGCCATGAAAGCGGCTATCGATGACCAACCGAAAATAAAAGAAAGAAGGATCATTTTGATACCAAATGGTATAGATATCGGTAAATATAACTACAGGAGCAGGAGTAAGGGTTATAAAATAGGATTCTTGGGATTCATGAATTACAAAAAAAATCCAATGTTGATGGTACAAATACTGAAGAAGCTTGTTGATATCGACGAGCGGTACAGGATATATTGGGGCGGAAAAATACAGGATGACAGGATATGGGATTATTTGAATTACATCCTGCGTGAGATGAAGCTTGAAGATCATTTTACCTTCGAAGGCTGGGTGGATGACACCGACGAGTGGTTGGAAGACAAAGATGTATTCCTTTCAACCAGCATACATGACGGATATGGTGTGGCTATAATGGAGGCGATGGCCAAAGGTATAAAACCGGTGATCCACAATTTCTACGTGGCTTCAGAATTTTATCCGCGTGAATACATATTCGATACGGTGGATGAAGCGGTGGAGATGATCACAAGCGAAAACTACGATTCCAGTAAATACAGGAAGTTTGTGGAAACTTACTCTCTCGATGAACAGGTGAGAAGGATCAAAGAGCTTTTTGAGGAGGAAAAGAAAGTAGCCACTCAGGTTGTCATTCACCGTGAATCCTGGAGACATCCCAACATATTGTTGTTTGTGATAGATTCCCTGAGATATGATGAAGGGAAATTTCTGGAAGAGCGTATCCAGGATTTCAATCCTGTTAAATTTAAACGTGCCTTTTCATCAGGGCCGAGTACTCCTTTTGCCATGCTTGGTTTATTCTACGG
>JAGGZV010000005.1 GCA_021161835.1 Thermotogae bacterium | reverse complement strand
GCCTTTAACTATTGATCCTGAATAACATGCATCTATGAGCCATATGACCCTGACATCAGAGTGCACATACTTCCGCAACCTGCTGAACGATACCCATGTGTATTCATCTTCAGGATCCGCATCAGCAGGAATGAAGTAAAATTCTCTGTCCTTGCTTATCCCATGCCCCGCATAGTAGAAAATCAACGTATCGCCATCTTTCAATGAAGATATCCATTCTTTGAATCCTTTCAGAAACTCAGTGTAGCCTGGATTTTCCAGAAGTTTTATCTCAACCCCAGGTATTTTGTCCATAACATCTTTGAAATTTTCAGCATCTTTCTCAGCAGGTGGCAACGGCATAATGGTTTCGTCTTCGTAAGAGGAAACATATACAATGAAAACCTTCGTGGTGGGAAAAACCAAAGTAATCAATAAAAGAAGAGTAACTACCGCAATTTTTTTCATGTTTATCACACCCCCGGCAGTGTTTGATTCATTTTTAATTCTACAACATCGGCAATACACACGAAAAGTGTCTCACAAGTACCAGCTCGAATAGGTGCTAAGATACTCACCAGTATGAACCACTTACCTTATTTACTCAATGTTGGTAAATATCTGCATACCGAGAAACTTGTACCCCGCCACCATGAGAGTACATCGAGAAGCAAGAAAATGGGAAGCAGGATAATAGTATAATTTCCATGGAAGAATTGGAAGGATGACAGAAGTGAAAACATCGATTTATCTCAGAAAATACGGTATAACACTCAAAAAATCACTGGGACAGGTATTTCTTTCAGATGAAAGGATCGCACGCAAAATAGCGGCGAACATCCCTGAAGATTCCCAAATCCTGGAAATAGGAGCAGGCGCTGGTACACTATCCGTTGAATTGCTCAAACGCGCCAGAAAATTGGTGGTTGTTGAAATAGATACACGCTTCGCTCCAATTTTAAAAGAACGATTGGGTGAAAGCGATAACGTAGTAATAGAGATGAAAGACTTTTTGACGATGTCTCTTGAACCCTACAGCTCTTTCATAATGTGCGGAAACCTACCCTATCATCTCGCAACGAAGATACTCGAAAGGGTTCTAACCGAAACGAAAACACCATTGTGTATTTTTATGTTCCAGAAGGAGGTTGCCGAAAGAATTCTGGCATTACCCGGCTCGAAAGTCTACGGTTCGTTGACGGTGTTTGTGAAAGCATGTGCACGGGTTCGAAAACTTTTCGACATCCCTCCATCCATGTTCGTTCCCAATCCAAAGGTGATGTCTACGGTGGTTCGAATAGAACCCGTGAGGAAAGTGCCCGAAGATTTCACGGAACTGGTGAGAAGAGCTTTCTCATCCAGACGCAAGAAACTGAAGAATAACTTGAAGATACCACAGGAGATTTTCGAGGAAGCGAGGATCGATCCGAACATGAGGCCGGAGAATATAACGATCGATGAATACCTTAGATTGTATGAGGTGGTGATGCGGTGGAAGAAAACTTTTACCGTGTAATGCTGGATTCCATAGCCGAAGGGCTCATAGCGATTGACGATGAAGGAAAGATAATCTTCATAAACAAGGTTGCACGGCAGATATTGAACGTGGACGATGATGTCATAGGTAAGTTCGTGGCAGATGTAATACCCAACACCAGGATGCATGTCGTGCTTCAAACTGGACGTGCAGAACACGATCAGATCCAGCATCTGGGTGATAAATCCATAGTAACCACACGGGTACCAATCGTGGATGATAACGGAAAAATTCTGGGTGTAGTCGCGGTATTCAGAGACATATCCCGTGCCTGGAAGATGGCAGAAAAGGTTACCAATGTTCGCGAGCTCGAAGCTCTGTTGATGGCTATCTTCGATTCCACATACGATGCCATATCAGTGGCTGATGAAGAAGGCAGGATAATACTGGTGAACCGCGCGTATACTAGAATAACGGGATTGAGCGCCAGAGATGTGATAGGAAAACCTGCCACCATCGATATAGCTGAAGGGGAAAGTATGCATATAAAGGTCGCCAGAGAAAGAAAACCCGTTAGAAACGTCAGAATGCTGGCAGGACCTGGAAGAAAAGAAGTGATCGTGAACGTTGACCCGATATTCGTCAACGGAGTGTTCAGGGGAAGCGTGGCGGTTGTACACGATACCTCAGAAATTATGGAGCTTCACAGGGAACTTGAAGAACTCCGGAGAACCGTCAGAAGAATGGTTGCCAAGTATACTTTCGATGACATCGTTGCCGTGAGTCATAGCATGAAAGTAGCCGTGGATCAGGCAAAGCGTGTTGCAGACACCAATGCAACGGTCCTGCTTCGAGGAGAAAGCGGTACGGGCAAGGAATTGTTCGCTCACGCCATTCATAATGCAAGCAAAAGAAAAAACGGTCCTTTTGTAAGTGTGAATTGTGCCGCGATTCCCGACTCTCTTCTGGAATCGGAATTGTTCGGGTACGAAGAAGGAGCCTTCACCGGTGCGAAAAAAGGAGGTAAAAAAGGACTCATAGAAGAAGCGGATGGGGGGACACTTTTCCTGGATGAAGTTGGCAAGCTTTCCATGAACGTCCAATCGAAATTCCTACGGTTTCTACAGGATAAGGAATTCGTGAGGGTTGGAGGAAACACACCTGTGTACGTCAACGTGAGAGTCATAGCCGCCACCAACAGAAATCTGGAAGAAATGGTTGAGCGTGGGGAATTCCTGCCCGATCTTTACTACCGTTTAAATGTGGTACCTATATACATCCCGCCCTTGAGAAACAGAAAACAGGACATTCCATATCTGGTCGATAGAATCATAAAAAAACTCAATCAGGAATACGGCAGGATAGTGGAAAGTATTTCACCTCAGGCCCTGGAAATACTCATGAATTATGATTGGCCGGGAAACATAAGAGAGCTGGAAAACGTCATCGGAAGGGCCATCATAAACATGGACATTGATGAACGCAGGATAGAAGCCCATCACATAGGAATACTCAGTGAAGAACAACGTTCTTTCCCCACCATGCCACGGGGAAGGGATCTCAAAGAAATGCTCGAAGAATATGAAAAAGCGATAATAAAAAACGTACTCGATAAGTGTGAAGGGAGCAGGGAGAAGGCGGCTCGGGAACTTGGCATAAGCTTAAGGACATTGTATTACAAACTCAAAAAATACGGTCTGGAATAGGAGTGAAAAGATTTGGGAGATAGAGCTGTGGATATCGTGTACAACACTCCCGATTCGATGAAAATCAGAATAAGAGATGCGGAAACGAAAGACGCTGCGAGAATCGTTGAATTTTTGAAAGAGATAACGACGGAGAGTGAATTCCTCATAACCTGTCCAGAGGAAGTCCCATCTGTAAAAGAAGAAGAAGAGTTCATAAAACGGATGAAAAGATCCCTCTATTCTTTATTCATAATAGCCCTGGACAACGAGAAAGTGGTGGGTTCGTTAACTTTCATAGGAAATTCCAGGAAAAAAGTCAGACACACCGGAGAATTCGGCATAAGTGTTTTAAAAGAATACAGAAGAAAGGGTATAGCAACACGTATGATCGAATGCATGATGGAATGGGCGAAAAAGAAAGGCATAGAAAAAATACACCTCAAAGTGATTGAGGACAATCTGGCCGCAATCTCGCTTTATCGAAAGCTGGGATTCGAGTTTGAAGGCCGGCAAGAAAAGGCTATAAAACTTGGAGATGGAGTGTACAAAGATGTTCTACTCATGGGGATATGGTTAGGAGGTGGTGAACGATGCTGAATTTTACCTTCCACAATCCAACGAAGATCATATTCGGTCGTAACACCATCGGTACAATAGGGGAAGAAATTGCCAAAGATGGTCATAAGAAGGTTCTAATGGTGTACGGAATGGGTAGCATCAAAAAAACAGGGGTCTACGAACTCGTGGTGAACTCTTTGAAATCGCATGGAGTGGAATTCGTTGAAGTTGGAGGGGTAAAACCCAACCCCGTTCTGAGTAAGGTAGTTGAAGCCGTGAACGTGGCCAGAAAAGAAAAGGTGACAGCCATCTTAGGAGTCGGAGGTGGTAGCACAATAGACACTGCCAAAGCGGTCGCGGTGGGCGTGTTGTACGAAGGAAACGTCTGGGATGCCTTCACAAAAAAGTACCAACCTGAAAAAGCTTTACCAGTATACGTTGTACTCACACTTTCTGCAACGGGCACAGAAATGAATCCCAACGCGGTCATAACAAACGAAGAAACGGGAGAAAAGTACGGAATGAGTTATCCCTGCATCTATCCGAAGGTTTCCATAATAGATCCCAGTGTGCAATTTCACCTCCCACCAAAACAAACGGCAAATGGAGCTGTGGATGCCATGGCTCACATATTCGAATACTATTTCAGTGGGGTGGAGAACACCGATGTTCAAGATGAAATGGCTGAAGGAGTCCTGAGAACGATCATACGCTACACCGAAAAACTCCTCAACGATCCCACAGATTACGAAGCCAGGGCACAATTTGCGTGGTGTACAACGCTTGCCCTGAACGGTTTCATATCGGCTGGTGTTGGTGGGGGAGATTGGGCTTGCCATGCTATAGAACATGCACTCAGTGCACTGTATGATATAGCACATGGTGAGGGATTGGCCATCGTGGTGCCAGCCTGGATGAAGTACACGATGATGAGGAACCTCAAGAAATTTCAGAGATTCGCAGAAGAGGTTATGGAGATCACTCCAGATGGGAAAAGCAGCGTTCAAATAGCAGCCGAAGGTATCGAAAAATTGAAAGCCTGGTTTGCCAGTATAGGACAACCCACCACTTTAAAAGATGCAGGTATTCCCAGAGAAGAGATACCCAAGATAGTGGAAAACGTCGCTAAAAGAACTTTACCAATAGGAAAGCTTGTCAAACTGGATAAAGAAGATATCGTTCGTATACTGGAGATAGGTGCCTCATGAGAAAAGGAATGTTCATAACGTTCGAAGGTGTGGACGGTTCGGGTAAGAGTACCCAGGCGCGTTTACTTGTAGAGTGGTTGAGAGAAAGAGGTTTGGAAACGATTCTCGTACGGGAACCCGGGGGTACACCACTGGGTGAAAAAATCAGAGAACTTCTCCTTTCTCACAAACATGTTCCAAATGAAAGAGCAGAAGTGCTTTTATACATGGCGTCACGGGCTCAGCTCACTGAAAAAATCGTCATTCCCACTCTAAAAAAGAAAGCAATCGTGGTGGCCGACAGATACGCGGATTCCTCGCTGGTGTATCAGGGAATGGCTCGCAAATTGGGAGCAGAAATTGTCCAAAAATTGAACCTTTTCGCAACATACGGCGTCAAACCCGATATAACCTTTCTGATAGACGTACCCATTTACACGGCGTTGGAAAGACTGAACTCCAAGAAAAAGGACAGACTCGAAAATGAAGGGATGGATTTTCTGGAAAGAGTTGCAACAGCATACAAAAAACTCGCAAATGAGGAACCTGAAAGGTTCAAGATAATCGATGGTTGCCGCACCGTGAAGGAAATTCACCTGGAAATAAAAGCAATCGTTGAAAGCGCTCTGAAATCACGCGGTATGTTGAGGGAGGAATAGAAAAATGAAACTGGTTCTGGCCTCATCATCGCCTCGTAGAATCGAATTGATGCGTTTTCTAAAGGTGAAATTTGAGGTACGGATACCGCTGAACGTGAATGAAAGCAAAGTGAAGAAGGTCCCCGAGGATGTTGAGGAACTCGCGTACATGAAGGCCAGGAGCGTGATGAAAAGCGCAGATGATGTGATCATAGGTGCAGATACCGTTGTGGTGGTAGATGGAGAGGTACTCGGCAAACCTCGAGACGAAATGGATGCCAGGAGGATGTTGTACAAACTTTCTGGTCGATGGCATGAAGTTTATACAGGTGTGTGTATAATGGGGAATGAATGGGTAGAAAGATTCAACGTTAGAACTTCCGTGAAATTCGCCGAACTTTCCGAAAAGCTTGTGGATTTTTATTTGAAAACGGGAGAATACAGAGATAAAGCTGGAGCTTACGGCATACAGGAGCTTGGAGCGTTGCTGGTGGAAAGAATAGAGGGAGATTTTTACAATGTCGTGGGCTTTCCACTGAGAAGAATCTGGGAAGTTCTTGAAAGAAGGGGGATATGGGCGTGAAACCAAGAGAAAGACTTCTTAAACATGGAGCGGACAAGCTGAGTGACGCGGAACTACTGGCCATAGTCATGAGAACGGGCACAAAGAAGATGAACGTTTTCGAGCTTTCAGAGAAACTAATTGAAAAGTTCGGAGGATTACTCGGTCTGGCGAGAGCATCCGTCGAGGAACTTACCTCCATGCCAGGGATAAACACTGTAAAAGCGGTTACTCTCAAAGCCACGATGGAACTGGCAAGACGTTTTTACACCGCCTCAAGACTCGAAAGTGATATACTCGATACGCCAGCGAAAGTATATGATTTTTGCTCGGATTTGAGGGTTTTCACCAGGGAAGTGATACGTGTGATCTGTCTGGACGCAAAGTTACGTTTTCTGGCCCAAGAAGACGTACATGTGGGGTCAGCACTGAGAAGCATGGTATCACCTTCAGAAGTTTTCCGTATACCTTTGAAAAGGAATGCCACTTCCTTCATACTCGTACACAATCATCCATCGGGTGATCCAAAACCCAGTGAAGAAGATCTCATGATGACAAAAAAGTTGCTGGAACTTTCAATGGCTCTTGAGCTACCCATGGTGGATCATGTGATAATTGCCCATGAAGGTTTTTATAGTTTTAGAGAGAATGGGGTGGTATCTTGGAAGTGAATGAAAAGCTCGCGGCGATAATGAAATTACGTAAAGCGATAGAAGAAGATCTCGAAAAGATGGGAAAATTACGCAGAAGGAAGAAAACCGAAAAGGAACGAACCCGGTTCGTTCCAAAATATATTAAGACAGCTACTCTGAAGATTTCCCAAATCAGGAACGTCAGAGATATAGACGCACAGGATTACGATGCACCCGATGTGTCTGTTACAAGTGAACTGAAGAAAGCCGCCTTAAAAGTGGAAGTGGCCAGACGAATAGTACTCCAGGCCATAATACACCTGCTCAACGAAGAGTACGATGAGGTATCAAGGCTTCTGATGGATATGGATGACCCCAGCATTTTGTACAACGCATGGGAAGCTGAACTTTTTTCAAAAGGGATGACTTCTTCGAAAGCCTTCGAACTCGCCGTTAAAACGGCGGCACATCCACAAGCTCTGCTCTTTTTATCAGAAGTGTTGATCTTTCAGCATGAGATCTACTCACATGCTCACAAAATTCTGAGTGTTTACGCTAACGAAGCAGATGATGCACGTGTGAAGTTCCTTCTGGCCATGTACTCCGGTGATAAAAAAGAAGCAGGTGACAGGCTTTCGGAAATGGTACGTAAGGGTATGTACAAGAGCGCCACTCCTCTATACGCGTTTTTGCACCTGCTGGAAACAGGTGAAAAATCGGGAAAAATCGAGAGCTTCAGAAATTATTTGAAAGCTCGGAAAGAAACACCGTGTTTCGCGGCTGCACTGACTTATCACAAAGTCCAGATGGGTGAAAAGAAAGATCTATGCGAAGTGACACAGAAATATCCATTCTGCAAATTTGCCTGTGCTATGAAAGCCTTCGAAGAATTGAAAGAAGGTGACATGCCAAACATCGAAACCTTGGATGAAGTTTCAAAAGCCAGACTGTGTATCACCATAGCCATAGCGGAAGGGAACGAATCCAAGGCAGGTGAATGCATCGAAAAACTTCTCAAAAGTTTTGGATCGTTCAAGATCGCACTGGGTATAAGTACTTACAAGGATATTCCTTTCAAAGGCCTGGACACTCTTTCGAATCTGCGTGTTCCCAAGATAATAGAAGTGCACGAAAAATTCGATCTTCTGGAAGCGATGAGAAATTATGCGAAAAGTATGGATATTTCTCTGAACAACGTGGACTTCTACATCTTTCTCCCCAATATCGAATACATGAGACTGGTCTTCGGGTGGAGAGTATGCTCGAGGTTCTACTGAGGCGGTGAAAGCCATGAGAAGATTATTTCTTTTCGATGGTACGGGTTTAACGTACAGAGCTTTTTACGCCCTGGATCAGTCACTTTCGAACTCCGCGGGTTTGCCCACCAACGCAACCTATGGAGTCGCCAGAATGCTCATAAAATTCATGAAAGATTACTTCAAAAGTGGAGAGGTGTTCTGCGCTTTTGCCATGGACAAGAAGACGGTAACTTACAGACACAAATTGTTGGAAGAGTACAAAGCTCAAAGACCTCCAACACCCGATATCCTGCTCATGCAAATACCGTATGTTAAAAAACTGGCATCTGCCTTTGGTTTCAAGGTGATAGAAGTGGAAAATTTCGAGGCGGATGACGCTATCGCCACGCTCGCTGTCAAAGGCAGAGAATCATTCGATGAGGTGTACATCGTAAGCGGTGATAAAGATTTCCTCCAATTGGTCGATGACAGGATAAAACTCCTGAGAGTCGTGAAAGGGTTGTCATCACTCAAGTTGTACGATCCACAGAAAGTACGAGAAGAATATGGTGTGGAACCAGCACAGATACGAGACTATCTCGCACTGGTTGGTGATACAGCCGATAATGTCCCGGGAGTTAAAGGTATAGGACCAAAGAAAGCCACGGATCTTCTGAAGAAATTTGGCAGTGTGGAAGGTATTGTAAAGAACATCCGTGCACTTCCCCCCAGTCTGCGAAGAACGGTAATGGACGGTAGACAGATGATGGAATTGAGCAAAAAGCTGGTAACACTGGTCCTGGATGTACCGGTTTCCACAAAGTGGGAAGAATACGAGTACAAAGGTATAATGAAAGAGAAGTTGTTACCTCTGCTCAAAGAGCTGGAGTTTTCCTCCATAATGGATGAACTCGACCTTTCCGATGAAACATTCAAGTTTGATGTCGAGATCGTGAACGATGAAGACAAACTCAAGAACCTGATCGAAAACATGAAGAACGCATCATCCGTATGCTTTGACCTGGAAACCACATCCCTCGATCCACACGAGGCGGAAATAGTGGGTTTGTCCATTGCATGCAATCCCGGTAAAGGATACTATATTCCCTTCCACACCTTTTCGAACAAAGATCGACTGCTGGATGAGATCACAAATGTCCTCTTCGCTTCCAGGCTGGTTGGTCAGAACCTCAAATACGATTATTCTGTACTCATGAAAAAAGGATACGAACCACCTGATCCACATTTCGATACCCTAATAGCCGCGCACCTTCTCAATCCCAACGAACGTCGTTACAAGCTCGATGACCTCGCCAGGAAATATCTGGGTTACAAAATGGTTTCCTATGGAGAAATGCTCTCATCCTCGATGTCAGGCAACATAAAAGAGGTACCTGTTGAGAAGATAGCTTTCTACTCTGTGGAAGATGCTGTGGTCACCTACAATCTTTACGAGATCTTCAACCGACGCCTTTACGAAGAGGAACTACTTGATGCATTCGAAAAAATAGAGATGCCATTGATAAAAGTACTCGCACGAATGGAGTTAAACGGTGTTTACGTTGATACGCAATATCTGAAAGAACTTTCCAAGAAATACGAAGACAAATTGAACGATATAGCAAGCCAGATATATCAGGAAGTGGGGGAAACTTTCAATCTCAATTCTCCCCGCCAGGTTGCCAACATTCTTTACGGCAAGCTCGGTTTGAAACCGTCTAAAAAGACCAAAGGAGGAGATTATTCCACGAACGCCGAAGTGCTGGAAAGTCTGGCAGAAGAAAACGAAGTAGCACGTAAAATACTGGAATATCGCAAGTATCAAAAGCTGAAATCCACATATGTGGATGCTTTACCAAATCTGGTGAATCCTCATACAGAACGAATTCACACGTCATTCAATCAAACGGGCACCGCCACCGGACGTCTGAGCAGTTCAGAACCCAATATGCAGAATCTCCCGAAACGTGACGAAAATTCGAGGCTGATAAGAAAAGCCATCGTTCCGCAGCACGAAGGCTGGAAAATACTCAGTGCGGACTACTCCCAGATAGAACTTCGAGTATTGGCACATTTGAGTGAAGACGAGAATCTCATAGAAGCTTTTGAAAAGGGTAAGGACATCCATACCCTGACCGCTGCCAGGATATTCGGAGTGGATGAGAAAGAAGTAACGAAAAAGATGAGAAATGTGGGTAAGATGGTAAACTTTGCGATAATATACGGCGTTACACCGTATGGTCTGGCCATCAGAACAGGACTCTCCAATGAGGAAGCGCGCAACGTTATAACGAACTATTTCAAATCCTTCCCGAAGGTAAGAGAATACCTCCAGAAAACCATAGATCATGCGAAGAAATCTGGATATGTACGCACCATGTTTGGCAGGAGGAGAGATATACCTCAGCTCAGAGCGAAAAACCGCAACGTGGTGCAGGAAGGTGAAAGAATGGCTGTCAACACACCCATACAGGGAACAGCGGCCGATATAATAAAACTGGCAATGATAGAAATAGACAAACAATTGCTCAACAAAAAGACCATGATGATACTGCAAGTTCACGATGAACTCGTATTCGAAGTGGCACCCGAAGAACTGGACGAAATATGCAACATGGTGAGGAACATCATGGAATCTGTGGTGAAATTGCGCGTTCCTCTCAAAGTGGATGTGGAAATAGGTGATCATTGGTCCTGATGGGAGGTATTGAAGCGGATGCGCTACACTCTTCTTGGACTCGGTGTAAGTAACATGGCCGTTCTCAAAGATCTTCTTAAAAACCATGAAGACGTATTCGTATCGGAGCTGGGGAAAATACCTTCTGAATACAAAAAAATTCTCGAAGAGAATCATGTGGAATATGAAGAAGCCGGTCATACGGATCGGGTGTTTGAAACAGATGTACTGGTTGTCAGTCCTGGCATAAATCCCAACAGTGATGTGATACGTAGAGCCAGGAAACGTGGTTTGAAAATAACCACAGAACTGGAGTATTCCTTTGACAGGATAAACCTCAAAAAGATCATAGCCGTAACCGGCACAAATGGTAAGAGCACCACCACCTCGCTTATAGCGTACATTCTCGGACAGAAATACAGGGTATTTGAAGGAGGAAATCTGGGTACACCCCTTGCCGAAGCTTTGAACTGCCCACAATGCTGGGATCTCCTGGTGGTGGAAGTGAGCAGTTTTCAACTTACATGGTGTAAAAGGTTCAAACCACATGTAGGAGTTTTGCTGAACCTTGCACCGGATCATCTCGACTGGCACAGCTCTTTCGAGGAATACGCCAAAACAAAGATAAGCATGTTCGAAAGGCAAACAACAAAAGACATAGCACTCCTGAACGAAAAAGATGAGTGGATAAGAAAATACGCCGATATCCTTCACTCCAAGGTACGATGGTTCAACGAATGTGCAGGGTACGGCGTGCATGTTGAGGGAAAATTCCTTCACATAGAGGATATGAAGCTAACCTTTGAAGAGATAAAGCTGGGACCCCACATGTTATCTAACGTGGTCGCCGCGGTGTCCGTAGCGAGGATCGTAGGGCTATCGTCGGACGAAATTTCCGACGCTTTAAAAAGATTCGAGGGTTTACCACATAGATTCAAACTCGTTGCAGAATGGAAGGGTATACGCTTTATAGATGATTCGAAAGCTACCAACGCTCATGCGGTTCTGGCCGCTTTACGTGAGTTCGAAGATCGATCCGTTGTCCTGATAATGAGCGGAAAAGGCAAACGGGAAGACTATTCCCTTCTCTTCGATATGATCGACAGAAAGTGCAAAGCAGTTGTGGTCTTCGGCGAATTCGTGGAGTACGTGACCCGAATGAAGAATAGTGTACCCGTGTATGTAGTTAAAAACATGGAGGAAGCGGTAAACAGGTCAGTCGATATGGCGGAATACGGGGATACGATCTTACTCAGTCCCGGTGGTGCAAGCTTCGATCTTTATTCCAGCTATCACGAGAGAGGAGAAGATTTCATAAGATGCGTGAGAAAATTGATACATCGAAAGAAGCAAGAGGCATAGCTTTTTACATCTTTTTGATAATAGTAATAGGCATACTGGCACTTTACGGAGCCGAATTGAGAGTCTCAACAACTTATCATCTGAACACAGATCTGCTAATGAGACAGCTAACATGGTTGATTGTTGGAGGCCTGGCTCTCATAATACTTTCATTTATGAACCCTAAATTTCACGAGCGTGCGGTCTGGCGCGTATATTTCTTTGGTATCATTTTCCTGCTGGCCCTTGTTCTCATACTACCATCTGGATACAAAGCAAAACGCTGGATAGAGTTCAAATCATTACCCATCCGTTTTCAACCATCAGAGCTTACAAAGCTGGTGATTGTCATAGCAATTGCTTCCTACATTTCCAAATTCAGGAAGAGAATGAAATCTTTTCTGTATGGAATAATCATTCCCATGATATTGATCACGCCTGTGATGCTCCTTATAGCTTTCGAACCCGATTTGAGTACAGCGTTTTTAATTTTCATCGTTACCCTTATCATGTTGTACCTGGGAGGGGCACGCCTATCACACATTCTGTTGATGCTGACGATGATAGCGCTTGCCCTGATATTACTGATATCCGTGATGGGAATAGACATCATAAAAAGCTATCAACTCAAAAGGCTGAGAGAATTCGTGGACCTAATAGCTGGTAGAGGAGGAGCACTGCAGCAGAAATACAGCAGTACAGCGGTTGGTGCAGGAGGCCTCTTCGGCAGTGGAATAGGATTGGGGGTAATAAAGCAGAAGATATCTTACAGGGAATCGGATTTCATATTCGCCGTGGTCGGCGAAGAACTGGGAATAATAGGATCCTTGGTGATGATCCTGCTATACTTTGGGTTGGTGAACTCGCTGGTAAAGATGGCCTACAAATACGTCAGGGATACGTTTATGAGATTTTACGTTTACGGCTTCGCCGTGTTGGTGGGTGTCCAAGCCCTGATACACATGTGCGTAAATGTCGGACTGTTACCACCAACAGGAATGACGTTACCATTCGCAAGTTATGGTGGGAGTTCCATGTTCACCTTTATGGCTGGAGCGGGCATAGTCTTCTCGATTCTATTGGGAGGCAGCAATGAAAAAGAAGGTTAAAATTGCTGTTGCAGGTGGAGGTACAGCAGGTCACGTATATCCCGCCATATCCGTTCTGGAATACATCGCCAGGAAGTACCAGCTAGAAATCCTGTATTTCACCGTTCCCGGCAAATTGGAAGAACGGATAATCCCCAGATATTTTCCCGATGCAAGACTCGAACCCCTTAATGTTAAAGGTTTCAAACGTCCACTATACAATCCCGGTAATCTATGGGTCATCACGCGCCTCATTCCGATAATTGCAAAAGTGAAGAGAATTCTTGGGCGTTTTCAACCACACTTTGTTTTCACAACCGGCGGGTACATAACCGGACCGGTGGCATTTGCGGCACATCGAATGAAAATTCCCCTGTACATACACGAGCAGAACTCGAAAGTAGGTGTGGCAAACAGGCTCTCATTACCATACGCAACAAAAATATTTTTAAGCTTTCCCGGATCTGTTCGAGACATCCCACCCAGGTATCGTCATAAGGTGGTGGTGAGCGGTAATCCTGTTCGATTCAGAGAAATGTCGCCAGATGAAAAGAAAAAATTGAGAAAATCTCTGGGATTTGAAGATGAAGAAAAGCTCGTGTTCGTCATGGGAGGAAGCAGAGGATCCCACTTTCTGAATGGTCTAGTTGAAAAGATACAACACCTGGTGAATGCCCGATTCATTGTGATCACTGGAGACCCTGCATGGACAACACGTCTGAAATCTAAAGGAATTGTGGCGTTTACCTACACCGAAAGAGTACCCGACATATTGAACATAGCAGATTGCGCTTTGACACGTGCAGGCGCCACCACCATCTGGGAGCTTTACACATATGGTATCCCCGCCATCTTGATACCATGGGAAGGAGCAGCGGAAGGACATCAACTCGAAAATGCAAAATTTTTGTGTGAATATGGAGAAGCGGTTATAATTAGAGAGAAGACAGCGACACCAGAAGAAGTGGCAGAAGCGCTGGAAAAACAGTTATCAAAGCCCAGAAAAATTCTGGTTGATCCATATTCAGCCATCAAGGCGATCATCAAGAATATAACGGAGGTGTGTTAATTGCTTTACCATTTCGTGGGTATTGGTGGAATAGGGATGAGCGCTCTGGCCTTACATCTCAAGCTCAAGAATGGGGATGAAGTTTATGGTTCGAATCTTGAAGAAAACGATAGAACAATTTACCTGAGGGAGCATGGCATAGAAGTTTTCATAACGCATAGTGAGGATAACTGGAAAAATCCTGATTGTCTGATCGTCTCCACAGCGGTGAACAAAACGAATCCAGAAGTGCAGAAAGCACTGCGAGAAGGTGTACCCATCCTGAAAAGGATGGAACTTCTAATTCAGGAACTGAAGAAGTATTATTCAATCGGCATTTCCGGAACGGACGGCAAATCCACCACCACCGCAATGATTTTCCACCTGCTTTCCAAGCTGGAAGAAGCTCCTACCAGTCTTTTAGGGGCCATCCATCCCGATCTGAATCACGGTAATTACCATCTTGGAAACAATAGGATGGTTGTGGAAATAGATGAAAGTGATGGATATGTTAAGAACGCTACTGTGAATGTGGCGGTCTTGACAAACGTCAGACCTGATCATCTCGAACATTATGGGGGGAGATTCGAAAATCTTCGTGAGGCTATGAAACTATTCCTTTCAAATGCTGAAGATGCGATATGCATTTTCAGAGATGAGGAAGAAACGTGGGAATTGGCTTCTTCCATATCGAGAATCAGCCTGCTGAGCTTCGGCTGCAATCGAGCCAGTACCCTGAGATTGGTTGAAAGAAAGATTATAAGCAAAAAGCCGTATGTTCAAGAATTTGTGGTGGAGCACGGCAATGGACGGGTGAAAGGCTGTCTTCGTATACCTGGTGTGCACAACGTTTTCAATGCCCTGGCTTCATGCTGTGCGCTTGTGGCTATGGGATATCCACCTGATGTGATCAGCATGCTGGAAGATTTCCTTCCTGTCAAGAGGAGATTCAACGTTTTGTTCGAAGATGAGAAAAGAAGGCTCATCGTAATAGAGGATTATGCTCACACTCCCAGAGAGATAGCCGAAACGTTGCAAGCCGTAAAGGAAGTGTATGACGACAAAAAACTCATTTCCGTCTTTCAGCCTCACAGATATACCAGGCTGGCGCGAGAAAACGGCAACTTCGCGCGTGTTCTGGAAAAATCCGATGAAGTTCATGTGCTTCCCCTGTTCGACGCCTACGAAAAAGAAATAAAAGGTGTGAACGAAAAGGAGATAGTCGATCATCTCAGAGGAAAGAACGTACCTTCGCACTTCCATGAGGATATGTGGAACGTGGTGGACGATTTGAAGCACGTCAGTAATTCGGTAGTACTCTTCATCGGTGCGGGAGATATAACGGATGTAGCGAAGGAATACGTGAGGTTGTGCAGAAGCACGACATGAGAAACCGAGAACTGTTGCTCATAATCGATGAAACACGCCGAGGCGTGGAAAACATGGCTATAGATATCGCGCTTGCCAGGGCGGTGGGCAAAGAATACCTTCCATTTACTGTGCGCCTATATGGATGGTTGAAACCCACTCTTTCACTTGGAAAACTTCAAAAACTGGATGATGTGAATCTCGAATATCTGAAAAAGGAAGGAATAGATATTGTCAGGCGCCCAACAGGTGGAACAGCGGTTCTTCACGAGGATGAAATAACATACTGTTTCTGCCTTCCAGGAACCTCTCCGTGGAGAAAATACCGCTCACAGAAGATCTACCTGGAAATTTCTCGATTACTCTGTACCTCTCTTCGCATGTTAGGAATACCAGTTGAAATACATGAAAAGGCGGAGTATCGACGATCTGCCGCATGTTATGCTACTACCTCGAAGTTCGAAATAACTCTCTTTGGACGAAAATTGGTGGGTAGTGCACAGTACAGAACCAGAGGTTTTGTACTCCAGCATGGTTCCATACCTTTAAAACTTGATTTGGAAAGATACATACACTGTTTCAAGAATCCAGATTTCAGTATACGTAATAGAATAATAACCCTCTCGGAGATCGGTAAAAATGTGGAAAAGGAAGAACTAGCCATGAGCATCAAAGCTGCTGCGGAAAAATTACTCAACGTAGATGTAAAAATTTCCAGGGAGCTACCTCCCCTCATATTCGAGCAGATGAAATGTGTCGAGGATTTCCACATACCTGTGAATGAATGATGATCACATTGAAATACTCCCAATTTTTCGGATGGGAAAAATATCAATTTTTATTCCTTCTTATCAAGATTCTTTTTCCACCTTCTCACCATAGCAAACATCATCTGGTACCTTGTATCCTACTTTTCCCTCTCATTTCCTCATGCTCCCTCTCAAAATGAACATTATCACCTGTCCGGTTTTCGGGTGATATCTCATTATATCAGCTATGTTAAAAATCAAAACAATGTCCACCAGTACGTTTCTGAACTGTCTTCATCGATATCCGTAGAGGTGGTGTCTGTACTCATGTAACCTTCTACTGAAATGTGGCATCCGTTTACATAAACAGCACCGCGTAGTCGTACAGCGACACCGGTTGCATCTCTTTCCACGATTAAATAAAATTTTCCGCCAGGCACGGTATCCGGCAGTCCAGAAGG